>JAJRTK010000127.1 GCA_024278345.1 bacterium | reverse complement strand
GGACCTTGGAGCTTCAGGCTGCGGATCCCGCCAAACCGGTCCGCATGATGCTGGTTTGGACCGATGCGCCGGGCCACGGTCTGGGGGGAACAACGCCGGCCTGGAACAACGACCTCGATCTTCTGGTGGAGACTGCCGCCGCCACCTATTGTGGAAACGATTTCGGAGCCGAGGGGTGGTCTCGGCCCTCCACGGCCCACGACGGGAAGAACAACACCGAGGCTGTTTTTCTGGGACCCACCTCCCCCGCCGATTTCACCATCCGCGTCGTCGCCGCCAACATCACGTCCGACGGCCTGCCCAACCAAGGGGACACCACGGACCAGGACTTCGCCCTGGTCTGCTACAATTGCCTTGAGCCCGGAGCGCCAACCCCAACGGCGACACCGACGGCATCCTGGACCCCCACGCCCACGAAAGCGATTCCGCCGACGAGTCCGACACCGACGGCGACACCGACGGCATCCCGGACCTCCACGCCCACGAAAGTAATCCCGCCCGGTAGTCCGACTCCCACTCCGACGGCGACCGGAATCGTCGGGACACCGACCTCCACGCCTTCCGCCTCTCCGCAACTTATGAGAACTTCTCCCACTGGCGGAACCCCGTGGTTGGCAGTGTTTCTTTTGCTCCTTGTGGGCCCGTGGAGGCTGGCTCGGGTTCAGGGGCGATCCGGGAGTCGCCGTTTCGAGAGGCCGCCATGAGCCAAGCTTTTTCCGGCGACCTCTCCCGGGATGTCCGGGCTATCGGGTTTGCCCTGAAGCGCCGTGGCTTGGCCTGGTATGGCGGCAACGAGACGCGGGAGCTCATTTTTCCCGCCGGCGGGTTGAGTGATGGCGAGCTCGAGGCCTTTTATCAAAGGTGCCACGGCTATGCTTTCCGCCTTTTCCTCCGGGAGGTGATTCGGCGGCGTCATGCCTTTTCGGCGGTGGATCTGGCTCAATATATCGATGTGGAAATGGCGCGCCTTTACTGTTCCGAGCTGGCTCGCTGGCGAATCATTGAGCCCATAGCCAAGGAGAAATGGCGGTTACAGTCCCCGGCGGTGCGATCTTTCGGAGAGACTTTGGAATGGTACGTCGCGCAGGTTTTCCGCCACGCCTTCGGCTGCCCCGCCGCCCACGGAATCCGGGCCACCAATGGCCCGAGCGGCGGCGACTACGATGTGATCAGCCTGGTGGAGAACCGCCTGGTCTACGTCGAGGTCAAGAGCTCGCCACCGAAGCATATCGCCATCGAATCGATCCAGAGCTTCCTTGGGCGGATCGAAGATCTGGGGCCCGATCTGGCCATCTTCCTGGAGGATACCCATTTGCGCCTTGAAGACAAGATCGTGCCGATGTTTGCGGAGGCGTTCTTACGGCGCTACGGTAAGGCAGCCCGGCAGTACGGATGGCCCCGGCAAGAGCGGCGCCACCTCTTTTCCATGGGCCCATCGGAACCCGCGGCCGACGGGAGCCTGGGCAGATCACTTCTTTTCATCGCCAATTCTCGCCCCTCTATCGAGGCAAATTTGACCACCTGTCTTCGGCAACTTTTGGCCCGGGCGCTTCTTCCCATGGAGGGGCGGTCGCGTCCCTCGCCGCTGGTGGCCGGACCGGAATCCGAGGACCCGACGATGCTGCCCGAGCCCCCGCCGTCGAGATGGACTGCCTGGCCGCTTTGCCAAGATGGCTCGCCATCCAGAACCTGGATGCGGCAGGAAAGCGGCTCCACGGGTCCACCAGAAGGATTCCCGTCGTGACGCCGTCTGCTCCCGGTCGGCCATTGGTGATTGTTCCCACCTACCAGGAAGCCGAGAATATCGATGAGCTCATGGCGGGGATCTTCGGCCATCTTCCGGGTGTTTCCCTTCTTTTTGTCGATGATGCCAGCACCGACGGAACTTCCCAGAAGATTGCCGCCCAAATGCGTCGCCGCCCGCATCAGGTGCATCTTTTGGAGCGGCCCCGGAAACTCGGCCTGGCCTCGGCCTATTTGGCGGGCTTCCAATGGGGTTTGACCCGGGATTACGATGCTTTCGTGGAAATGGACGCCGATCTCTCCCACGATCCGGCTCTCCTGCCGGTGCTCTTGGGGGCTTTGGCGCGGTTCGACGCGGTGGTGGGGAGCCGGTATGTCAAGGGCGGTGGGACAGGCAATTGGAGTCTATTCCGCCGGTTTTTGAGCCAGTTTGGCAGTCTTTATGCTCGCTCGATTCTGGGGATGCCGGTTCGCGATATGACCGCCGGCTTCGTCGCTTGGCGCAGAGAAGTGCTGGAATCGATCGAACTGGCCTCCATCCGAAGCGAAGGATATGCTTTCCAGATCGAGACGAAGTTCAGGGCCCACCTGGCCGGGTTTCAGCTCCACGAGACGCCGATCCTCTTCGTCGATCGCCGGGCTGGCCAGTCGAAAATGGGCTTCCGGATCGTCTTGGAAGGCGTGATCCGAGTCTGGCTGCTCTTGTGGCGGAAGCGAAGACTCCGGCAAGCTCTTCTAAAAAGGCGGAATAGCGGAGGGTGAATGTGGAGCTTTCCAAGGTAGAAACCGGGTCTTGCCACGGGAATCTGGAGGTGAGCTGTTTTGAGGGTGTTGAGCGTTCTCTTGAGGGGGTGACGGGCGAGTGGCAGCGGACGGACTGCCGCTGCCGCGAGCGGACCTCAACAGAAAGAGGAGAGGGCTTACCTCGCATCCCATGGGGCTTGGGCGGCCCGAAAGCCAAAAGGCTATTGACCTTCAGGAGTGAAGATTGAAGATTTCCAAGGAAGAGACCCGAAAGATCGCGGATCTGGCGCACTTGGACCTCGATCCCGAGGTCCTAAACCAGACGGCACTCCAGCTAGGGAGAATTCTCGAATACGTGGAAATTCTTCGAGAAGCTGATACGTCCGGTGTCGAGCCCACGGCCCATGCGTTGGACTTGAAAAGCGTCACCCGCGAGGACAAAGTAGAGCCAATGGAATACGATAAAGAGGCGCTTTTCGGAAACGCGCCCCGCTTTGAAAATGGGTTTTTCATCGTTCCGAAAGTGATGGAATAGAGTTTTTTGCCGGAGATCCAACCGTTGGCTTCAAACCGCTTGACACCCTATCAAAAGCGTCTGTTCGTCTTCCTTAGCGTGGCCACTTTTTTCGAGGGATACGATTTTCTGGCCCTGGCGCAGATCCTCCCGAACCTGCGGGACGATTTTGGTTTGTCGAAGATGTCGGCGGGCTTTCTCTTCGCGTTTGTGAACTTCGGGACGGTGGTCGCCTATCTTCTGGTGCGCCGCGCGGATCGCTGGGGCCGGCGCAAGATCATGACCATCACCATTGCCGGCTACACCATCAGCACGTTTTTGACGGGGCTCTCGCCCAATGTTTACTGGTTCGCCTTCTTCCAGTTCATGGGGCGGATTTTTCTCATCGGTGAGTGGGTCGTCAGCACCGTCTATGCGGCGGAGGAGTTTCCCGCCCGGAAACGGGGGATGGTCATCGGCGTGCTCCAGGCCTTTTCGAGTCTGGGATCCGTGCTCTGCGCGGGGCTGACGCCGCTCTTGCTACAGACGACTTTCGGATGGAGATCGGTCTATTTCGTGGGGATCGTCCCCCTTTGCCTGCTTGCCGTGGCCCGAAGGAGTCTCAAGGAGACCCGGCGGTTCCAGGAGCAGGTGGGCGTGCAATCAAAGCCCCGCCCAATGGCGTGGGTTTTCAAGACACCCTACCGAAAGCGCGTGTTGCAGATGGGGGCCATCTGGTTCATGACCTACGCTTGTTCCAACACGGCAGTAAGCTTCTGGAAGGAGTTCGCGGTCAACGAGCGGGGGTTGACGGATTCCGATGTGGGGGTGACTTTGACCATCGCATCGCTGGCGGCAATGCCGTTGGTCTTTTTCGCCGGAAAGCTTCTTGACGTCATCGGCCGGAGGCCGGGAGCGTTGGTGATTTTCAGCTCCACGGCCGCAGGGGTCTTCTTTGCCTATTACGCCCATTCGCAATGGGCACTCACCTTTTGGCTCGCCGTGGCGATCTTCGGGGTGAGCGCCGTGCTTCCTGTTCTAAACGCCTACACCACCGAGCTCTTTCCCACCGATCTCCGGGGAGATGCTTTCGCCTGGTCGAATAATCTTTTGGGCCGGGCCGGATATGTCTTTTCGCCCCTGATCATTGGCGCGGCAGCGGAGATCTGGAGCTGGGGTGCCGCCATCAGACCCACGGCGTTTTTTCCCCTGGTTGCCCTCGTTTTGATCTATTGGCTGCTTCCCGAGACGATGAACAAGGAGCTGGAGGAAACTTCCGCCATCGAGGCTCCAGGAGGATGACACCGCCAACCGTGGAAGACGCGGCGACGGACGCACGGCAACATGGTTTCCCCCATGATGAGGCAAGGCAAAACGATGGTTTCTCTCATGGTTACGTTCCGTTCGCATCGGGCGCCATCCGGCGCCCCGCTACTCACACCTCGCCGCCCCCGGGTCTCGTCTCGATGCCCCCAAAGGCGCCTTCCCCCCCCCACAAGTGCCTCACCGCCCCGTGCCGCCAGGCATGGCGAACATCTTCGAGAACCTGACCCGGCGTTTCAACGAGCTGGCCAACAAGACCGCCAGCGATCACTTCACGCCGCGTGAGGTCATCCGGCTCATGGTCAACCTGCTCTTCATGGACGACGCCCTGCTGGCCACTCCGGTCACCGTGCGAAAACTGCTCGCCCCGGCCCGCGGCACCGGCGATGCTCGCCGAAGCCCAGAGCTACCTCCGCGAGCACCGCCCCCGGGCTCGTCTCTACCTCTTCGGGCAGGACTACAACAAGCGAGCCTGCGCCACCGCCGCCTCCGACATGCTCATGAAGGAGATCGACCAGAACGGCGGCACCGACAACGTGCGCTTCGGTGACTCGCCAATCCGCCCTTCGGCGTGGACTTCAGGAAACGAGTGTCGGAAAAAGCGAGAGGCTGGGGTTGTCGGCCTCGGTCATGGTACCGGCCACCCGAAAAAAGCGCGCAGCGCACAAAGATGTGGGTCCAGGGAGCTGGCTCCCTGGCGTGGGTCTGGGAGCGGCGCTCCCAGCGGAGGTCCGGAGGCGGAGCCTCCGCCGGGTTCCAG
>JAJRTK010000126.1 GCA_024278345.1 bacterium | reverse complement strand
GCTGGCTCCCTGGCGTGGGTCTGGGAGCGGCGCTCCCAGCGGAGGTCCGGAGGCAGAGCCTCCGCCGGGTTCCAGGGCTGGAAGCCCTGGGGCGGCGTCTGAAATCTGCACCGTGGCCGGTACCATGACCGAGGCCCGAAGCCCTGCCAGGGGACCGGGGACGGTGTCCCCGGACGACCGCCGAGCACCGCGTGGCGCCAGCAGAGCGCATAAGAGCGTCGAACTGTCCCGCCTTACGTGGATACCACCGATGACCGAGGCCGCCCGACAGTGAGGGGAAAGGCAGGGAAGCCTCGAGGGAAGCAAGCCCGAAGAATTGACCACGGGCCACGATTGTCATCCTTGATTAAATGTAAACAAAACTAACTTTCTAGGGAACTGAAGTGGTGGGATACCTGTGTGATTGGGAACGACTCTTGGGTCTCAGCCTGGAGTTCTCCTCCAGATTGTGACTAGGCTGCACTGGCGTTCCCACCAAGGAGGAGGGAGAGACCGGGAGGGTGTCAACCCCGATTCTGCGAGGATCTCCTTCCGGCGAGGGAGCCACCTCTCCACAGGGCGTCGTCGCACGTGACGCCAAAACCGAGGAAGCTTCCCATGGGTGTCCATCCACCAGGTTCAGCCAGACCAGGCAGATCCAGCGGGCTGGATGCCTTCGCTTCACCGCGCCCGGCACCAGACAAGGGTCCTGTTCTGAGCGGAAGCCCGGCGAAAAGTAGAGCTTTCTCGGATGCACCCGGGCGGGAGACGGCACATTCTTCGGATGGTTATCGGCCCGCCCGTCAGCGGAGGCCGCCAAGATCCGTTTTCCCCAATCGGCCACGGCGGCATGGGGGAAGCCGTCGGCAGGGAGGAGGACTTTCGGCCATTGCCAACGCTGCTTCTCAAATCTTGCACGATCTTGGGGGCCAGCATACCCTGCTCCGTTCCCCGGCCAACGGCGGTCGCCCGGTGGCTCTCTACGTTCCCCCGCGGGTCAACCCGACGAAGCCTTTGGAGCTTGTTCTTTTCTTCCATGGCAAGGGTGGCCGCCTCGACGAAATACTGTCCCAAGGCGGGATCGCCGCGGAGATTCGGAAGTGGGGAGTTCGCCATCCCAACAGCCTGTTCGTTCTTCCGCAGGGCCACCGTTCCAATGGACGTGACTGGATGTCTTCCTTTCGCGGCGAGAGTTTTGGGGAGCTTCTGCGGGAGGTGTCGAAGGCCGCTGCCAAGTTGCTCCAAACGGGCAAACTTGAGCGCGGCGGCATTCTTCTCCGGGTCCATAGCACGGGCGGCGCCGCCCTGGAAAATGCTCTGGACGCCGGTGAGCTCGAAGCGGATCGAATCGAAATCTGGGACGGATTGCAGGGTGACCTGCCTCGCAAGCTCGGGCACTGGGCGCAAGATCCTCAAAACGCGAAGAGTTCCATCGCTATAGTTTACACTCCTTACCAGCAAGGGCGGGTGCGTTCTTTGCGGAAGATCCTCGGAAATCGGACCAACTTCCGTATCGAGCGCTCGCGCTTTGGACACGGGCAAATTCCGCGCCATTATTGGTGCCGTTGATATCGGCTCGCCGGAGATCTTGGAATGCCGCTCCCTTCGATCCACATGTTGACTGAGACGCGCCAGAAGGATTTGGAGATCCAGAAACTCGGCAGTGTTCTACCTTCTTTACACGATGGGAGCGGAAAATTGGCGCTTCCACCCATTCTCCACGGAGATTGTGGAGGTAGGAGGCCGGAGGCATGGTGGGTCGTGGCACTGGGGCTGACCCTTCTTGTTTTCGGAGGTGTCGGCGTGGGTTTTGGGGAAGCCGCTGCCAAAGAAGGTACACCGGACTGGAGCAAGCTTGTCCGGCGACACCTCGACCTGCGCCCCGAAACTCGGGCGCAGGATATCTACAAGCTGGTCTACCAGGGCGTCATGGGGACGGAGCACGCCGTTTCTGATTCGGCTGCGGTTTTGGGTCGTCTTGCTCTCGAACTCAAGTCCGTGGAGGCAAGCAAGAGCGAGCCCCTTTTCGAGCCGATCCATCCCACCGGGCTCTTGGTCCGGGTCAACCTCCGGCCCTTCAAGGCTGCTGGCGGCTCTGCCCAAGCCCTCGGTACCTGTTTCCTCCAGACGGCAAAGTTCATCCATCCGTCGCCGGCTCGGCTCGGGGAGATCCTGAAATCCTTGGGGAAAGCCGATCTTGGCAACAAGCGTTTGAGCTCCCGGTTTCGGAGGTTCGTGTCAAGAATGTCCCGTCACGGTTATCCAGCTCTTCACCACAGCGATGAATACCGGGAACGCTACAAACCAGCTTACCGCGTCGTTTCCAGCCAGTGCATTGAACAATTGCTGCCGTCGAGGGTCGTCTCGGGCGGCGCCTCGGGAGGTTTGGGGCAATGAGCCTCTTTCTGGCCTTTCATGAACTTGCCCTCCACTGCTGAGATCCATGAGCCGAAAACAACGCCTCCACGTCTTGAGCCCCGAAGGCCGAATTCCCTTTTTGCGGGGAATGCTGACTCACTCGCTCCTCAAACGGGGGCTGGGATTCGACGAGGCGTACTCCGTGGCGAACCTGGTGCGGGACCGGCTGGCGGAGGAAGAAGAAGTCACGGCGGACAAGCTCCAGGAGGTTCTTCACAAGGTGGTGGCCAAGGAGCTTGGGCAAAGCGCCTTGGAAAAGCTTCTGGACGCCGATGCCAAAGCTCACGAGAATGATCCGCCTTTGGTGCTTCACGACGGGAATGCCGTGCCTTTTTCCCGGGGACTTCTGAGCCAAAGGCTGGCAGCTACCGGGCTCGATCCACGTCAGGCGTATGAGACAGCCCAGGAAGTCTGGAACCGCTTGAACGCCATCCCGACGCGGCCCATCGACTGGCGTGTTCACGACGAGCTCGTCCGGGAAATCGTGGAAGAGCGTCACGGGAAAGGGGTTCTTCGGCGGTACGACGCCATGCTCCAGATCGAGGATCGGAACCGCCCCATCATCGTGCTCATTGGCGGGGCCACGGGTTGCGGGAAATCGACCCTGGCCACGGAGATCGCCTACCGGCTGGGAATCCGGAAAATTGCGTCCACGGATCTGATCCGGGAGATCATGCGCCGGTTGTTGTCCAAGGAGATCCTGCCGTCGATCCATTCCTCATCTTACGCTTATCGGGCCACCACCGCTCTCACCGATCCGGTCATCGAAGGGTATCGGGAGCAGGTCATGCGCGTGGAGGTGGGCATTGAAGCCAGCATCCGGCGGGCGGTGGTGGAGAGTTTCCACCTGATCGTGGAGGGAGTACATGTTTTGCCGCCCATGAGCGCGGCCATGCGCTTCGGGGATCGCGCGACGGTGATCCCCGTGATCATCGCGACATTCGATCCTAAAACCCTCATGGGCCGATTTCTGCAACGAAAAAAAACAACCCGGTCTCGGCGGACCGAACAGGCCATAGCCTCGATTGACGATATTCTTAAGATCCAGGAGCATATCTTGGATCTGGCCGATCAACACGATGTTCCGATCTTGGAGAACAACAATTTCGACGAGGCGGCGAGCGATCTTCTCCGCATGATCACCGATGCCATCCACCGCGTTCGCAAGAAGGAGGAGCGAGGCTCGTGAGCCCCAGTCCCCCGGCACGTCTCTTCTACCTGATCCTCGACGGACTCGGAGATGAACCTTCCTCCGAGCTCGGAAACAGGACCCCACTGGCCTGCGCCAGAACACCACACCTGGACAAACTGGCCCGGGAAGGAGAAGCCTACCTTCTCGATCTTCGGGACCAAGAAGGCACTGCTGCCACACATATTGGCCAGTTCGCGCTCCTCGGCCTCGATCCCTGGCACGGCATTCCGCGACGAGGCCCCGTGGAAGCCGCCGGAGCAGGTCTTTCCTTGGAGGATGGAGACGTCGCTCTTCGTGGAAACTTTGCCACGATCACCGAAGAGCAAGAGATCCTCGACCGGCGTGCCGGTCGGATCCGCCGTGGCACCCTCGAGTTGGCCAAGTCCCTGGATCACCTGAATCTTGGTGACGGCATCACACTCCGAGTCCGAAGCGCCACCGAACATCGCCTTGCCATCCTTCTTCGTGGACCCGGGCTCTCCCCCGCCATTTCGGGTAACGATCCCATGAGCCTTCAAGGCAGCAAAACCTTCCCCCTTCCCGTCGGTCCTCTCGATGAGTCCAGGGCCGCAGCCTTCACTGCATCGAAACTCCGAAAGGCCATCGCCTGTGCCGGGGAGATCCTCCGGGATCACCCCGTGAACGTGGAACGTCGTCAAGCCGGCCTCGTACCGGCCAGCGGGATTCTTGTCCGGCAGCCCGGCCAACACATCGAGCTTCCCACGTTCCGAGAGAAATATGGGCTCCGCTCTCTCTGTATCGCGGCGGACAGGACCGTTCTGGGCGTCTCTCGCCTGGTGGGCATCTCCACCTTTACGCGGTCGGAATTTACCGCGAACGTCGATACCGATCTAGGCAAGAAGTTTGAGACAGCCCTCCACTATCTGGGCCGTGGCGATCTCGATGTCGTTCTCCTTCACGTCAAGGCCACCGACATCCTGGGGCATGATCGGAAGCCCGCCGCCAAGGCAGCCTATCTGGAAACCATCGACGCCCACCTGGGGGCGATGCTTCGCCGACTCTCCTTGGGAGCGGCGGTGGCCGTGGCCAGTGATCACTCCACTTCCAGCACAACGGGGAACCACATAAAAAACCCCGTTCCCGCCCTTGCATGGGCCACGGGCCTCAGAGCTTCCGGCGTGAAGTCATTCAGCGAAGAAGAGCTTTGCCGCCATGGTTGCCCCGTCTTACGCGGTTCAAGCTTTTTTCGGCGGCTGGCCGGTTGTGTGTGGGGGCGCTGAGCGAGTGCCATGGCCGGGCGCCGGCTGCTTGCCGGAAAACCTACTCGCCCACGAAAGGAAGCATCCCCAGATTGCGAGCCCTGCGGATCGCTCTGGAAAGCGCCCTCTGGTCCTTCGCCGAGACCCCGGAGAATCGCCTGGGCAAAATCTTTCCACGCTCCGTGATGAAGCGGAGCAGAAGCTCGGTGTTCTTGTAATTGATATTTTTCAGGGACTCCGCTTTGCGTTTCGAAAAGCCTCGTCCGAATCTTCGCGCCATCTGTGACTCCTTTTGCTTTGCCTAGGCCTTGCGGCAAGCGAGTATGGATCAAGAAGGTGAGGAAAGCAACTGCAGTGCCCGGAATCTCCCTGTGTTCCATGGCGGTTTTGCGCCATGGCCTCAACGGGAGACCGTCATGGGGAGCAGTTCGGGTTACGGGGCGTCCAAGGGGACTTTAGAGAAGGAAGAACGGGGGTTTCTTGCTCGATTCCGCGGTGAACCGGGCGAGGGATGGGAGCGGCTGCGAGCAGCCCGAGCGGAACGCAACACAGGAGGGGCTAGTGCTGGAAGAGGAGCTCCAGGTAAGAAGGCAGAGGCCAGCGCTTGGAGTCGGTTTGGAGCTCCAGGGCATCGGCGGTCTTGCGCACTTCTTCCATGGCTCCCAAGAGATCCGTGGAGGTGCGGCTTCCCTTCTTTTCGAGGTCGGGTTCTTCCCGGATCTCGTCGCGGAGCCGCTTCAGGTGGCCGACCTTTGTGATGAGATCGGAGAGGAGGCGGGAATAGCGGTCCAGGTATTCCTTCTGCACGGCGAGATGGGGGCTTTCGGTGACGACCGCCAGATGGGCGATGGACTGGGCCGTTCTTGATTGCTGCTCAAAACAAGCGCCAAGAATGTCCTGCTCCACGAGATCGACCACCAGCGCCGCTTCGATCTCGATTTGCTTGACATACTGTTCCAGCTTGATCTGGTAACGGGAGTGGAGATCGGTTTCATCGAACACGCCGTACCGCTGGAACAGCTCCTTGGTGCTTCCATCGATCCAGAGCTTCATGGCCCGTGGGGTGTCGGGGAGATTGGGGAGGCCGCGTCTTTCGGCTTCCTGGAGCCACTGGTCGCTGTAGTTGTCGCCCTCGAAGCGGATTTTTCTGGTGGCGGCGATCTCCGCGCGCAAGAGCGAAAGGATGGCGTGATCCCGGTTTTCCGTGTTTTCGAGGGCCTTCTCCAATTTGCCGGACATTTCGTCGAGGGCTTCGGCCATGGCGGTGGCCAGGACGGTGTGAGGAATGGAGATGGACATGGAAGAGGGGACAGCGCGGAACTCGAATTTATTGCCCGTAAAGGCGAAGGGAGAGGTTCGGTTGCGATCAGTATTGTCTCTGGAGATCAGGGGGATCTTCGAGATGCCGAGGTCGATGCTTTCCCGGGCGGTCTCTCCGTTGGGTTGGCCGCTTTCAAGGTGGTCGAGGATAGCACTGAGCTGTTCTCCCAGGAAGACGGAAATGATCGCTGGCGGTGCTTCGTTGGCGCCAAGGCGTAGATCGTTTCCGGCGCTGGCGATGGAACAGCGGAGGAGTGCGGCCCTTTTGGAAACGGCTTTGAGGGCGGCCACAAGGAAGATTAGGAACTGGAGGTTCTCGTGGGGTGTGGAACCGGGCTCGAAAAGGTTGTTTCCTTCGGCGTCGGTGAGAGACCAGTTGTTGTGCTTGCCGCTCCCATTGATTCCGGCAAAGGGTTTTTCGTGGAGAAGGAGGGCGAGGCCATGGCGAGCGGCAACTTTCTTGAGGAACTCCATGACCAGTTGGTTGTGATCGGCGGCCAGGTTGACATCCTCGTAGATGGGCGCAAGCTCGAATTGGTGGGGCGCCACTTCGTTGTGGCGGGTTTTGGCGGGAACCCCGAGCTTGTAGAGCTCCCGTTCAGCGTCCTGCATGAAATGAAGGATCCGCGGCGGAATGGACCCGAAGTAGTGGTCTTCCATCTGCTGGCCTTTGGGGGGGGCGGCGCCAAGGAGGGTTCGCCCTGCCACCATGAGGTCGGGCCGCCGTTCGTAGAGCTTGCCATCCACCAGGAAATACTCCTGCTCGCAGCCGGCCTGGGGAACGACGCGGGAGGTTTCCCGGCCCAGAAGGCGGAGCATCCGCACCGCGGCCTTGCTCAAGGCCTCCACGGATCGGAGAAGAGGCGTTTTCTTGTCCAGGGGGCCGCCGTGGTAGCTCAGGAAGATCGACGGGATACAGAGAGTGGCGCCGTGGGGGCCTTCCATGATGAAGGCAGGGCTGCTGGGATCCCAGGCCGTATATCCCCGGGCCTCGAAGGTGGTCCGCATGCCGCCCGATGGGAAGCTCGAAGCGTCGGGCTCGCCCTGGATGAGCTGGGAGCCGGAGAACCTTTCCATGGGGTTTTGCTCTGAATCGAAGGCAAGAAAGGCATCGTGTTTTTCCGCCGTGGATCCCGTCATGGGCTGGAACCAGTGGCAATAGTGAGTGGCGCCCCGTTCCATGGCCCATTCCTTCATGCCGTGGGCAACGGCCGGCACGATATCTGGATCGATGGGTTCTCCTCGTTCGATGGTGCCAAGAAGGGATTCGAAGACGGTTTTCGGCAGCTTCTCCCGCATGGCGCCGCGGTTGAAGGTATTCTTGCCGAAGATGTCCAAAATCGTTCCCGAAGGGTGGCGTTTATCCATGACGATGGCTCCCGTGCAGCGACGCGACGTCGGTCCGAGGAAAGACAAAAGGCAGGTTCCAAAGCGATCCGCAAACACTTCGCCAAAGGGGCTTGGAATTCGATGGCGGGCGGACTTCTTCCCGGCAGGGAAGGTCTTTACATACCGGACTCCCGACTCCTTGTCCAACATTTGCGTTTCCTTTGCCCGCGGGTGGAACGATCCTTGGGGGACCTATCAAATTGTCGTGTTTTTGCTTTATAATTTTCTTCGCCGAAACGGTGGCACCGGCATCTTGCCGGTGTAGCGCCCTCCGGGCTGCACGGAGCCGGGAAGGAGGCCTGCCCCAGCGGTGAAGTTGTCAACCGGATCTGATAGGTCCCGATCCTGGCGGGGCGTAGTTTTCGGTGGTGCTCCAGCCCTAGGGCAATGGAGCGAAGGCGGCGATAATGGCGAGCAGCGGGCGTCGGATGGCGACCGATGGGAGCGGAACGCAACACGAAGAAGACAAAGGGTT
>JAJRTK010000125.1 GCA_024278345.1 bacterium | reverse complement strand
GAGCCGGGAAGGAGGCCCGCCCCAGCGGTGATGTTGTCAACCGGATCTGATAGGTCCCTTCATCGGTTTGGGTGTTTCAACGAAGAACTCCCTGGCTAGGTTCTCCACGGGCAGGTCACGGTTGACGCCTCCAGAAGGTGACCCACTCCAAGAAGCCAGGGCACCCGCGTTCATCGAAGACGGAGCCGTACCGCATTCCCGCATCGACGGCAAAAAGAATCGAGATGAGAAGAAGCATGAAAAAGCCGTTGCCAGAAGAGGCTCCTCCTCCCATGGCCGACCCGAGAGCCCCGCCGAAAGCCTCGATGATGGAGAGCACTGCCGCGCTCAGGGCCAAAAAGCCCTCCATGTAGATGGAAAGCCGCGTCATGGATTCCGGGTTGAGACCGTATTGTTCTTGAAGCCGGGCTTTCCAACGGGAGGGCAAGAAACCCAAGAGCACACCAAGAAACCGCAGCCGGCTGCCGGCTCCAGTCCTGAAGGTCAACTCCCGCTGGAGCTTGTCCCGCCGAGTCACGTAGTGAATATCGTAATGGATTGTTTTCCTGGGGATGTCCAGCTCTCCTCCGGACCAGGGCAACAACCGGTAGCGGTACCGGGCGCCGGAAAGCTTGGAAACCTTGTCCACCTCGTACGGAACTCCCTGAATCACCACCGCCGTCCGACGGTAGCGCGTCGCCTTCCAATCGGGCATTTCGGTGGAGGTTTCCACGAAGACGCGATCCTCCATCAGGATCAACTTGTCGCTCCCCACCTGCGTGGTGACTTTCCGCCCGCGAGGCAGCTCATCCAGGTCTTTAGCGGTCTCCGGTCTCAACTGGAGAGCCGCGCCGGGGCCATGGAATTCCGCAAGCAAGCCATCTTCCTTGTAACTGACAACCTTTCGCACGATCTCGTCCGGGGGCCACGGCCGGAACGAATACTCCACCCGAAACGTCGGATCGACGGGCCTGCTGACATCATCAAGACGGTAGATCCGATCCTGAAAACGAAGCGCCATTCCCGGTTCCCAGTCCGGCCGGACATTTCGGGAGGCAAGTTTCAGGATCGATTCTTGCCCCGACCCCTGGAGCTGGATCTGCTCGTCACGTCCTTTGCTCACCAGGAAAACAGCCTTGTCCGCTTTGGGAAAAAGCTCGTCATAGGCCCTCCGCACCTCCCGGAGAGTCGGAATCGACCCGCCGGACTGGGGGGCGCAAATCCGCGTCAACAGCCCTTCCACGGCCAGCGATAGATCGGGCATCCGCTCCCGGATCGGCACGTACCGGACTTTGGGGCCCGCCGGAACCGGTGGGCCAGCCACGGCCTTGAAAGGGGAATACCCTGTCAATGCCTGGTACAGAACCAGACCAAATCCGAAGATGTCGGCCCTCCAGTCGATCCGCCTGCCCGCGGGTTCATGGTCCTCCGCACCGTTTTGGGCACCGCCCAGGATCTCTTCCAACCCGTAGTCGAACAGCTTGATCCCATTCTTGTGTAGCAAGAGGCAATCGGGGGTCAGAACGCCGTGAAAGATGTCGGCTTCGTGAAGCTTGTCCAGGGCGTTCAGAAGTCCTCGCCCCAATTCCACGGCCTCTTCCAGCGGCAGCGACCCGCTTTGCTGAAGCCGTGTGGATAATGTGATTCCCGTTGCGGGTTCCAGCGCCAGCAAGAGCTCGCCTCCTGCCCGAAGTCCGTACAAGACCCGGATGAGCTCCGGCGCTTCCAGCTTCTTGGCTTGTCGCGCAAAAACCGCAAAGGCACGGAACATGCCCGGCCCCAGCTTCGCCGGCAGCGGGAGAACCTTGAGCATGAGTTCCCGCCGCAGCTCTCGGTCGTGGCATCGATACAGCTCGCCCCGGCCAACCAAGGGCAGAGGCTGGACGATCACGAAACGCTGCGCAAGAACCTTGCCAGCCGAATACACCGGTCTCTCCTTCCGCCGAATCAACCTCCACACCTGAAACCGCGTGCCGTGGCTTCCGCGGAGCATGAATCAGCAAAAAAACACTCTTCTTTCTTGGGTTGCGTTCCGCTCGCGCCGACGGCAATCCGCCCGTCGTCACTCGCCTTTCCATAGGTCCTACAGGGTATCCACCTAAGCCGGGCCTGGTGGGTGGAAGCCCTGCCAGGGGCCGGATGCCGAGCGGAGCGAGACGCGGCCCACAGGGCCGCGGCCGGAATCCCCGGACCACCGCCGAGTCACGCAAACGTGACCCGCCGAGCGGAGCGCGGGGGACCTATCAGATCCGGTTGACAAGTCCACGCACGAAAGGAACCCACCGTTCAATTCCGTGAATCCCGTCCAGCCCGCCACCGGAAAGATGCCGGTGCCACCAGGGCGGCGCCGCGGAGTGTAAAGCAAAAACACGGGGATTTGATAGGTCCCGAGCGCGGCGTTATCCGAAGCCAAGTTTTTTCCCGAGCCATTGTCCCGCCTTGCCTGGATACCCGAAACCCGAAAACACGGAATGAGCATAGCATTTCATCAATTTTTCGTATAGAATCTCCACGGTGAGAGACGCTAAAGCGGCCACCGACTGACCGAGGCCACTCCAGTGGAAGGAGGGCCTCGGTCATGGTACCGGCCACCCGAAAAAAGCGCGCAGCGCACAAAGATGTGGGTCCAGGGAGCTGGCTCCCTGGCGTGGGTCTGATGCCGAGCGTAAGCGAGACGCGGCCCAAGGGGCCGCAGCGCAAGCTCCCAG
>JAJRTK010000124.1 GCA_024278345.1 bacterium | reverse complement strand
CCACCAGGGAGTTACCTCAACTTCCCGTTGCAACGAAGGGCAACGGGAGCCCAGCCCACGTTTTTGTACGCTCCGCGTCTTTTCTTGGTTTTGGTGCGTGTCCCGGCTTAGGTGGATACCCCTTCCGAATCAGTAAAAACTCCGGCGCCGCCTCTGCCATTGGGCAATGGTGGCCAGAGCTTCCATGATGATCTCACGCTCCCGCGGGGATGGATCGAGATCCAGGGCGGTCAACAAATGCTGGTACGCAGTCGTAGAATCACCAGCCCGAAGGTGGGACAGGCCGAGCCCCAAGTAGGCTTCCGCTAAATGCGGCCCCCGGGGATGGCTGCCGATCAATCGGCGGTAGGCGACTTTGGCTACCGCGAAGGAGACTTCCTTTTCCAGCCAGCGGGCAATCTCCAGTGCCGTCCGCGCCGGAATCCGCGCAAGCTCAGCCCTGGACATCCGCAAATACCGTTGGGCCGCTTCTCCCCATTTCCCTTGGCCAAGAGCTTCGGTGACGGCATCAACCGTGCCAATTCCCGCCGCCATTCTTGGCGCGAACCGCTGAGCCGTCCGCTCCGCTTTCAATCGGCTCACAAGAACCGCCAAGGCAACGCCCCCCAGAAAACCGCCAATGTGAGCCCCGTAGGCGACGCCTGTTCCTCCGCCACCGGAAAAAGCAAGGGGCAGCAGATTGTCAAGAACAAGGTAGAAACCCAGGACCCAACGAGCGGGCAGCTCAATCACGTTGACAAAAAAAGGAAAGAGGATAAGAAGAACCTTGACCGTGTTCCGAGGGAACCAGACAAAATAAAAGCCCAACACGCCACTAATCGCCCCCGAGGCCCCAATAAGCGGCAGTGTGGAACCGCCAGAAAAAAACGCGTGCCCCACGGTGGCGGCAACGCCTGTCGCCAAGTAGCACACCAAATAGCCAACGCGACCAAGGCGATGCTCCACGTTGTCGCCATAGATCCAGAGAAAAAGCATGTTGCCGGCAAGATGCAAGAAACCCGCATGAAGGAACATGGAGCTAAAGAGGTCGATGAGCGAAGGCGACGCCGGAATGTAACCGTGCTGGAAGACAAAAACGTCATAGGCCGTGACCTGACGAGCCAGTGCTCGCGCGGGAACCCCGAGGGCACGACTCATCGCCTCAAGATAGGCCACGGTCGCCGGATCGTAGAGATCCGCCGCTCGCGACAACAAAGGCCAGGACACGAAAAAGTAAATCCCGACGTTCAGACCGATGAGCAACCAGTTGACGTAGGGAATGCCCCGGGGATTGGGATGGTCCCCCACAGGAATGAACATGATCTTCTCCGTCGTTCCGGCGCACCTGAGTCCCGCGCGGAAACGACCCGCCGGCCTTGTTGGTCGTCGGAAGTGGTCATGGGTGGTGCCAAGGATGGCTCCGCCCGGGGCTGTGTGTGAATTGACACAAATCGTCGCAATTGGCTACAGGTCACAAAATGTGAATTCGGAGGCAGAACGCTCATCTGGCCGTACCCGAGATTGGCCTGCTTTTTGCGCATTTTAAAAGATTGTTTTCAACTTAACTTTGTGCTACAAAGTTGCCATTCCGCAAACCGTGAAAACTGACCCACACTGGATCTTTGTTGGGTTGCCGGTCTAAAGTCCCGGCTCAACAACCCTAGTTTACCCCATTCCCGCTCTGCTGTCGCCCGCTGTGGGCGAATCGCTGTACCGACTTCGAAACGGCGACGCGACAGGTTGAAGCAGACCGGTGACCGGGGTTCACCCGCAGAAATGGTTGGAGGCCAAAGTGGCAGCACCAGAGGAAAGGCGACCAAGGCCCGCCCTGACAGCCAGGATCGATCCGTACAGGCTCCCTCGGCACATTGCGATTCGCTTCGCGGTCAAGCCGCCGGCGAGCACTCCAAGGGATGGGGACAAACAAGCCCAACCTGGTCTTACCGCCCTTCGAAAACTGACTGGCGACGCCATTCACATGGATCTTGAGATCGTTACCCTCTGTCCTGATCCCAGCCCGGAAGCCATTGGCCTGTTTGAAGAGTTTGCAGTCCAACATGGGGGTTGGCTTCATGGAGCTGGCGTGCGGGTGACTCTTTTATCGGGCCAGGCGTTCCAGCGCCGGGAGCTCATTCCCACGGCTCTGTGGTTCTTGGAAGAGAAAACCAGGAACAATCGCGGATTGAGGCTGAATCTTGCCCTTGACTACCGCTCCCGCGCCGAGCTTGTCTTGGCGGCCCGCGAAATCGCCAGAGCCGTGGCGGCGGGCAGGCTATCCCTTTCCGCCATTGATTCTCAGTTGATCAGCCGAACCTTGGAGACTCGAGACCAACCCGATCCGGATCTCATGCTTTTGTTGGATTCTCGATCCCGTGTTGGGGACGCCATGCTGTGGCAACAAGCCTACGCTGAGCTTTGCCTGGCTTCTTGGAGCTTGATCGATTACGAGGCGGACATGCTGGAAGAGGCTCTCGTGGACTATCAGTCAAGGGAGCGCAGGTTTGGGAGAGTGCCGAGCTCTCCGCCACTCCCAAGGGCAGGCTGAACGGCTCTCCGGGAAGGGACCACCATGACCTCATCGGCCGTTCTGCTCATGAACTTCGGAGGCCCCGCGAGTCTGGCGGAAGTGCGGCCATTTATGGAGAACCTTTTCTCCGATCCGGTCATTCTGCCTTTTCCCGGCCCCATTCGAAGGCGCTTGGCGCGGTATATCAGTCGCCGGCGAAGCCCCATGGTGGAAGAGCAGTACCGGCAGATCGGTGGTGGCTCCACACTGGTCCAGGACAGCCAGAAGTTGGCCGGGCTTCTTGCCCAGCGCCTTGGTTCCGGGAACCCCGTCTTTGTTGCCATGGCCTATACACCTCCCGGAATCGATGAAGTCCTCGATTCCATCCTTTCGAAAGGAATCGACACCCTTGTTTGCCTGGCCCTTTTTCCTCACTACTCCCTGGCAACCACCGGATCGATTTTTAACAGCCTTTCCCGAGCAATCCGGTCCCGAAACGCCCGGCTCCGTACGCTTTTCATTCCCGCATGGCACGAGCATCCCGGATTTCTCGACGCCTTGACGGAGAGGATCCGGTCAAAACTCCAGAGCCTGCGCGGCTCCGAGAATCCGACCCATCTTCTCTTTTCGGCCCACGGCCTTCCCATCTCCTTCATCCGCAAGGGAGATCCCTATCAAGCTCAGATCCAGCAAAACGTCCGCACACTGCTGGCCAGGCTGGGCTGGACCGGTCCCTTCTCCCTCTCCTATCAAAGCCGCGTCGGGCCGGTCCGCTGGCTCAGCCCCTCCACCGACAACGAAATCGAAAGGCTGGCCGCCACGGGCTGCAAACAACTTTTGGTGATTCCCTTGAGCTTCGTATCGGAACACCTTGAGTCACTCTACGAAATTGACTTGCTCTACGGTAAGCTCGCCCGAGGACTCGGGATTGATATCTTCGAGAGAACCGATGCCATCGGCTTCCATCCGCGCTTCGTCGATTGCCTTGAAGACCTGGTCAACCGTGCCCTTCAAGGCCGGTACGAGAACACCTGTGTTCGCTGCCTTCTCCCCAGGGAGCCGAGCCATTTCCGGCGCAAGAGCTGCCGCGACTGCGGGTTCCAACACCCGGCCTTCCAGAAAAAGAGTTGACGGCGGCGACGGCCAAGGCCATCCCCCCCTTGGCCCAGCCTGAATCACGGGCGAAAAAGCGCCGTTGAAACGGCTTTTTTCCAACCCGCCAAAATCTCCTGGCGCCGCGCCTCTTCCATGCTGGGCTCGAAGGTCCGGTCTACGGAGACAAAGGAGCGAAGCTCGTCCGCCGAGGCCCAGACGCCAGCCCCCAGACCAGCAAGATAAGCGGCGCCTGCCGCCGTCGTCTCGGAGATCTTCGGCCTGCGAAGCTCGATCCCCAAGATGTCGGCCTGGAACTGCATGAGGAAATCGTTCTTCGACGCCCCTCCATCGACCCCCAACCAGGAGATCCCGGTCCGCATCGAGTCCGGAAGATCTCCGGCGATGGCCTGCATCAGGTCGTAGGTTTGGAGGGCAATAGACTCAAGGGTGGCACGAATCAGGTGGTTCCGCGTGGTTCCCCGAGTCAGGCCCACCAGGACTCCTCGGGCATCCGGATCCCAATGGGGAGCGCCAAGCCCGACGAAGGCGGGAACAAGATAGACTCCGTCCGTGCTCTCGACGCTCTTGGCAAGAGCCTCGGTTTCGTGGGCCGAGGCAATGAGACCCAGGCCATCCCGCAGCCACTGGACCGCGGCCCCGGCGATAAAAATTGATCCCTCCAGAGCATAGGTGCTCTTCCCCGATTCGCTCACCGCCATGGTTGTCAAAAGCCCGGCGCTGGAGCGAACCAGGCTGTCTCCAGTATTGCAGAGCAGAAAGCAACCGGTGCCATAGGTGTTCTTCTGGCTTCCCGGGGTCAGACAGAGCTGCCCGAAGAGAGCCGCCTGCTGATCGCCCGCGATCCCGGCGATGGGGACTTCGGCCCCGAAGAAACTCGACGGTGCCGTCATGCCCATGACTCCCGACGAAGGTACCAGTTTGGGCAGCATCTTGGGAGAAACGCCCAGCCACTGGCAAAGCTCCGGGTCCCAGTCCCGAAGTTCCAGGGAATAGAGAAGCGTCCGCGAAGCATTCGTCGGTTCCGTGGCATGGACCGCGCCACCTGTGAGCTTGTAGAGGAGCCAGGAGTCGATGGTCCCAAAGAGAATCTCCCCCTTCTCCGCCCGGGAGGCCAGCGAGGAATCACGCTCCAGCAGCCAGGCTATCTTGGTCCCGGAAAAATAGGGATCCAGAAGGAGGCCGGTGCGCTTTTTGAACTCCTCTTCAAGTCCCTCCGCCTTGAGGCGCCGGCAGATGGCGGCAGTCCTTCGATCCTGCCAGACGATGGCACGGTGGACCGGCTCGCCCGTGGCGCGATCCCATAACACCGTTGTTTCTCGCTGGTTCGTGATGCCCACGGCGGCAAGATCGGAGGCCTGTATACGGGCATCTTCCAATGCCTGACCCACAACGCCGTGGGTGGTCTCCCATATCTCAGTGGCATCGTGCTCGACCCAACCGGGCTCGGGGTAATGCTGGCTGAATTCCGAGTAACCTCGTCCGCGGAGCCCACCCTGGCTATCAAATACCAGCACGGTGGAGCCAGTGGTTCCCTGATCGATGGCGAGGATGTAGTCCATGACCTTTCCTTTCGCTATGTCCATGACAGCTTGACAAGCTCATTTGACGCCTTCAGAAGGCGCCTCGGTTGGCATCGCGCCAGGATAGATCGGGAGGCCGGGAGATTCCAGCGGCTGCCCGCCAGGCACCCGGCGCCACTGCGCCACAAGACGTGGCAATGCCGCAAGCAGCCCCACGATCTCTTGGCCAGACGCAGGCCGGATCAAATCCAACGGGCCTTGGGCTCCAGCAAATGGAAGGTGCCCCCAGAGACCCTTCAACTCCGGGAACCCAAAGGCCCACCGGGGCGCCGAAGGAATCGGTGCCATTCCCCCACCACGAAGCGAATGAGACCTTCCCTCTGTCCCACCAGAAACAGCTTGCTGGTCCTGTCCTTGAAATGCCCACGGGATCTCCAAATTGAGAGGCAACCTGGGCCCGAAAACTGGTTTGAGGTGAACGAGATTCCCCGCGATCCGCCCCAACTCCAACCGGCTCACAACTCGGTCCGGCCAAAAAACACCCCCGGACCCCGCTCGCATCCATCCCTGGGCCACGGCTCGAAGGATCGCCTCCCGAAACGGATTCCGTGCCACGTCGAAAAGGAGCTCGGAAGGGCCCGCCGGTTCCGAAGAGGGGATCAAAACCTCCGCGAAGAGTGCCGCCAACTCTCCTCTCGTCAAGACGTCCCGGGCAAGCATCACGTCAACGAGGGGTGTTACAGCCGCCTGCGCCGGCAGAGGTAGGGGTTGATAGCCCATCTCTTCCAGCCTGGCTGAAAGTGCCCGTGCTTCCTCTGGCGCCCCCAGATCCAGGGCAATCCGCCCAAGACCTCTAATCTGGCATTCCCGCCACGTCCCATCAGATATCGACCGAAGAGGGAAGGTCGGGCCCTGGCGAACCGGCAGGCTATCGAGAACTCTTCTAGCCTTCTCCAAATCACCCATGCGCCGCCACTGTTCCGCCAGGAAACAAATCCAGTCAGAATCAGAGAGTGCCTCGGGATTCGACTCCAACAACGACCCGGCTTCCCGATGCCGACCGTTTTCAGCAAGGGAAACTGCCCGGGCGCGAACTTCGTCCAATTGATTTCGGCGGGCCGCAAGGTAAAGCTCCCAAACCTCCCTGGAAGCATCAAGACCGACAGCACGAGCCAGTTTATCCAAGGTCTCCCCGGAACGGTGAAGCCGCCTGTCCAGCTCACTACAGACCAAGAGGCTCTCCGCTTTCACCGGTTCCCGCGCCAAAAGATCCCGGCAACAGTCCTCGGCATCAGAAAGCCGCAACGCCGAGATCAATCCCCGGCACCTCCCTACCACCAGCGCCGCCGAATCCGAGGCAAGGGTCGTGGGGCGAGGCACGGTGCGGCAAGCCCCCAAGCATAGCAGCGCAAACACCAACGCACCGGGCTTGCCCACCAACCGCCAGGCCACCGCTCTCCCTCTCTTGCCTTTCCACGCTTTTCCCTTCACGGCAAGCCAGCCTCCTCTTGACGGGCCCGGACCCAAACCCGAGCGCGCTCCACCAGATCGCCGTGACCACCGTCCAGCCAGGTGACGGGGAGAGCTCGAAACCACGTGAGCTGCCTTTTGGCATAACGGCGCGTCCGCCGCTGAATCTTATCCAGCAGCTCCCGCCGATCCAATTCCCCTTTCAGATAACAGACGATTTCAGCGTAGCCAAGACTTTGCATTGCCCTGGATTCCGGGTTCAGGCCGAGTTTCATGAGTTCTTCCACCTCTTCGATCCATCCGCCTTTCAACAACTGATCAGCCCGCCGGTCGATCCTGTCATAGAGCTTCCGGCGAGACCAATCCAGGCCCAGGTATTCCACCCGAGATTCAATGGGCTCTGGCGGGTGGGCCTCCAGGTAAGCCGTGGCGGACATCCCCGTGGCAAGACAGATCTCCAGCATTCGCACGATCCGTACCTTATCCCTTGGAGAGAGGCCATCGGCCGCCTTGGAATCGAGTTTGGCCAAGCGCCGGTGCAAAACTTCAGGCCCCTTGCGCGCGAGCTCCTGGCGCAACGCTTCCCGAATCACCGGCGCCGACGGAATCCCCGGACTCAACCCCTCAATGCCAGCGCGTAAGTAGAGCCCCGTCCCACCGACGACCAACGGCGTTCGGCCTCGCTGTTCCAGATGGGCCAGGACTCTCCGAAAGTCCTGCTGGTAGCGAAACGCCTGATAATCCTCCGTGGGCAACACAAAGTCCACCAAGTGATGCACCACACGGCTCCGTTCTGAAGGTCCGGGTTTCGCCGTGCCGATATCCAGTCGCTGGTAGACCTGCCGGCTGTCGGCGCCGACGATTTCGAAGCCGAAGGTCTCGGCAAGATCGATGGAAAGCTCCGTCTTTCCCGCGGCCGTGGGCCCCACGAGCACCAGCACCAGAGAAGAAGTTCGCCGGGAACGAGATCCACCGCTTGTCTCTTGCGTGCTGCAGACCACTCACTTCACCTTCCAAGAACGAAAGCATGCGGACAGGTAGGGATCCACTGAGTTGAGCCCCCCGGATGCAAAACCGACTGGGGGTATCCACCTAAGCCGGGACACGCCACAAAACCCAAAAAAGACGCGCAGCGTACAAAAACGTGGGCTGGGATCCCGTTGCCCTTCGTTGCAACGGGAAGATGAGCACGCTCCCGGGTGGGTGCAGGGCGAAACCCTGCCAGGGGATGGAATCCCCGGAGCACCTTCGGATAACGCACGGCGTGACCCGCCGAGCGATAGCGAGGCGTTGCCCGGACGCTTGCGATTCCACAGTCCCGGGAATGTCCCGCCTTGCGTGGATACCCCCGACTGGCCATTGGCGCCTCGATGGCGGGGTGGGCTTGACATCAGTTTCATGGAAGCCCATCCTATGTTTTCAAACCCTACTGGAGGAAAGCCATGTGTCGCAAGACAGCTTTAGCAAACCTGCTCGCCTTCTTCGTCATCCTCGGTGCCGGCTGCGGCGGGGGCGGCAACGACGAACCGACGGTTGATTTGACCGGTACTTGGACGCTGTCCGCTTCCAACTTTAAAAGCGACTGCGGGTTTCCCATCGATGATCCTGTGGGAACCTTGCCGATCATCATCACCCAAACTGGTGGCAAAGTCGTTATCACCGGTGCTGGAGGAGAACAACTCAACTTCACCGGCACGGTCAAAGGCAACACTTTGGCTTTTGATGGCACACAGGGTGGAAACCTGGATAATTACCCCGCCTGCACGATCACGCTTTCCTGGGATGCCGAAGGCACCGCATCGGAAACATTGGTCAACGGAACGGCCTCGGTGAAAGTGAAACTGGCTGACTCCGGCTGTGAGCCGCTCAACGGCTTTGAATGCACCATTACTTTCCAGTTCAAGATGGCCAAAGTCAGCTAGTTGGCCGGCGAGGTGCGAGGCGTTTCCCAGAAGTTCGGTAAGCAAGGAAGCGCCTCGACCTTTTCAAGGACGGGATCATGCGCAAACTGGGGCTCCTCGCGGTACTCATCCTCCTTCTTTCGCTCTCAAGCTGCAGTGGCGGCGAAGATCTTCTGGATCTGGCGGGAACCTGGCAAGTCACCATGACTCTCGTTGGCAACGATTGCGATCTCAACAACGGTCAGATAGAAACCTTCAAGCTGACCATCACGCAAAGCGGAGATCGGGTTTCCGCAACGGACGAAGAAAAGAACGAGTTCAGTGGAACCATCGCCGATGACGCAGTGCGCCTCACTGGGCTTGTCACGGAAGCTGACCCGGACTCTGGATGCGTGAGCACCCGTTCCTACGACATCCAGGGTGTCGGCACGGCGCAGCGCCTCGACGGGGCCATGGAAATAGGCCTCGCCCTTGACCCCGTCTCGTGCGGCGGGGCCCTGGACTGCACTCTGCATTACAGTTTCACCATGGTCCGAGTCGGCCTTGGTCATCGTTTCGGCCACCCAGTGAACTTCGGGCCCAGCCCCAGGGCTTCCAGCCCTGGAACCTGGCGGAGGCTCCGCCTCCGGACCTCCGCTGGGAGCGCCGCT
>JAJRTK010000123.1 GCA_024278345.1 bacterium | reverse complement strand
CGCGCCGAAGCCGAAAAAGAACGCGCCGAAGCCGAAAAAGAACGCGCCGAAGCCGAAAAAGAACGCGCCGAAGCCGAAAAAGAACGCGCCGAAGCCGCCGAGCAAGCTGCGCGGAGTGAAAGAGAGCGGGCGGAAGCCAAAGAAGAACGCCTGATGGCACGCATCCGGGAGCTGGAATCCGCCCGAAAAAGCCCATGAAAGCGGGTACCCACCTAAGGCGGGACAGCTTGGCGGTCGCTTGCGCTCGCCCCGCTGCGCCGTCATCCGGGGACTTTAAGTGGATTCCCCTAACCGATCCGCAGCGGACGCCACCGGAAGCGCCGCACCGACTCTTTCCCCAATCCGGTGCTCTCATCAGCCTCCGGGATGCCAGGGACACCAAGGTCCGCGGTCGCGACCGCGAAAGAACCTCGGCGGGTATCCACGCAAAGCGGGACAATGGGTCGCGGAAAAAAAACTTGGCATCGGGGAGCGCCGCGCTCCGCTCGGCGGGTCACGTTTGCGTGACTCGAAGGTCGTCCGGGGACTCCGTCCCCGGTCCCCTGGCAGGACTTCGCCCTGCACCCACCAGGGAGTTCGCTCACCTTCCCGTTGCAACGAAGGGCAACGGGATCCCAGCCCACATTTTTGTGCGCTGCGCGTTTTCCTTTTATTTCCAACTTTGTCCCGCCTTGCGTGGATACCCAGCCTCGGTACCTCTTCCCCTTTCAACAACAACCCTTGGATTCTTGGGAAAGACGATCCACCATGCGGAAACATCCATCGTTTCGAGCTGGTCACCGGGCCTGCAGGCTCGCGTTTTTTCTTTTGGGGATACCGCTTCTTTTGCAGAACTGTGGAACCAAAAACTCACCTCCGGATCCTTCGGAGACGGTGAAAGCACGGGTGGGAACCTATCTTTTTTTCTGGCACGACTGCCAAGTCAACCCGCGCCCCAACTACGACTACCCCTATCCGTTCGGGCCGGCTGAAGACTGTAACTACCGGAAATTCGTCTACCACCCGGTGAGTATGACGCAGCCGGGCCTCCGTTACAGTTCCCGGAACCTGGCGTGGTATGTGGACGAGCTCCAGCGGATGAAGCGGGCCGGGATCGATGACGTTTTCCCCGTCTATTGGGGCGATCACCCGACCAAGGCCTGGTTCGATACTCGCGCGGTGGCGCTTCTTGCCCAGGCGATTGGGCTGCTGGGCTCGGACATCAAGATCGGGATGTTCGACGATACGACGTCGCAGGTGGCGCAATGGAACTGGGATTTGGGGCGTCTTTTCCAGCCCACGCCGGCGATGAATCTGGGTGACATCCGGCTTTGGACCTATTTTTCGGATAAGATCGCCCGGTTTTACCGTGTGGTTCCTCGCTCCATCTGGGCCACGCACAACGGGTTGCCGGTGGAAGAAGGGGGCCGCCCCCTCATCATCGTCTGGGTGGCCAGCAGCACGATCCAGGACGGGACCCGGCCCTCCTTCTTCAGCCTGGAGGTGGCTCCAGAGCTTTGGAAAACAGTGAAGGAGCGTTTCCAGCAGGAGTTCGGGGTGGAGCCGTTCCTGGTGTTGGAATCGAGCTGGTTCCACGAAGCACCGGCTTTGAAGGAGAGCACCGCCGCCGACGCGCAGTACAACTGGGGTGCCGCGGCGTTCCATTCCATCTGGGAGGAGAAGAACGGCTACATCGTCAGCGCCGTGGGCCCCGGCTACGATGATCGGCTGCTGCGGGGCACCACCACTGGGCGTCACCGCAGACGGAACCTGGTCCACAACGCCCGGGGGGAACAGTCCCTCGATCCCGACCCGGCGGCCTTTTTCAAGAACGAGTATCTGCTGACGGAGCCCCTGGCCAACTGGCCTCATCACGGCGTCCACCCCGATTCGGATCTCATTCTGGTGGAGACGTGGAACGAGCTTTATGAAGGCTCCGGTATCGCCGACATGTCAGACTGGCTCCAGTTCAGCCCCACCCAGCCGGTCCGACCCGATACCTACATCGAGGCACTCCGGCAGCTCAAGCGCCAGAGGCCGGGATTCCGGGACCATGATTTCACTATCGTTTCCGCAAGATCCGACGGCACGGGCCGCCTTTGGAGCCTCGAGCTTCGGAACGATGGGGAGCTTACCTGGAAACCGGGCGAGACCCGTTTGGGGTACCGGATCCACAGTCTTGGCGGCTCGGTGCTGAAAGAGGGCATCCTTTCGGAAATCCCCGGCAACATCGGCTTCGGCGAGACGGTCCTCGTGACTTTCAGCCAGCCGGCCCCTTGGACCGACCCCGCCGCCTACCCCAGCTCGAACCTGGCCATCTACATGAAAACCGGCGACACTTGGTTCAGCGCCAAGGGGGACACGCCGCTGGTGCGGCCTGTGAAGGCCGAGTTTCCGGGATTTTTTTGAAAACACCATCCCAAGGTTCTGGTTGGCCGGGAATGTCCGCGCTCTCTTGAAACCATATTGACACGACAAACACCCCTCGGATATCTTGTAATTTCTGGAGTCACGCTTGGGTGCTCCGCGCACTCAGCGGGATCTGGAAGCGGTTTTTGCCGGAACTCTTACAACGAAGCTCCCGCGGCCCCTGAACTCTGTTTTTCCCGATGCCCTCGCCGCCGGCACCGGTCGGACTGTTGGCTTGTGTTACGTTTTGAGGGCTCTGGGCAGACCCAAGGCCATGAAGGGCGAGTGGCGGCGGACGGATTGCCGGCGCCGCCAGTGGACCGCAACACTAAGAGAGCAAAGCCATGGACAATCATCATGCCCTTGAAACGTCCCGCGACCGATTTTTGGGCACTGCCGCAGTTGGGAGTTCGCCAAAATGAAGAAGGCTTGTTGTCTTGTTAACTGTTGCTGTTGCTTGATACTTCTTATGGTGGCGGTAGCTTTGGCGGTGCTTGCTTTCTGGGTCGTCCAGAAGGGCATGGAGCCTCCTTCGGGTTACACTCGTTCCGAGGTCCCTCTGGGAGAGAAGCGCGTCGGTGACTTCACATCCCAGATCAAGCCTGGCCTTTTCGGGCGCTCCGCGGAGTTGACCCTCTCGGAGCAGGATTTGCGCTCGCTTCTGGCGACAAACCTCCAAGACGCGATAAGAGAAGGACACTGGGATCCCCGTGTCAGTGACGTGCAGGTGGATGTGAGGGATGCGGCCTCCCTGCCATCCTTCGCCATTCCCCAAAAGTATCCCGTTCCTCTTTCGGAAAGCATCCAACTCGAGGCCATCGTCGCGGTGAACTTTGCAGCTCCAGGCGAGGATTCTTGGCTCCTGTACTTTAGGATGACGACTTTGGCCGGCGTCAACGACTGCAAGCTCTATTGGTCCGTGGTCGATCTCGGGATTGGCTCACTGGGGAGCATTCTCGACCTTGGGCGGAAGCTCAACGCCTTGGGAGGAAACTCCACGACGGACTCGGAGGTTCAGATCGTTTCCCCGGAGGCAGGAGTCTGCTTGAGCGAGCTGGGCCGGGTGGAGGAGGGCATCCGACTCGTGGGAACCGAGGCGCCAGCGGAGCCAACTGCTCGCCTGCCAGCCGAGGAGCCAGCGGCCCCCTAGTTTATTTCTTCTATTTGGCCAACCAAAGGGAGCATTCCAGTGAAAGAGGTCAACCACCTGAAGGGCGTCATCTTGGCCGGTGGCCTGGGCACGCGACTCTTCCCCTTGACACGGGTCACGAACAAGCACCTGCTGCCCGTCTACGATAAGCCGATGATCTTTCACCCCATCGAGACTCTGGTCAACGGGGGGATTGAAGACATTTTGGTGGTGACGGGAGGCAACAGCGCCGGAGATTTCCTCAAGCTCTTGAGGAATGGCCGAGATTTTGGACTCAAGCACCTGAACTACGCCTACCAGGAGGGCAACGGCGGCATTGCCGAGGCCTTGGGCCTAGCCGAGACCTTTGCCGATGGCCAACCGATTGTGGTGATGCTGGGCGACAACATTATCCAGGGCAACATTATCGAGGCCACCAAGAAGTTCCTCCAGCAAGAATCAGGCGCCAAGATTTTGCTGCATCCCGTTTCCGATCCCCGGCGTTTCGGCTGCCCGGTCATCGAGGGTGATCGGATTACGCGAATTATCGAAAAACCAGCCGATCCGCCAACGAGCTACGCGGTCATCGGGATCTACTTTTATGATTTCAGCGTGTTCAACATCATCAAGACCCTCAAGCCATCGGATCGCGGAGAATTAGAGATCACGGATGTCAACAATGCCTACATCGGCCAGGGCAAAATGACCTACGATATTCTCCATGGCTGGTGGACCGATGCCGGATCCTCGAAAGGGGCGCTCCACAAAGCGAATACGCTGGTGGCGAAAGATGGAGCCAACAACCTGGAAATATCCCTCCCAGGTTAACCGGAGAAGACCGCTCCTTTAGCGAAAGGCAAGCCATCCAGCCAGGGAGCCGAAAAAACGCGCGAAGCCCCACGTGCAGAACAAGCAGCCTGTAGCCCGAAACAGGAGCCGCCGGGCGGGGGGGGACAGCCTCCGGAGCAACCGGAGCGACTGGGGGCCAGGCAGGTAGAAGAGTGCCCAAGTCCCGAAAACCACGAACAACATGGTGACACCTGCGTCGGCTACTTGTAGAATCTCTGGCATGCACGAAAGATACCCCGCCATCGAAACCGCCGCAACTCTCGACGCCTACGACTTCCATCTGCCACCGAGGCAGATCGCCACGCACCCCCGCAAACAGAGGGAAGCCGCGAGGCTGCTGTTCCTTCCCGCGAAGGGTGGCGTCGTCCACACGACCTTCGACTCGGTCGGGAGCTATTTGCGGCCTGGAGACCTGCTCATCGCCAACAACGCCCGGGTTCGGCCGTGGCGTCTGGAGGCACGGCGGGAAAAAACTGGAGGGCGAGTGGAGCTGCTCCTTCTTCACGCCCCCCGGAAAGGCCTGGTGGAAGCTCTCTGCCGCCCTGCCCGAAAAGTGAAACCCGGGGAAACCCTCTGCTTTGGAGAGTCGCTTCAAGCGACGGTCCTCCGCCAAGACGAAGGCCGCTGTACGCTCAAGATGGCGGCGAAGGCATTTGAGCAGTTGGAGCGATTGGGGCAAATGCCGCTGCCACCCTACGTCATCGCACAGCGGAAGAAGCGGGGCGAGGCGGTGGATCAGCCGGTGGACCGGGAAAGGTATCAGACGGTCTACGCCACTGCGGATGGCGCCGTCGCGGCGCCAACAGCCGGATTGCATTTCACACCGTCGCTGGTGGAGTTTCTCCGGGAAAAGAAGATCGAATGGCGGGAGCTGACTCTGTTGGTGGGACCGGGAACGTTCGAACCGGTGAAGACGCCGCAAATTGGGGAGCACCGGGTGGAGGCGGAAAGCTACTCCATTCCCTCGGACACCTGGACTGCCGTCGAGCGGGCCAAGCGGGACGGACGGCGGATCGTGGCCGTGGGAACGACAACCTGCCGCGCTTTGGAAAGCGCCGCCGGCGGGATCTCTCCTTGCCTTGCCGGCGCTGCCGATTTGACCATCGTTCCAGGGCACCGTTTCCGGGTCGTCGATCTTTTGATCAGCAATTTCCATTTGCCGCGTTCCAGCCTGCTCTTGCTGGTATGCGCCTTGGCTGGCCGCCGGCGAATTCTTGATGCCTACGGCGAAGCCATGGCAAAAGGCTATCGTTTTTACAGTTATGGTGATGTCACGCTCCTGGAACGTGCGGATTAGGCTGGTTGCACGGATTCCTCGGTCCTTGCGGAGCCGCGCCCAAGCCTGCTTCGTCACGAGCCGTGAGATGAACGGGATGGCTTCCCCTTGCATTGGTGCCGGTGTTGACACTTCCCCTCCAGCAGCCTAACCAAGTTTGAAGCGACACAGGTTTGGATTGTTTGGAAGCTCATTGGCTTCGGTTAGATTTTTGTTGCTCGTCGCGTGCCGCCGTTTTTTCCTTCCCACGACGGAGATCGCCACATGATCATCATACCGCTTCCCCCTCAACGACTCTTGATCGGCGGTGAATGGGTTGAAGCCGACGACGGCCAGCGCCTGACGACCCTGAGCCCTTCGACGGAAGTGGAGCTGGCATCGCTTGCCGCCGCGGGCCCCGAGGATGTGGATCGTGCGGTTTCCGCGGCACGGCAGGCTCTGGAAAGCAAGGCCTGGCGCAAGCTGACAGCCCGCCAACGGGGTCGGATCTTGTGGAAAATCGGCGATCTGGTGGACGGCAAGTATCGGGACGAGCTGGCGACCCTGGAAACGCTGGACAATGGCAAGCCGATCTTCGAAAGCAAGTACGTCGATATCCCGTCCGTGGCCAATGTGTTCCGCTATTATGCCGGTTGGACCGACAAGGTCTGCGGCAAGACGATTCCCACGGACGGCCCTTTTCTCTCCTACACGCTCCGGGAGCCGGTGGGCGTTGTGGGGGCGATCACGGCCTGGAACTTTCCGCTTCTGCTGTCGAGCTGGAAGATTGCACCGGCGCTTTGCTGCGGCAATACGGTGGTGATCAAGCCCGCGGAGACCGCAAGCCTCACGACGCTCAAGCTGGGTGAAATCGCCCTGGAAGCGGGTCTGCCTCCAGGCTGCCTCAACATTCTCACGGGGGCCGGTGAGGTTGCGGGTGCCGCGCTTGTCAGGCATCCCGGTGTGGACAAGATCGCCTTTACGGGAAGTGGTGAGGTGGGCCGGCGGATCGCCCGAACCGCGGCCGACACGTTCAAGCGAGTCAGCCTGGAACTTGGCGGAAAGAGTCCGAACATCGTCTTGGCTGACGCCGATTTTGACGCGGCGGTTCGCGGCGCCATCAACGGCTTGTTTTACGGGAAGGGCGAAGTTTGCGCCGCGGGAAGCCGCTTGTTCCTGGAGGACTCGATCTATGATCGTTTCGTAGAAGCCATTACCTCCAGGCTTCCCCGTTTCGAGCCGGCCGACCCGCTCCACGAAGCAACTCGGATGGGCGCCATCAACAGCCAAGCCCAGCTGGAGAGGGTCATGAAATATGTGGGTGTTGGGAAGGAAGAAGGCGCCCATCTAGCCTACGGTGGAGAACGGGCGAGTGTGGGCTCTGGCCGTGGCTTCTTCCACCGCCCAACGCTTTTTACGGAAGTCCGAAACGAGATGCGCATCGCCCAGGAAGAGATCTTTGGGCCGGTTTTGGCGGCCATTCGGGTTGGTTCTCTGGAGGAGGCTCTGGAACAGGCGAACCAGACCCGTTATGGACTTGCGGCGGCGGTCTGGACGCGGGACATCAAGAAAGCCCATCGGGCGGCACAGGCTCTTCGCGCGGGAACGATTTGGATCAACGCGTACAACTTCTACGACCCGGCCATGCCATTTGGTGGATTCAAGGAGAGCGGCTTCGGGCGAGAGTTGGGAGAAGCGGCCCTGGAGCAGTACACGGAAACGAAGAGCGTCTACGTCAGCCTGCGGTAGCGTTCTGGGCCGCCAAATCCAGGCGGCCAGAGTCCGGGTTTTGGGCGGAAAGGGGAGCGGCGGGAGCGGCTGCGAGTGACGCGACCGGAACGCAACCCAAGGAAGCCATTGAACTGAACGGCTCGCCAGGCTTGTGGCCGCGAATTCGGCTAAAATGCCTCGTGCAGAAAGGGGATGGAGTCTTGACAAGCGGAGTGCGCTGGGGGAGGCTCGGGTTGGAATGGGGCCCCAAACATCTCACCAGGAGACTAGAATGAGAGTCCTTGTGACAGGCAGCTCGGGATATATCGGGCAACGAGTGATTCGGCTGCTTGCGGAAGATCCAAAGGTTGAGACGATCCTCGGCCTCGATATTGTTCCACCGAAGGGAGCGCCTGCCAAGCTTCACCATGTCCACCAGGACGTGACCATCCCCTTTGATCAGCTTTGCTCTGGAGTCGATGCGGCGATTCATCTGGCCTTTGTTCTGAACCCCATGAGTGACGAGGCGCTGCAAGAGCGGATCAATCTGGGGGGCACGGCAAACTTCATCCGGGCCGTCCGCAAGCACAAGGTACCGACGGTCATTGGCCTCACCTCGTCGGTTGCGTATGGCGCGCATCCGGACAATCCCGAGCTCTTGACCGAAGAGCATCCGCTGCGGGGCAACGTCGAGTTTGCCTATGCTCGGGACAAAGTGCGGCAGGAGGCGCTCTTCAATTCGCTTCGCGACGAGGGGATCTGTGTGAAGATTGTCCGGCCCGTGGTGGTGCTGGGGCCGACGATCCAAAACTACATCTCCCGCTACCTGACGAAGCCCGTGGTGATCGCGGGCAGGAACCACAGTCCCATGGGTCAATTCGTGCATGAGGACGATGTTGCTCGGGCGTTGGCGCTCCTGCTGCACGAAGGTCCGGCCGGTCCCTACAACCTTGCGGGAGACGGTTTTCTGGACATCGACACGATGGCCAAGAAGCTGGGCCGCACCGTCATCAGGCTTCCGGTGACCATGCTCCAGGCCATTCTGATCCTTGGTTGGGGGCTGGGTCTCAAGATGATCACCGAGGCGCCTCCGGGCATGCTCCACTACATCATCTACCCCTGGCTAGTGGACAATCAGCGCCTCAAATCAGAAACTGGCTTTGAATACCGGTACACCACCGAAGAGACGTTCGACTCGTTCGCGGCGGCGCATCGTCGTTAAGACCGGGCTTTGGTCGTCGATCTCACCCCGGGAAATCCCGCCATGCGAAAGGGGCGGGTTTTCTTTTGCGTGACCAACCGGGGTTTTAACTCTATAAAAAGAGCCAAGCGACTTGACAGTTCGGGGAACTCCGCTTAGCCTGGGGCGGCAGGCCCTTTGGGAGCTTTGGGAGCAAGACGCTATTCCCGAACCGAGTCGCGAAGGAGACAAGATGCTGACGGTTTATGTTGTCTGCCTCATCGCCGGTGGCGGCTTCGTAGCGGCCTCGACGCTGCTGGGTCACCACGACAGTGATGTCGAGATGGATGCGGACGTAGGCACCGACCTCGATCTCCACGTGGACGTTGGGATTGACGGAGGTTTCGATGCCGATCTGGATGCCGATCTGGATGCCGATTTCGACGGCGATCTCGATGTTGACATGGATGCTGATTTCGACGGAGATCACGACGCCGGTGCCTTGGTTCCTGTCCACCATGATCAGGATCTGATGCTCCATGCCGCGTCGGACCTCTGGCTGCCCTTTGTCTCTCTGCGATTTTGGACCTTCTTCTCGGCCTTCTTTGGCCTAACAGGCACGGTGCTCACGGCCCTTTGGGCGAGCCAAACCGCGATCTTTACAGCCGCGTTGGGGACTGGTGGAGCATTGGGCTACGGAGCGGCAGCCATTATCCAGAGACTTCGGAGGCAGGTGGTGGATTCCTCTGTCAAGGTCCGGGACTACATCGGATCGGAAGGCAAGGCCCTTCTTCCACTGGAGCCTGGGGAGCTGGGGAAAGTGCGCATCACGATTCGCGGTCAACTCATTGACATGACGGCAAGAACGGAGGATCCAAAGCCAATCGATATCGGTCAACCCATTTTGGTGTACGGCATCGACGGAGATGTCTTGCGAGTCACCAACCACAGGAGGCAAAGGGACTTTAAAGGAAAATCCTGAAGTGGTTTCCAGACCTTCGGGAGGCCTCCACAACAGGAGACCAGACAGCCACGCACACCTCGGACCACAACGGAAGCCAGCGTCCTCTTCTCCGATTCCGGACTCAAATGCCAAAAAGGAGCTGACACGAAGATGGAAAATGTTCTAGGAATCCTGGTCATCATGCTTGCGGGCGGGCTATTTGCCCTGCTCATTGCCCTCAAGAACTTCATCTACATCTGTCGTCCCAATGAGATTCTGATCATTTCGGGTGGCGCGAACAAGGACGTCGCAACGGGAGACACCGGCATCCGCATCGTCACAGGCGGTTGGACGTTCCGCAAGCCGATTATCGAGCATGTCGATCGGATGGACATGACTCTCATCTCCGTATCCATGAGCATCGACGGCGCCTACTCCGAGGGGGGGATTCCCCTCTCCCTCAAGGCCATCGCAAACATCAAGGTTTCTTCTGACCCGAAGTTCATCAACAACGCCGTGGAGCGGTTTCTGGGTCGCGGGCGCAGCGAGATCGCGAGGGTTGCCAAGGAGACACTGGAAGGGCATCTTCGTGGCGTGCTAGCCGAGATGACGCCGGAAGAGGTGAACGAAGACAGGCTCAAATTCGCCGACAGCCTTGCCAAGGAGGCCATCAACGACCTCCAGAAGCTGGGACTCCAGCTCGATACCCTCAAAATCCAGCACGTCGCCGATGACGTGAGCTACCTGGACAACATCGGTCGCCAGCAGATCGCCGTTATCCATAAGGAAGCGGAAGTCGCCGAATCCGATGCCGCCCGAGCAGCGGAAAAGGCTGAGGCTGAGGCTCTGGGCCGTGGCGGCGTCGCCAAGGAAAAGGCATCGGCCGCCATCAAGCGCAGCCAAAACGAGCTGCGCCAGATCAAGGCCGAGCTCGATGCCAAGGCGCGCTCCGAAGAGGAACGTGCCGAAATGGCCGCGCAAGAGGCCCGAGCACAGGCGGAAAAAGAGCTCCAGGGTATCCGTGCGGAGCTGGCGCAGCTCCGTTACGAGGCCGAACGCGTCATCCCCGCACAGATGGAACTGAAGGCACGAAAGCTCCTGGCAGCCGGAGAAGCAGCCCCAGTGGCTGAAAACGGTCGGGCCATGGCAGCTTCTCTCTCCATGCTCACCGATGCTTGGAAGGATTGCGGTGACCAGGCCATGGAAATGTTTGTCCTCCAGCGCATCGACAAGATTCTTGGCAGCGTCGCCGAGGCCGCCACGCAGTTGGACGTGGGCGAAGTCTCGCTCATCGACTCGGGAGATGGGTCCACCGTGGGCAATTACGTCCGGACCTATCCCGCCATCGTGAGCTCGGTGCTCCAGGAGATCTGCTCAACACTGGGCGTCGATATCGCCGGTGCGCTTTCTGGCAGGATCAGACACGATGCCGCAGCCCTTGTGGCGGCCGCCCAAATCACGCAAGAAACGGCACAGGCCTGAGGAGGAAGTCACCATGTTCGAAGGAATTGGCGCTATTACCATTATTGTGGTCATCGGCATCCTGGCTATTGTCGTCAACCTCAGGAAATTGCTTTACATCTGCGGACCTAACGAGGCGTTGGTCGTTTCCGGATCAAAGCGAACCGTGGAAGGAAAGCAAAGAGGCTACCGCATCGTCCACGGTGGTCGAACGATCCGCAATCCGCTGACGGAAGTCGTCGATAAGCTGGACCTGACCAACATGATCATCGAGCTCCAGGTCAAAGATGCTTACGCCAAGGGCGGGATTCCCCTCCACGTCCTGGGCGTCGCCAACATCAAGATCGCCAGTGGTGAGCCCCTCATCGGCAATGCCATTGAGCGATTTCTGGGCAAGAGCCGCAACCAGATCATGAAGATCGCCCAGGAAACCCTCGAGGGTAACCTCCGTGGCGTCCTGGCAACCCTCACCCCCGAAGAGGTCAACCAGAACCGGGTGTTGTTCCAGAAGAACCTTGTCCACGAAGCTGATCGCGACATGCGGAGCCTCGGCCTCGATCTCGACAACCTCAAGATTCAGAACGTCTCGGACGATGTAGCTTATCTCGATTCCATCGGTCGGAAGCAATCCGCGGAGCTCGAGATGAAGTCTCGCGTGGCCGAAGCGGAGAATAAGGCACTGGCCACCGTCCGGGACGCCCAGAATACCCAGGAGAAATCCATCGCCCGAATCAACGCCGAGATCGAGGTCGCCAAGGCCGAGGCCAAGCGGCGCATCATCGATGCTCAGACGAAAAAGGAGGCGATGATCGCCGAGGAGAAATCCACCGTGACGGCTCAGGTGGCCAGGGCGCGGGGTGAACTCGAAGTCCAGCGGGCGCGCATCGAGCAGGTCAAGCTCCAGCTCCTAGCCGACAAGGTACGCCCCGCGGAAGCCCAAAAGATCGTCATGGAAGCCGCGGCCAAAGCCGCGGCGGCCAAGATCATCGAGGAAGGCCGCGCGGCTGCCTTTTCCCTTCGGGAGATCTCCGGCACCTGGAAAAAAGCGGGATCTTCCGCACGGGAAGTCTTCTTGACTCAGAAACTCGAAGCCCTCATCAAGATCATGACCGGTACCATCGGCCAGACAAGGATCGACAGGGTGACCTTCATCGATTCGGCCATGACCGGCAAAAATGGCGGGGGGAACACCGCCGCCAGCGCTGTGGCCATGAACGAGCAACTCAAGCAAACGCTGGGGCTTGACGTCCCCGCGCTTCTCAACTCCCTGGCCGGCAACTCCCAGGCCGGCAACGCCAAAGTCAGCACCTCGCAAAGCTAGTCTCCTTCTCAGCGCCCTTCCGCTGGACAAACCGGGCACGCATGACGATCCTGTCCTGCGTGCCCTTTTTTTGTCTCCCCTGACGAACCCACTCTTGCCCTTCACGGTGACACGGCCACTGGGATCAAGGGAGTTTTCATGCATGACAAAGAGTTGTTCCTCTGCCCTCCCCTCTATCTGGAGCTCAAATACGAAATCAACCCCTGGATGGACACGTCGCAACCCTTCGATAAGCAGAAGGCCCACGAACAGTGGTGGACCCTGGTGGAACTCTACCAGAAACTTGCCCCGCGCAAAGTACATATCCTGCCCCCGCGCAAAGGGCTCACGGAGCTTTGCTTCGTGGGTGACTCGGTCTTCGCCGTGCAAAACAAGGCGCTTTACGGGAATTTTCGGCACCCGGAGCGGGAACCCGAGCGCCACTACGTCGTAGAAATGATGACGACATGGGGCTTCTCGGGCCGCTTTGTGCCGCAGGCAATCCGGTACGAAGGCTCGGGAGAGACCATGCTCTGGCGCGACTCTATTCTCTTTGGCTTTGGCCAGCGCAGTCACGAGGAGGCGCGGGTTTTCCTGGAACAGACCTTTCACCGCAAGGTCCACGGATTCGAGATGGAGCTGGAACGCTTCTACCATCTCGACACCGCCCTTTTTCCCCTGGATGACGACCTCATCGTCTATTTCCCCAACGCCTTCGGTCCCATCGACACCGAAACACTCAATTCCCTGGACTGCGAACTCTTGCCGATCACCGAGGAGGAAGCCCGGGGATTCGCCTGCAACTCCATCGTCTTCGAGGATCACGTCATCACCCATACCGAGTCCAAAAGCTTCATCCGCACCCTACAAAAACGAGGATACTCGGTGATCCCCACCGATATCAGCGAGTTCTTGAAACTGGGCGGCGGCCTCAAATGCCTGACGTTGCAGCACTATCTCTAGTCTTCCCCGGAAAAGAAACCCCTTTCTGACAAGACCTGATCTCGACTCTCCATCCTTCTTTTTGTTGCGTTCCGCTCCCATCGGGCGCCGTCCGGCACCCGCTACTCGCCCCATCCCGGCGGGAATAGGCCACCACTCGGAAACGTTGTGTTAGCAGCCCGTCCAGAGAATCGAGGACCGGTCGATTTCAGCCCAACCCCGTGCAGTCCACCATCGAGCCTGGAGAGACCGATGAACTCCCCCCGTCCATCGCGCCGCAAAATCGTGAAGCTTCTCTGTCTGTTCCTTCTTGTGAGCGCGATACTCGCGGGGATCTTCTTGGCTGGAAACCGGATCGATGCCCAAGCGATGGAAGGTCTTGTGAGGAAGGCGGGGCCCTGGGGCCCCATCGCCTACATCGCCCTCTACTTCGTCGCTCCGTTGTTCCTTCTACCGGGCTCGCCTTTGACCATCGCCTCGGGAGTTCTTTTCGGGCCGATCTGGGGAACGCTGTACACGATTATCGGCGCGACGGGAGGAGCCTGCCTCTCCTTTTTGGCCGCCCGCTACCTGGGGGCGGATTGGGTGGAACGCAAGGCATGGGGAAAACTGGGGAGAATCAAGGCCGGAATCGAGAAGGAGGGGTGGAAATTCGTCGTGTTGCTCAGGCTCGTGCCCGTGGTGCCGTTCAACCTGCTCAACATCCTGTTGGGATTGACAAGGATTCGACTTTCGGTCTTCGCCGTGACATCCTTCTTTGCGATGCTGCCGGGGACAGCCGCCTATGTCTATCTTGGCCACGCGGGAAAGCAGGCTGCCGAGGGGGGGGCGGGCTTCGTGCGGACGGCGCTGATCGCCCTGGCTCTGTTGGCTCTGGTGAGCGTGCTACCCACCATGGTGAAGAAGAGGCAAGAAAACACGCTTTGACAGAGATCTCCCGGACAGGTATAAGGGCGTGCGGTTCTTGCGTTCGCGCTCTGACCTTCCATTCTCATAGGGCTTCCAGATGAAGATCAGTCAACGAGAATCAAATGGAGTCACGATCCTTCGCATTCAGGGGCAACTCACCCTTAGCGAAGGGGCTCTCGAGCTTCGCGAAACGGTCAACTCTCTTTTGGATACCGATAGAATCAAGATCCTCATCGATTTGGAAGAGGTCTCCTATCTTGATAGCGCCGGCCTTGGCGAAATCATCCGCTGCTATACCACCGTCGCGAATCGCCAGGGGCAGCTCAAGCTCCTGCGCTTGGGAAAGAAAACCAAAAGTCTGCTCACCATCACAAAGTTGATCACTGTCTTCGATCACTATGATGACGAAGAGGAAGCCCTGAACGCTTTTGCACCCAGGAATTAGTTTCGTCAGAATGGAATCTCCATCCGATTTTCGAATCCCGGGGCCACCTGCCAGGACCCGGCGCCCTCACCATGAATTGCATGGCCTGTCACGAGCCATAATGAAATGCCGGGGTTATGCCCGGAAATCTCATCAAATCCCTGCTGCGTCAACGCAATCATCGCAGCCAACAGCGCCCTCCCCGGTCAGGCATCCTCAACGTCGTTCTACTACGCCTCCGGGGCCTGCCTGTCGTCGGACTCGCTGGCGGCTCGTCCGCGCCGCCTCGCGACGGGATTTGATGAGAAATCCGAGTTATGGTGTGTTTCTTTTTTTGGCGGGCTTGGTTTTCGCTCTGGCAAGCTGTAGCAGGGAAATCGAGATCGATCTGGATCAGCTTGCGGGGCAGCTTGCGGACAGCTCTTATTCCGTCCGGGTGAAGGCGACGGAGAGTGTGTGGCATCCCCGTCAATGCGGGTTGGCGTTTCTTGCCCGGCAACTTGAGGAAAACCCGTTCGCCGATGTGCGGGAGTGGGCAGCCGATGGACTGGGACGCCTCAAAGACCCCAAGGCGGTTCCCCTCTTGGCCCGGGCCCTGAAGAACCCTCAAAACCGCGCACGGATGGATCGCGCCATTGTCATGGAAGGCGGTGGGGCACACTTGGAATCGG
>JAJRTK010000122.1 GCA_024278345.1 bacterium | reverse complement strand
GTTGGCTGGGGACCTATCAAATCCCCGCGTTTTTGCTTTACACTCTGCGGCGCCGCCCTGGTGGCACCGGCATCTTGCCGGTGGCGGGCTGGACGGGATTCACGGAATTGAACGGTGGGTTCCTTTCGTGCGTGGACTTGTCAACCGGATCTGATAGGTTCCGTTGGCTGTGGGGTGACTTTCGTGTCGGGCGGTTCCATGGTGGCGGGAGAAGCAGGCATGACGCCTCCTTGGCTCGGGGAGAGGTCTCCCACAGAATAGCGAAGCATCCCTGGAGGCGCAAAGGGTGTCGGGCCACGGCGGTCCGAGGACCGGCCCTGTCGATGACAACTGGTCATGAGCGCGATCTTTGATTTCCAGGCAGACTCTACCGGCCAGTTTCTATTTGGCCCCGTACCACCGAAGTCGGCGGGGCCTGAAAAAACCTGATCATTCGTGGATCCCCACGGTAGAAAGCAAGGACCGACCGGATTTCCGGGAAAAGATAGCCGGAAGAGTCTGGTTTTCCAGGTGCTTTCGTTGCAGGTCTCCAGTGGGACTGCTACTATCCTTCCCGGTTTGCTCGAACCCCATCATTCGGGTGGTGGTTCATTCTTCGGGGAGGGATTTCACGACGGGGAGAAGGGCGACTGGCGTGGGGCGGCTGCCGCACGACGGGAGCGGAACACAACCCAAAGTAGGAATCGGCTGCCTGGAGCCGTGTTTCGAAGGCCTTTCTTGACCTTCGTTTGGAGGTATCGGCAGGGTGTCCCACCGGACAGCGGGGGCCGCTGCTCTGACAAATAGAACCTGGGTCCGCGGAGGGATGAAGATGTCGAGTGGTAAAGGGGCGGCAGCCCGGACTTTTACGGGATACTGGGTGGGGAGTATCCTTGTGGTCGTGGTCTTGACGGCGCTTTTCGCCTACTATTCCCTTGGCCGGTACAAGCACATTGCCGAGGGTCGTTTTGTGGGGTCGAAGGTTTGCGCCGAGTGTCACCGCGAGCATTTCGAGAGCTGGTCCAAGACGAGGATGGCGAATTCGTTCGAGGTTCTTCGGGCGGGAGCCAAGAGCGAGCTCAAGAAGTCGGCCGGCCTCGATCCCGATGCTGATTATACCCATGACAAAAACTGCCTGCCTTGTCACACCACGGGCTATGGCATGACCGGAGGCTTCGTGTCCGTGGAGAAAACCCCCGATCTCGTGGGGGTTGGCTGTGAGTCCTGCCACGGTGCCGGCGGCATGTACGTCGATACGATCATGAAAAAGAAGAAGGACTTCATGACGAAAGCGGCCAACGATGCCGGCCTGGTCTATCCTCCCACGGAGCCCCGCTGCCGCACTTGCCACAACGAGAAGAGCCCCTTCGTGGGAATGGAGTACAAATTTGATTTTAAGGAGCGTCTGGGCAAGGGCGTTCATGAGCATTTCCCGCTCAAGTACAAACATTAGCGGGGGCTTTGGCAGCGGATTCTTGCGCGCTCCCTGGATCCGCGTTTTTGTACGCTGCGCGGTTTTCCTTTTATTTTCCCGGTTCGTCCCGCTTTGCGTGGAGACCCTACCGTCTATCTCACGGTGGTTGTCTCCTCGATTCCCCGAGAAGTATTCTGTGAGCGTCTACCGCAAGGCAGGAATCGGGAGTGCGCCCAATCAAGCGGGAGAGAATCGTCGTGAGAAAAGGTCTTCTGGTTTTTCTTGTCCTGGCCGCGGCCATCGCTCTTTGGGCCGTTCGCCGATCCCTCTCCGGTTGGAATATAAAGGTCGGAGAAGAGAATCGCACCACCAGAGCAGCCCTGGCGCCTGAGAGTTCCTCCGAATCCGGCTCCGCACCCTTGATCCTCATCACCATTGACACCCTGCGGGCCGATCACTTGAGCCTTTACGGTTACGGCAGGAAGACCTCGCCCGCCATCGATGCTCTGGGCGCGGATTCCATCGTCTTCAAGAACGCCATGAGCCAGGCGCCCCACACGATTCCTTCACTCTTGCAGCTCATGACCGGAGAATATCTCCAGGTCCGTGCCGTGTCCGAAGATTCCAAGACGCTGGCCGAGCTGCTTTCCGAGGCTGGCTACGTCACCGCCGCCGTCGTGGACAATCCCATCGTCGAAATGCGCAAGAGTGCTCTGGACCGTGGGTTCGATGATTTCTATATGAACGATATCCTTGATTCACGACTGGAACAGCAACATTGGAAAACCAAGATGCCGGCCGACGTTGTGACTCGCCAGGCGATGCGCTGGCTCGAGAGGCGCCCCAAGGAGAGGCCCTTTTTCCTTTGGCTTCACTACATCGATCCCCATGACCCCTACCTGCCTCCCTTCACCAAAGATCTGCCCTTCGCCCGCCAGATCCGGGACAGCGCTTGGACGGGTGATATCCGGACCACCTTCCTCTATGATCGGAACCGGGAGCGCAAGGAATTGCACCCTCGGGATCGCCAGCATCTCATCGATCTCTACGACGCGGAAATTGCTTACTTGGACCAATCCTTGACCGACCTCATGCGATTTTTGCGGAGCGAAGGCCTGTACCGACGGGCCCTCATCGTCTTGACCTCGGACCATGGAGAGGGTTTCGGTGAACATGGATTCTGGACACATGGTTTCTCGGTCTATGATGAAGAGGTCCGCGTGCCCCTACTCATCAAGCTTCCGGCAGGCGCCAAAAGAGGGGGAATGAGCCAGGTGCCGGCACAGCTCGTGGACATTGTTCCCACGATCTGCCAACTGCTGGAGCTGGAAGTGCCGAATGCGGTAGATGGCCGGGACCTTCTGGAAGCCACGGGCGGCTATTCCCGCCTCTTGTGGTACGATTGGATCGTCATCCGCGGACCCCGTTGGAAACTCTTGAGCAATCGCAAGACCCACGAAGATAAGTTGTTCGATCTCCAAAGCGATCCCTTCGAGACGCGGAATCTGGTCCAGAAACGCCCCAAGATCGCCCACCGCTTGCGCCAAGAGATGGACCGTTGGCTCAAGAGCCTGCGGACCTCCTACCAAGAGGCTGCCGGGCATTCCAGGGAGCAGGTGGAAGAGCTCAGGGCCTTGGGTTACCTGAACTGAATCGGGGCGGGCGAGCAAGATCGGCCCCAAATGCGAGGAAAAGCATGACACAGACCCTGATCACGGGAGGTACCGGGTTTCTTGGGGGGCACCTGGTTGCACGGCTTTTGAAAACTGAAAAGACTCGCCTCAGAGTCCTTAGTCGCGGAGGGCGCAAGGCCCTGGAAGATGCCCTTGGCCCCGCGGGTGCCGGGTGGCCTTCCGTGCCAGATATTTCCGCCGATGAAGTCGAGGTCGTCGAGGGTTCGCTCCTCGACCCTCTTGCCTTGGAGAAGGCTCTGGATGGCTGTCACCGCGTCTATCACTTGGCTGGCCGTGTAAGCCGTAGCCCCGGAGCCGCTTCGGAGATGATGCGCCTCCACGTCGATGGAACGACCGCTCTCCTGACCGCGGCGGTCCGCGCTGGCGTCAAAAGAGTTTTGGTCGTGACCACGTCTGGGACCGTGGGGGTCTCCAAGGATCCCGCTTTCGTGGCCGACGATTCGACTCCCTATCCCATGGAGCTGGTGCGCCCATGGCCTTACTACCTATCAAAGGTCTACCAGGAACAGGTGGCTTTTGATTTCGCCCACCGTGGGGCATTGGAAATCGTCGTCGTCCGCCCTTCCTTGATCCTTGGCCCTGGCGATGTCCGGGGCTCTTCCACCGGGGATCTCCAGCAATTCTTGAAGCGAGAGCTTCCTGGCGTTCCACGCGGGGGGATCAGCTTTGTGGATGTTCGGGACGTGGCCTCGGCCTTGATCACCGCCATGGATCGTGGCCGAAACTCCAGTTCCTACCTGCTGACCGCTGTGAACTGGACGCTGGCGGAGTTCTTTCGCCAGGTGGGGGAGCTCAGTGGAGTGGAACCTCCAGCTCTTTCCATCCCATCGCCTCTGGCCGATGCCGGCGCCTATCTTCTCCGGGGGATTCATTCCGTTCTGGGATGGGAGAGCCCTCTTTCGCCCATCAGCCTGGAAATGTCGAGCTGCTTTTGGTCGGTGGATGCGGCGAAGGCAAAAGCCGAGCTAGATTTCGCGCCCCGATCCCCCGACGAGACCCTCTTGTCCACGATTGCCTGGCTCCGTTGGTGGCAGCAGGCAAAAAAAGACCACGCGCACCCTTGAGATTGCGCGCGGGAAGGCCGATGAAAAAAACAAGCCGCCAAAACCGCGGTGCCCGCTGCTCGCCATTGTCGCCGCCTTCGATCCATTGCCCTAGGGCAAAAAGCGGGCGCGGGCCGGAAGGCCTGCACCCAAAATCCGGGACCTATCAAATTGTCGTGTTTTTGCTTTACAATTTTCTTCGCCGAAACGGTGGCACCGGCATCTTGCCGGTGTAGCGCCCTCCGGGCTGCACGGAGCCGGGAAGGAGGCCCGCCCCAGCGGTGATGT
>JAJRTK010000121.1 GCA_024278345.1 bacterium | reverse complement strand
TTGAGCGAGCTCCCTGGTGGGTGCAGGGCAAAGCCCTGCCGGGGACCGGGGCCGGAGGCCCCGGACCACCTACGGGTAACGCGCGGCGTGACCCGCCGAGCGATAGCGAGGCGTTGGTGCTTGCAGTTCCACAGTCCTGGAATTGTCCCGCGTTGCGTGGATGCCCCCCGCACGCCAACCTCTGGTTTCCGGAGTTCCTGGACGACCGCCGGGTAACGCGAGGCGTGACCCTTCGAGTGTGGAGTGCCGGTGGGTTTTAGGATGGCGGTGGGCGCTGGAGCCAGGGGTGGAGCTTGGGAGTGGCGCGAGCGGCTGCGAGCGACACGACCGGAATGCAAGCAGGATCGAAAAGCTGGCGGTTTCTGTTACACTGCTTGCAGGTTTGGATGGAAACGAAGGGAGGCTTTCTCATGGGCAGGCAAAGGTCGCGGCGAAAGATGGTTCGCCGGCGAGGTACGCGGTTTTTCGATAGGGAAACTTGTCATTGTCCCCACTGTAATGCGCGGCTCCGACATTTCGAGGGCAGCACTTACGGAGTAACCCAGGCCCGCTGTAAGCAGTGTCTCAGGGGTTTTGAGACCGGTTTGGTGGGTTGGGCGCGGATGGGGTTTTTGAAGAAGCTTTGGGCATTGACCTGGCAAGTCCTCAAAGGGTTGTTGGCGGCGCTGGTGCTGGCTGGGGTGGCTGGGGCGGCTTTGCAACTGTTGACGACTCAAGAAATTGCTAAGTTCGCCCTGATCTTCTTTGGGATTGCGCCTCTGTGGGCTGTGGCCCCCCTGCTCCGGGACATCGTGCGTTACCACAGGTTGAAGAAGGCCCCATTGTAGGCTCCTCGTAGGCTCCTCGTAGGCTCCTCAATTGCCGTTGAGTTTGCTTGTTCGTGGCTCTTGAGCAGCTTGCGGCGGCGGGAGGAGGTTTCAGGTAGTGGTGGTGTTTGTATGGTTAACCGCACAGTCAGTGCCGGATTGTGCGGATGCTTGCCCAGTCTGGGGGGATTTCCGCGGGTTGGTGGTGGAAAGGCGGTGTTGTTTGTCAGAGCGTCGATCTCCGTGATCTGAAGGGTTTCGAGAAGGTGCGCAAATCGTTTGTCGGTCTGTGGGGTGATGGTGGACCATTTTGCACAGATATTGCAACGTAATTGCAGTACTTCCCCGCTCTACCGCCCAAGCTGTTTGTGGGCTATAGAGTGAAATCCGTTGGCCGCCCGCGCCCCGAGGCGAGGTTTTTATTTTCTCAAGGGGCCTGGCGTGGCGCGTTTCTGAGGTGAAAAGGGATCGGGTTTGTCAGTCGGTGGAGGGGTGTTAATGGGGAGAGATGCCAAAGACAAACTGATAAAAGGGCTGGTCTTGTTTTCGGTGGAGATCTGACGGGGCTGGCGGAAAAACCGGAAAGGGTCAAAAAAGTGTTGAGGCAGAAAATGGCGAAACGCCGTTCTGGAGTTCCGGAGCGTCGTTGGAAAAGAAGTTTCGTCGCCCTGGCCGGGCTCGTGGCGATAGCTGTCTGGACGCCAATGGTCGCGCACGGGGGACAGGCGCCCGTGATCGACGATTTTTCAGCCACGACCCTGGTGGTTGTACCAGGCGGGACCGTGAACTTGTCGCTGAGCGCGCACGACCCCGATTACGACGCCAACTGTAGTGGAACAGCTTGTTGCGGCACTTACATTCGGGCTGATTGGACAGTATGGACGGCGGATGGAGGGAGTTTCACGGTCATCGACAACGGGGTGAACGGTTCGCCTTACACGGCGACCGCTGATTGGCAGGCGCCTACGGTGGAGATGAGTTACACGGTTTCGGTGGAGATCTCGGAGAATGGCGGGAGTCTCTGTTTCGGGACGCCGTTGACGGCGTCGGATCAGGTCACCATCCTGGTAACATCGACTCCGAATCAGCCGCCGGTAGTGAGTTCGTTGACGGCGGATCCGACTTCGGTGGGCAGCGGTGACATGTCGGCGTTGAGTTGCACCGCATCGGATCCCGACAGCGATCCCTTGACTTATTCGTGGTCGAGCGATCTTGGAACCGTGACACCCACGGTGGATGGCGCCGCCGAATTCGTGTCGCAGACACCAGGGCAGGCGACCATTACCTGCAAGGTCTCCGATCCATGGGCTGGTGTGGCGCAGGAGACAGTGGCGATTTCGGTTTTCGACCTCTGGCCCGAAAGGCGTCTTCGCTCGGCATTTCTGGCGGCGCCTTCCCGTTTGTCAGTAGATTCCCTTGGCCAGGTCTACGTTGTGGATCAGTTGGGTCTCGAAGTGGTTCATCTTGTGACGGGCGCTTTCATCTATCGCCTCCCCCTGGAGAAGGTCACAAGCGTTGCCGTCGATTGGAATGATCGGTTGTTGGTGGGAATGGCGGGTGGCTTAGCCGTTGTGGAGCGGAATGGCGATACGTTCATGGCCTTGGAGGCAGCCGTATCCGGGGGCGATATTGCCGACGTGGCGGTGGACATGGTTCGCCATCGGTATGCGGCGTTGATTCGAGGAGCCGGTCGGGTCGTTGTCTATGACGAGACGGGCGCGGTTCTTTCGTCGTTTGGATCGACGGGCGACGGGCCGGAGCAGCTCAAGAGCCCGCAGGGTTTGGCGATCACGCCAACGGGTGAACTGGTGGTGGCGGACAGTGGCCATGGGCTGATCAAGGTTTTCGATCTGGCGGGCACTCTGCAAAACAGCTTCGGCGGTTTGGGCGGCGGTGTGGGGGAGTTCGTGCAACTGGATGACGTCGCCGTGGACAGTGATGGGACCATCTACGCCAGCGACGTGTACCAGGATTGGGTTCTTGCGTTCAATGGAGACGGCAGCTTCCGGGATACCATCGGGACCTATGGCAGCGAGATTGGCGAGGTCAAGACTCCGGCGGGGCTGTTGCCGGTGGATTCCTATGGCCGCTTCGTCATCGCTTCGCTCAATGGACCGAGCTTGCAGGTCTTTCGCCGGCTGGCTCTACCATCTTCCCAGGTGCCCGTGCCCAAGGCTCTCTTGTCGGAAAGCTCCGTGGCGTTTGGAGAGCAAGTGGTGGGAGTTTCCGGAGCTTCGCGGGAAGTTCTCCTTCAGAATAGTGGCGATGCGTTTCTTGGGATCCACCGGGTCAGGGTCACGGGTCCATTTCGCCAGAGCAATGACTGCCGTGCTTACCTGGATCCAGGAGCAAGTTGCCGTCTGTGGGTGAACTTTGTTCCCACCAGTGCCGGGGTGGCCACGGGTTCCTTGAGAATAGAGACGAGCTTGAGATCGACTCAGCTTTCGGTGGCCCTCTCAGGAACTGGCCAGACACCGGCATTCTTGGATCTATCGGATCCTTTCTTGGATTTTGGAGATCCGCCGGCTCGCACGGTGAGCAGCCCGATGAGTCTGGTGCTAAGAAACGGAGGAACCTTGCCGCTGTCGCTCTACGGCTTCTCTGTTTCAGGGCCGTTTACCTTACAGAATGGTTGTGGGGAAACCCTGGTGAGCGGGGAGAGCTGTAGCGTGGATCTTCAGTTTTCGGCTGGAGAGATCGGCGAGTTTTCTTCCGGGGCCCTGGTGATTGTGAGCAGTGTGACGGAGAGTCCGCACACTGTGGGGTTGCAGGGACGAGGAGGTGGTTTGAAGATCGCTTCCAGTCCGGACTTGATCGATTTCGGGGATTTAGCCGTGGGCAACGGCTCGGTACCGTCGAATCTGCTGCTGTTGAATCGAGGGACGGAGCCACTGCAGATCGGTGCTTTGAGTCTTTCAGGGGATGGTGCGGGGGAGTTTGCCATCCAGCAGGAGACCTGCAGCGGGAGCGAGTTGCTTTCCACCAAAGCCTGTTCCGTGGAAATCGTTTTTCAACCGAACCAGGAAGGTGTCAGGACGGCCTTTCTTGAGGCGCCGAGCAATGTGGGCGACAGCCCCCTGGTGGTCACGCTACAGGGAACGGCCTTACCCGGGGCCGTGGAAGTTATCGGCCAGGCGCCTTGGAGCCTGTTCTTCCTGATCCTGCTGCTTGGAGCACTGGGGCTAGTGGCCGCGCAAAGGAGGAGCTGCCGATGAGACCGACGACAGAGCATGTTCGCGACGAGATTGCGCCTTGGTCCAGGCGTTGGATGTCAACGGGTGGTGACTGGTTTTTCGCGGCTTGGCTTCTCTTTTTGGCGGCTGCGCCTCCGTTGCTTCGGGCATCCGATCCGCCCCACTGGACCGGACAAAGGATGACCATCGATTGTACGACCCAATGCCACACGACCCACCAAGCCGATGGCGGGGCCATCACCACTTCCAACTCCAATGTGAACCTTTGCCAATCTTGCCACAATTCCGCGGGGCTTGCGGGGGATCTTCCCATCGACAGCGCGGCCCGGGCGAACGGTTCCAGTGGAATGTCCCATGCCTACGACGTGGCTGCGGTGAACCCGACGGTGGGCACGCAGGTTCCGGTGGACGCGAAGATGAGCGCCCGCGTCTACAATGGCAACATCGTCTGCTCCACCTGCCACAATCAACATCTGAACCCTTCGTCCAAGGGCGGGACGCCTCGGGCGGGAGTGCCGAAACAGACGACGGCTTTGGGAAGCACGGGAGTGCTGAGCTCTGGCGGGGCTTATAGCGGGTTAGTAGGTTCCTGGTATTTGCTGGAGGTTACGCAAGCTGGAACGGAGACGACGGCGCAATTCAAATACTCCAAAGACAATGGCGTGAGTTGGTTTCCGGCTCAGCCAGCGGGAGTCGATGTCCCCCTGGACAGTGGACTCACCGTGACCTTTGGCGTGGGAAGCTACGTGGTGGGGGAACGGTGGGAGCTCTATGGAGCCTGGCCCTTCTTGCGAGTCGTCTTGGACGATGGTGACAATGCCACGGGGAGCAAGCTCTGCCGCGACTGCCATGCCAATCGGGTCATGGATCACACGGCCATCGAGACCTACGATGGGACCGAGCGGAGTCATCCGGTGGGTGTCCTTTTGGGGGTGAACCTCCGGGGGTATGATCGGGGCATACCCTTGGATGCCAGCGGCGGCGACCAGGGCGGTGCCGGCATGGATGGCAACCCCACGAACGACCTGGTTCTCGATTCCTTTGGTAATGTGCAGTGCTTCACCTGCCACGGGATGCACTACGCTGACGGCAACTCTTTGACACAGGACGGACCATGAGCCAGTTCAAGCGATCCAACACACCGTTTGGAAAAGCGAAAGATCGGGTAACGGACTTGGGTTTCCTTGCGGGAACGCTGGCCGTTCTGTTGGTGGCCGCTCCGGCTTTCGCCGACTATCCGGAAAATCCCTCGGACAACGTGGCCATTTACAGCGATTCGGGTTATAGCACGGAAGTCTCTCCCCAGACGGCGCTTCTGTCGGCGAACACGACGTACTACATCGAGATCACCACGACCCGGGTTCCGGACAACCAGGGTAAGGACCAGTGGGATGTTGTGGACCTGGGCGGCAATTCCATGAGTAACGGAACCTGGACCCAGGTCTCCACGGTCTCGCCCTATCGCTATCGCACATCGTTCACCACGCCCAATACGTCGAACCAGACCTATGCGTTCGAGGGGAAGCTCCAGGATAACGCCGGGAACAATGATTTTGAAATACGGGGGATCTCCTTGCGCGTGGGAAGCACCACCCCCACCTACTACATCAAGACGTTCAGCGATTCGGGCTACAGCGTGGAAGAGGATACTTTTCCTCGCACAAGCACGGTTTATGGCGAAGTCTACAGTAGCCTCTTCACCGACGGGACACCGGACATCGGGCAATCGAGCTTCCGGTTGCAGGATTATGCCAAAAATAGGATTTACGATGGGGTGGCATTTGCGACGGTCAGTCGGGTCTCGGCGAAGAAGTTTCGCTTTTCCATGAGTCTGACTGGGTTGGGTACCGATGGCTGGTGGTACAATCTGCGGCCCAAGATCGTGGATAACGGCGGCACCAAGCTGGCGGACAAGACGGAGATCCTCATCCACCTGCAGGACGCGGTGAACAGCACGACGGTGGGCACGGTGACGGTACCGCCCACGGGCTGCGACGGTTTTACCATCAATGCCCCCTACACCGATGACGCCGACGGCGACAACACCCTGTCGTACCGCACTCGGACACCGACCATCATCGGAAGCTGGAGTGCGCCGGTTTCCGTGGGGCATAGCACGAATCCCTACGTGGTCTTGGTAACGGGACTGGTGCATGGTGCGACGTATGACGTGGAGGTGACATACGTCGATACCGACGGAGTGACCGGCACGAACCCGCAGACGGTGAGCGGCATCACCATTGGCGGCGACTGCACGGGGGCGGGCACGGTGACCGCGACGCAGACGGCGGGGGCAACACCTTCCATCGCCATTACGGCTCCCTACACTTACGACAACAATGGCGACAATACCCTGTCGTACCGGTACCAGGTGAGCGGTTCCGGAAGCTGGGGGGCTCCGACGAATTTGCCTCACAGTGCATCTCCCTACACGGACACGATTTCCGGCTTGACTTGCGGCACTTCGTACGACGTGGAGGTGACCTATGCCGATCTCGACGGTATCGGTTCGGGAACGGCGGTGCAGACGGTGTCCAATATCGTGCTGGACAACTGTACCGTGGCAGGGACGGCTTCCGGGACGGTGGATGGTTGCAACCAGATCACGGTCTCAGGGCCGTTCACGAACGATGCCAATAGCGATGGCGACACGACGTTCGATCGGAGTCCCGATGGCGTCGGTTCTTGGGTCGCCATCTGCAGCAATGTAGCCGGCGCGAGTCCCCGACAGTGTATCGACGGGACAGTGTTGGAATCCTCGACCTACTACTATCGGGTGACGTACGCCGATCCCGACGGGGTTGATGGAACGAGTCCGCAGGTCATCGGTCCCTTCAACACACCGGTTTGCAACCAACCTTCGGTCACCCCGGGAACTCCGACGGCGTCGGCGGATTCTTGTGACCAGATTACCGTCACGATGCCCTACACGGGCGATACCAACGATGACAGCACCACGGACGTGGAGTACAACACATCGAACAGTTGGCCGGGAACCCCGGCTTGTACTGGGGTGTCGGGCCCAACAAGCCCCCGGCAGTGCATCGTCCCCGGCTTGGCCAACGCGACGAGTTACTACTTCCGAGTGACCTTTTACGATATCAACGACGGGGTCAACGGAACGAATCCGCAGGTCATCGGGCCCATCAGCACGCTGGAGTGCGGTGTGACCACCCTGCCGCCTCAAGCGAGCATCGATGCCTGCGATCAAATCACGGTGGCCGCCTATTTTGCGGACGACTTTAATGGGGACAGCACGACGGCGGTGGAACAGGGTCCATTGGCAGGGGGTCCGTGGACGCCGCTTTGTAGTGGCCTGGGTGGTGTCATCAGTCCTCGCTATTGCTTGGATGCTGGATTGACGGAAAACACTGACTACTACTACCGTGTAACGTTTAGCGATCTCGATGGAATCAATGGGACGAATCCCCAGGTGATTGGTCCCTATACCACGCCATTCTGTGCCGTCACTGACACGACCATCACGGGAAGTAGCGGCCTGGTGAATTCGTGCAGCCAGATCACGGTAACCATGCCTTTTACGGGGGATGACAACGGAGATGGGTTCACGGAAGTCCAGTACAATACCTCCAATTCCTGGCCTGGCTCCATGGGCTGTTCGGCGGCGACGGGCGGCTCGCCCAGGCAATGCCTGATCACAGGTCTTGGGGCTTCGACGAGTTATTGGGTTCAGGCGACCTGGACGGACCCCGATGGCGTGACCGGCGTGAACCCCGAGGTTTTAGGTCCCTTCACGACTCCGGCCTGCAGCGGGAATGGAGTTGGGCCGACATTGATTTTCCGCACGCCCTCTGATGGTGCCGTGGTGGGAGGAACAGACAGGTTCCTGGTGCAGGTCTATGATCTGGATAGTATCGCTCAGGTTGACGTGCGCTGGGGGTTGGACACGACAAATCCATCGATTCCGGTGACGGGCTTATCGAGTCACAACTGCAATCTGCGAGGCCAAACCGGTTGCGCGGTCTATGAGATTGATGTTGATACGACGGCCTTGAGTAACGGTCCCCACTACTTGGCGCTCCAGGCGACGGATGTGACTGGGTCCGTGAGCCTGGTTTCCCAGTCCATTATCGTGAACAACTCTGGAGGCAAGCCCGCGGGTGGCGGAACTTTGCTTCGCCGGACCTCAGGTTCCCAGCTTTGCCTGGACTGCCACAACCTCGCGACCCACTCAAGTCAAGCCACGTCGGTTCAATATGGCTCTTGGGCCGTGGATTGCCTGGCTTGCCATACACCGCACAAAACCACAAACATTTTCCTGGCTCGGGAAACGGTTCATACGCCCAACAGCGGTTCAAGGCCGGTTCAGTTCCAGTCCCAGTCGGACTACCTTGATCCCAGCACGCCCCTGGATGCCAATAGCTATGCGGACGCCACGGGCGCGGGGATCTGTGAAACTTGTCATACGAAGACCCAGAATGCTGATGGAACGTCAAGGTACCGGAATACCGGCGGAGGAGAAGGGGGCAAGCACTTTGCCCAACGCTGCACTCTGTGCCACACGCACAAGACGGGCTTCAAGGCCAAGGAGAGCGAGGGGGAGTGGTTCTGCCGAGGTTGCCATTGGGAGATCTGGAAGGGGATGGTGGGTGTCACCGCCAAGGCGTCCCGGCATACTTTGGGCGATGGAACCGTGGCTTCCAACGAAAAGAATGATGCGTTTACCGATAGTGGGCTTACGTGGTCCAATCCCCTTTCGGCAAATCTTGCCACGGATCGCTCCTGCGTCAACATGTGTCATACGGACCACGTTCACAACAGCGTAGGCACGTCCGAGCATCGCTACAATGCCCATGAAGATGCTCAAACGTCAGCCAGCCGCGCCGTGAGCCGTGACGCTGATGGGTTCATTACGACCGGAACCCCGGCGGCCACCGATTTTGACAATGCCGCCGCCAGCGGCGGCCTTTGCATGTCTTGCCACCAGAATGATGTCGATGCCAACCGGCCAGCAGTGAGCAAGGCTGATTTCGCCGGTTCGGCTCACGACGGGACGACGACGACTCCGGGTGGCGCCTGGAGTTACGATTTCCATGACGGAACCAAGTTTGCCCGGAATTGCACCAAATGTCACTCTGATCGGGGTGACTCGTGGCCGACTCAAGCTGCTCCCACTGCACTGGCTCCAGGGGCCCAGGCCATCGGTGCGGTCCATTTTTCCAGCTACCCGTCGCTCCTGG
>JAJRTK010000120.1 GCA_024278345.1 bacterium | reverse complement strand
GGATTTTGGGTGCAGGCCTTCCGGCCTGCGCCCGCTTCTTGCCGGGCAACCGGGAGCGCCCAACGGAGAGCATGGAGGCCGGAAGGCCTCCATGCGAAAGGCCGGAGAAAGATTAGCTTTTGGCGGATTACAATTCCCGGATGCGTGCCAGCAGGCGTTCTCTTTCGGTTTCCGCTCGTTCCCTTTCCTCCAGCGTCGCCTGTTCAGCGGCTTCGGCTCGTTCTCTTTCCGCCCGCGCCGCCTTTTCCGCCATATCGGCCCGCACTTTTTCGGCCTCGGCGCGTTCTTTTTCGGCCTCGGCGCGTTCTTTTTCGGCCTCGGCGCGTTCTTTTTCAGCCTCGGCGGCGGTGGGAACAAGATTCCCCCGGGAGTCATAGAGGCGCAGCCATTGGGCCTCGATCCCCATCCTTTTCTCCTGGCGAGGTCCCAGGAACGTCCCCAGCGTCTCGCTCCAGAGGCGGCCCTCGGAATTGACCTCCATGGGATGGTAGCCGCCGTTGGTGAGGCGCCACCCCATCAGCTCCGCCCCTTCGCGACCGTAACAGACATATTCGGGCGTGCGGAAGACATCCTGGTAGAGGCGCTTCTTGGTCACCAGATCCAGTTGGCGGGTGGAGGGGGAAAGAAGCTCCAGAATGAGGTCGGGATAGCGACCGCCCTCTTCCCAGACCACCCAGCCGTCCCTCTCCTTGGTGCCATCGACACCCAAGACCGTGAAGTAATCGGGGCCGCGGTAGTCCTTGTTCCTCACCTGCTGGAGGCTGAAGTAGATGAACATGTTGCCGCCGACGTAGAAGTCTTCCCTGGGGGAGAGGTGGCAGTGTGTAAGCTCGATGAGGAGGTTCATCTGAAAGCGGTGCCAGGGAGATTCCATAGGGATCCCATCCTCGAAGACGAGCTCGAGTTCTTCGAGCTCGCGGATGATCTTTTGGGCGAAGAGCTCTTCCTTGGTCAGGGCGGGGGTCCTGGAATCGTCCATGGCCTGATGGCGCACTTCCGTGGGTGCGTCCATGGTGGCGGAAGAAGTAGGCATGACGCCTCCTTGGCTCGGGGGAGAGGTCACCGCCAGTATAGCAGCATCCCGCGGGGTGCCAAAATGGCGTGTGAGGCCTGAGCCGGGTCCGAGCAACCGCGAGAGCTGCCGAAGGCGCCACCGATGAGAACCCCCGAAACGGCAAGACCGGCTACCCAAAGGAATGGGATCCGTGGCCAAACAAAAACGATGTCCCCACATAGGCCACGAGCATGATCAGAAAACCCGTTCCCGCAAGGACGGCCCGAACCCGTGGCCGGTTGGCGACCGGCCAATACTTCAGGTGGAGGATCCCCGAGTAGAAGAGCCACAAGATTACCGACCAGACGACCTTCGGGTCCCAGAGGAAATAGGCTCCCCAGGCCACGTAGCCCCAGGCTCCTCCGAAGACCATGGAAAGACTGAAAACGACTTGTCCCCAAAAGACCCCTTCGTCCACCAGCCGGTGGATCGGCGGTTCGGCAGTCTTCGCCAGCCCCGCGATTCCCGCAAAGGCTGCCGAGGTCCAGAGGGCATAGGCCAAAAACGACGCCGGCACGTGGAGCGGATACCAGATCGTCAGCATCAGGGGTGGCGGGTAGAAGATCTCGCGAGGAAACCAGGCGGCCACCGCGTAAAAGATCGCGCCGACGCCGAAGGTCCCCAGGCGGTGGAACCGGCTGGGGCTCTTCCGGAGGGCCAGGCAGAGGGCAAAGACCGCCAGGGCAAAGGCATAGAACGACTCGAACTTGTTGGTCAGCGGAAAATACCAAATCTGGTACGCTCGGCAAAGGAATCCGCCCAGATGGCAGGCAATTCCAAGCCCCAGCGGGACGTTGCGGAACCTTGGCGCGGCGAACTCCATCACCCCGTAGGCTAGATAGAGGAGCGCCGCCCCATAATAGAGATAATCAAAGAGTTCCATGGGTCCACCATCTGATGGGTAGGGTCTGGGGCCGTGAGCCTAGGCCGGAGCGGCCTTGGCGCGGCGGAGTTTGCGGGAAGGTCCTGTCTGGTGATCGGTCCCGTTTCTCCCGCGGTGGGTTCTGGCGGTTCTGGCGGAGTTTGCGGATGTCCGAGCCCGGGCCGTGAGCTTCGGCCCCCTTCCGCTGGGGGAGGATTCGCGGATCGCGCGATGGAGGGGTTTCTGTTTTTCGTGGCCTTGGTACGGAGGCGCATCCCGGGGGTGTGGAGAAGGCGAGCGCTGGCGGACGGATTGCCGCCAGCGGGAGCGGAAGTCAACCCAAGGCAGAGAAGGCATGATTAAGGAATGTGTCTACGTGGAGCGGCTCTGGTCGGTTCTTTAGATCCCGGAGGTTGGCTGGTTGCATGGAATCATTACGCTAGTGGATTGCATCAAAAAGTCAACCGCGCCGTGGGGATCGATGCTTGCCATCCACCTGGGTGCTTCGATATAGGGATGAGAGCGTCGGTGGCAAGGTTCGCCAGAGTAGCCTGTTCACCGACTTGCCTGGAATTGGGGTGTTGGATGAGGTTCATGGTTGAAAGCAAGCAATTCCTCTTCAATTGGGGGGTGCTCCTCTTCATCTTTTGGTGTGGCGTATCCGTGCCGACCGGTGCCTTTGGCCAGACTGTACGTTTTGTGTTTGCGCCGCCCGCTGGAACCCGGGCCATGGACACGGTGGTGGTGGAGAAGAGAAAGGATTTTGGGCCACTTGGGGAGCGGGTGGAACGTGGCAAGTCGAAAGTCCTTCTGACCATTGACAAAACGGATGATGGTTATCGGTTGGTCAACGAGGTTCTGGAGCTGGAGGCCACTGGGAAGGGGCGTCAGGCGCCAAGTGCGTTTCAGGAGGCCTTGAGCAAGGCGAAGATCGTCTTCCGGGTGGATTCTTCGGGGAAACTTCGGAGAATCGAAGGTTACGAGTCATTGATGGCCAGGTTGAAGGAGGCTGTTCCCCAGGCTCTTCTCAAGAGCGTGGGCAAGGTGATGAATGCCGATGTCATGAAGTCTCGTGATCGGGCCGATTGGTCCGGGCGGATCGAGGCTTTCGCCGGTGAAACCGTGAAAATCGGTGACACCTGGAGTGGGGTTTCCTCCTACCGGCTACCTTCGAGGGAGTTCGTCAAATACTATTTCGTGACCCGTTTTTCGGGGCTTGAGGCCTGTGGTGGAAGGGAGTGCGTGGTCATCGAGACCTATTACGACACGGATCTTGATGGTTTGATGTCTCTGTTGGGCGAGGTGATGGAGGATGTCTCACGGGTAGTTCCGCCTCCTCGGATTCGCGGTCGATTGACGAGAACCTCCATGAAGGGCCGAGTCAGGCGGCTCATGGAACCGGAGACCATGCTGATTCACTTTGAAAAGCTGGAGCGTGTGATTGAGATGACCTTGGAAGGGCCCGGTGGAAAATTTCCCGCGACCTTGTCGGAAACTCGAACCTATTCCTTTGTTTACGGCCAGAACTAGCGTTTTTCCTCAATTTTTGCAGGAGACAAGAGTCTTTTTTGGGGCGTTATCTTTCGGGACCGCGGGCACGGTTCGGGCTTGCGGCGCGAGTTCCTCCCGTCCGCGGTCGGTGGCATCTTCGGTCTCGGTCATCGGTGGTGCCTTCGGCAGCTCTCGCTGTCGCTCGGACCCGGCCACCCAGTGGATGTCGGACCCAATCCCAGGGCTTCCAGCCCTGGAACCCGGCGGAGGCTCCGCCTCCATACCTCCGCCAGGAGCGCTGCTCCTGGACCTCGCCAGGGAGCACGCTCCCTGGATGGACCCACATCATTGTACGCTTGGCGCTTTTGGCGGGTGAAAAGAGCGGCTACGCCGCTGAGGTTTTTTTATGACTACTTCGGAGAAGGGCCCGGGATTCGGGCAATTTATTCGCGCCGTGCTGCGGCGTATGGTGGCCCATCGGGGGATTGTTATTTCTTTGTTGCTGACCTCCCTGGTGGGAGTGGCCTTTTCGGTTTTGCTTCCCCTTTCTTACAAGATCCTTTTCGATAACGTGATCCCTGAAAGGAATACTGGTTTGCTCTGGCTGGTTCTTGGCGGGATCGGGGCTCTCTTTCTTCTCAACGCCGTCTGTAACACTCTGGAAGACTACCTTCTTGCGCGTCTGGCCGCCAAGGTTCTGCGGGGTTGGCGGACGGAGCTTTTCAAGCAGTTCCAGGCTCAGGGCGAGAGCTATTTTCGGCGCTACGACGCGGGCGATTTGCTGTCCCGTTTCACCGAGGATCTCCAGAATATCGAGCGGCTGCTCCTTCGTACCTTTCCCGGTGTCTTTGTCAAGCTGCTGACCTTGTCGGCGGGCCTGGTGACTCTCTTTGTCCTTGACTGGCGTTTGGCGCTTGTTTCGGCGGTTCTTTTGCCGGTCTCTTTGGCACTTTCCACAAGGGTTCGGAAGATTGCCTTCGCCAAGAGCCACGGGCAGCGACAGAGTGCGGGGGCGCTGGCTCAGATCGTTCACGAGGACCTTTCCATGCACCGGATTATTCGGATATTTGGATTGGAGCGTTACCGTTGTACTCGATTCGACCGGGCTCAGGAGGAGATGGAGACCCGCTCTACGGCAGCCAGTTTTTTTGGGGCCCTCACGTGGCGGATATCAGCTCTTGGCGTTGTTTTTACGCAGATTTTGGTCATGGGTTTCGGCGTGTGGCTGGTGTTTGGCGGGCACCTTACCGTGGGCGGTCTGGTAGCCTTCTTTGGTCTTCTCACCAGCGTCAGTACCGCCGTGGCGGGGGTTGCTGGATTCATGCCCGAATTCATTCGGGGCGAGGTAAGCTATCAAAGGCTTGAGGCCTTACTGGCGGAGCCTGTCGGCGTGGAAGAATCATCCGGAGCGCGATCTCTTCCCACTCTGATGGACAACTTGCGCTTCCAGGATGTTACCTTCGGGTACACCGAGGATCAGGTCAATATTCAGCAGTTGAATCTGGTTGTGCGGGCTGGGCAGTCCGTGGCCTTTGTGGGTCCCAGTGGCGCGGGAAAATCCACGGTGCTGAACCTGGTGTTGCGCCTCTACGACCCACAGCACGGCCAAATCGTTCTTGATGGGACCGATTTGCGCAAGGGAACCCTTGATTCCCTTCGGAGCCAGATCGCCGTCGTTCCCCAGGATACCAGCCTTTTCAAAACGACCGTGCGAGAGAACATCCGCATGGGGCGCCTCGATGCCACCGATGAAGAGGTCATGGAGGCTGCTCGCGAAGCCGAGGTCCACGAGACCATCATGTCGTTGCCCAACGGATACGATACGGACGTTGGCGAGGGTGGCAACCGTCTATCGGGCGGGCAGCGGCAGCGCATCGCCATGGCCCGGGCGCTTGTCCGGAACCCGAAGATCCTGCTCTTGGATGAGGCCACCTCGGCGCTTGACCCGGAAACCGAAGCCGCCGTCAACCGGACTCTGGATCGCCTTCGCCATTCCAGGACCGTCCTGACGGTGACCCACCGCTTGGCCACCATTCAAGGGTATGATCGGATTGCCGTGATCAATTCAGGTCGCCTTGCCGAAATCGGGAGCCACAACGAGCTCCTGACCCGGGGAGGGATCTACAATGAGTTATGGCAGCGCCAGAGTCGGATCCACCTCAGTGACGATGGCGTGCATGCCAAAGTCGATGCCAGTTACTTGGGAAGGCTGGAGATTTTCCAAAACTTGGATAGCGTTTTCTTGCAGAACCTAGCCGACCAGTTTGAGACGGAGTTTTTTCGGGAAAGTCGCGTTCTCTTCGACCAGGGGGACGTCGGCGACAAGTTTTTCATTGTGGCAAGAGGAACCCTGGACGTGGAGATCGCTGACTCTGAGTCGCCAGATTGCGTGTTGAAACAGATTGCCACCTTGCGCGATGGCGATTGGTTTGGTGAGATCGCTCTGCTGAGGGACGTTCCCCGCGTGGCCCGCGTTCGGGCTCGGACCGACAGCATTTGTCTGGCCCTCCACCGGAGCCGCTTTCGCGATCTCCTGGCCGATCGCCCGGAGCTCCGCGAGAAGCTCGATAGCGTCGTGGAAGCAAGGCTGGCGGAAAACGCTGCTGGCGGCCTGGAACCCCTTGAGCCGGAACGGGAGTTTGCCCGCGGTCACAGGATTTCCCCAATTCCGACACCGGACCTTCCAAAAGAATGAGAAAGAGACACCTCATGAGCGGTATAGATCAGGATATCTCGTCCCAGATCGTAGCGAGGCGGTCTGAGGAGCGGAAGCTCCAGACTTTGGAGCTCTACCATCTCCAGGGGAGCCAGGCGGAGATGGGAGGGCAGCATGGGGAGCTGGTTCGTCAGGCGGGGGACTACGAGGCGGTGGTGGATTATTATCCAAGGATGCCTGAGATTTTGTTGCGCCGCTCGGTGCCCGAGGGAGTGGCCCGAAGGGCTGCGGTTGCCTTGCTCAGACCGCTGATCCGCGCCGGGCTCCGGCGGCTGGAAAAGAGTCAGGATCGGGAGTTTAGCCACCGATCCCGCGCCTTTTTTGAGGCTTTGGGGTTGCCTGGCCACTTGGGGCGGCATTTGTTCGTGATGGATCTTTTTCAGAACATCATCGGCCTTGCGGGACGTTGGGGGCTCGTCCCCTTGAAGGCCGCCGGGATGGGGCCGTCCTGCTCCTCTATTGCGGTCTGGGGAGAGGCTTCCACCTCCGGTGATCTGCTTCACGCCAGGAACTTCGATTTTCCCGGCGTTGGGCTTTGGGAGCGTCATCCCGTGGTGGTCTTCTGCACTCCGAAGAGAGGTCTCCGGTATGGGTTCGTGACCACCCGTGGTGCCGATGTTCCGGGCGTTACCGCTTTCAACGAAGCCGGCATCACCGTCGCGGCACATACTTGTCTTCACCGGGACGTGACCTTCAAGGGCCGCGGGATTATCGACCTTGGCCATGAAATTGCCCGGCGGGCTGCGAACCTGGAAGAGGCGATCCGGATCGCCAGGGATAAGCCAGCCGCCTCGTCATGGGGACTGGTGATTTCCTCCGGCCGCCAGAGGAGTGCCGTCGTTCTGGAGATTGCCGGGCGCCGCCTGGAAGTCCGGAGGCCCGAGTCCGGGGAAGACTACTTGATCCATGCCAATCGCTATCGCCAGGCTTCCTTGCTGCCTGGCGAGGTTTCTCCATCCCCTGGTTACGTCATGAATTGTGAGGGCCGGTTCCGGGTCATGAGACGTCGAGTCCAACAGGCGGCCCAAGCCGGTGGCTTGGGCGCGGAGGATTTGAAGCGCCTTTTGGGGTCCAACGAGGATCCCGATCTCCTCGACTCGGAACGGGCTTGCGGCGGCGTGCTGGCCCAGGGGTACACGGTGAAAAGCGTGGTTTTCGAGCCGGAGCGGGGACTGCTCCATCTTTCCGTGGGGGATTGTCCCACTGGAAACAGCGCTTATGTTGAGGTTCCCTGGGATTGGGATCGGCCCGTGGGCCGAACGGAGCTGGATCTGCAATCGTTGGCCAAAATCGCCCCAAAGAGTTCCCGTTTCGTGGACGGCGCCGGCCGGGCCGGAGTGGCCGCCTACGTGGATGCCGTCCGTCTCGAGGGGACTGGCGCCAGTGACGCCAACATTGCCCAGGCCGTGGATCAGGCCGCTGCCGCCGATCCCGACGAACCAGGTTACCGCATCATGACGGGTGCCTTCCGTCTTCGAAATGGCGACCTCGAAGGCGGTCTTTCAGAGCTGCTGCTGGGCCTGGAACGGGAGCGCTCGCCTTTCCACAGGGGCCAGTTACTGCTCTGGGCTTCCCGGGCCGCCGCGGCCTTGGGCCGGAACTCCCAAAAGCAGGAGTACCTCGATGAGTTCTTGGGACTCGGGCATCCTCTCCTAGCCGGAGAACAGGACCTGGTGCGCCGGGGAAAGGAGAAGCGGTTCACCAAATCGAAGCTCCGGCGCATCGTGGTCCACACCGGCTTGCCGGCAGTGACGCTCTCGTGATGGGCTTGGGGTGGCGGCGGTCCGGGCGGGATAAAGCCCGGTCCTGGCGGCGTGAAGGGCGAGTGGCGGCGGACGGATTGCCGCCGCCGGGAGCGGAACTCAACACAAAGCAAGCTCGACGCCGCTGATGGTGTTGTCAGGAGGCTTCCCCCGCTTCTGGCAAGATCCTTGGGATTCCGGTTGGGCAGTCGCCCGAGATCCGGCGGGAAAAGGGCGCCTGGGTTTGTGCTCGGGCCATGAAGGGCGATAACCTGCGGAATTCCGGGCTTCATCCAAGCCCGATTCGCATTGGAAAGCACTTTCCTCGGGAACCAACTCCACAAAAGGAGGAGCATTGTGGTGAAGAAGGGTGAATGGAGGTTCTTCTGGTTGCTGGTCGGGGCCTTTGGGCTGGTTGCGGGAGCTTGGGCTCAACAGGCGGCGGGGGGTGCGGAAGGTTCGCCCCCTCCTTCCGCGGCGGGAGAGGAGCAGATTTCGCCAGCTTCTCTCCTTGACGGGCTCAACGCGACTCTTTGGCACCAGGCCTCCGTGGAGTACAGGGCGCTCTGTCTGCAAACCTTCAAGAGAGCCAAGGGGCAGTTGGACCGGGCTTTGGCTGATCCGCAGTGGAGCGCTGCTTTTGAGCAAACGGGTTCTTACGCGGATCTGGCTCCAGCCGTGATCCTTGATGTCGATGAAACGGTGTTGGACAATTCACCGTACCAGGCTCGGCGTATCTTGAGCGGCCTGGAATATGACTCGGGTAGTTTTGCCGCTTGGGCCGAAGAAAAGAAGGCCCGTCCCCTGGCCGGAGCCGTGGCGTTCACCCAGTATGCCGACGATCGGGGCGTGGCTGTCTTTTACGTGACCAACCGAAGAGTGGCTCAGGAAAAGGCGACTCTGCAAAACCTCCAGCGGTACGGTTTCCCCGTCCAGAAAGGGTTGAACTCTCTTCTCATGCAGGGCGAAAAGGGATGGACGTCCGACAAAACTGCGCGGCGGCGGCTCATTGCACAAAACTACCGGATCCTCCTTCTTGTGGGCGATGACTTCAACGATTTCGTGACGAACGCCAAGGGAATTCCCACCGAGCGTGACGCGCTCTTCAGCAAAGTCGCCGACTATTTTGGAGACCGCTGGATTATCCTGCCCAATCCCGGCTACGGGTCGTGGCATGGAGCGCTCATCGGCTACAACTACGGCCTTCCCAGGGGCGTTCGCCTCCACCGCTTGTTCGGGGCTCTGGATGACGCTACCGACGGATCCGCACCTTGAGGCTCTTTCCAAGAGCCTCGAAATAGCGCAGCCAGACGCGGCTTGCGCCGTCGCCTTCTTCCGCACGCCGCCCAGCGGCGGCATGCTCCCCTTGCAGCACCCGATAGTAGAGGTTTTGTGCTTCCCAGATGTCCACCGAAAGAGAGAGCTTTCGGATCATCGCCGACATTTTTTGCGCCTGTTTCAGAATCTCGAGGTTTTGTGGCTCGTGGAGGAACCGGCGCATCTTTTCCCTGAAGCTTTGGCATAGGGCAAAGCCGATTCCGGCGTGATCCACGGGGATGCCTCCCCTCTGAGCCTCCTGGAAGAGATGGGAGATTCGTTCGACGTCGGGCTCCTTTTTTTCGATTTCCCTTTGGAGGCGGTGGTTCAAGACCTGCTCCGCCGCCACCTGGAAGGCCTTGGGAAGAGGGATCTCCAGGTTCGTCAGGAAATGCATGAGGGGTGCTTGGTCGTTGTAGAGCTTTTCGTAAGTCTGCTGGACCTCTTTGAGGTTGGAGGCCAAAACCTGCCCGAGAATCCGCCGCTGTGCATCCCGAAAGAGCGACTTCACCGAATAGGAAGCTCCTTGGAAGTGGTGGTCGATGAGCTTTAGAACTTCCGTGAGATCGGCTCTTGAAAAGGCAGCTGCCAGGTCTCGCGCAATGTGGCGATAGCGGACTTCACCGGGGAACTCGCAAATGCCGCCGCTCAGGTTGTGGTCGCCAAAATGGAGGATCCCGAAGCAAAGGTGAGCGGATTCCCGCGTGATCCGCGAGCGGACAAGAAGCCGCCCCGTCGCCAGCCGCGCCTTACCCACAGCCAGGATGCGGGAATCTGTCCGCTCCACTTCGTGGGCATTGTCTCCCTCGGAGCCGTTGAGCCCCTGGAATAGGGATGTAACAGCATAGTGGGCGCCAACGTCGCGCAAGGTGACGATGGAAGGACGCACCTGCCCTTCATAGAGCCGTCGCCCGTCTTCCCACTGCGGTAGATTGCTCTTCGCCCGTTCCAACCGTTCCAGGAATCCCTTCTCCAGGTCGTCGCACCCGAGAGATTCCCCAAGCTGGATCGCCCGGCTCGCATACCGAAGGATCTGGACTCCTTCGATCCTTGAGAGTTCTTCGAAAAACCAACCGCAGCTCGTGTACATGAGCTGCGCATGCCGTTGCATCTCCAGGAGCCTATAGACCGCCAGGATTTCGTCTTCGCCCAGCCGCCGCACCGCGTGGCGATGCAGGAACCGCGCCCGAGCCGACCGGGAACGGTCCAGGACCAGCTCCAGGTAGTCGTTCCGCGCCGCCCACGGGTCCCGAAGGAGCTTCCCGGCCCGCTCCTCGTAAAACCCCGCCAGCTCGTCCCGCAACCAGTCCAGCGCATCCCGGAGATCTTTGCGCCACTCCAGGCTCCATCCCGGCTGCCCCGTGGAACCGCACCCGCAGTCACTCCGCCAACGCTCCACCCCGTGGATACAGCTCCAGGATGTCTTTTCCTGAATTCGCACCTGGTGAGTCGGCGGGTGGAGCGCCAGGTACTCCCCATAGTTCGTCAACTGTGCCAGGCCCTCGTTCTCGACGAATTCCAGCGCAAAGCTCAGGGCCATCTCTCCGTGGCGGTGATGGTGGCCATAGGTCTCGCCGTCGGCGGCGATGTGTGCGAGCTCCGGGTGGTCGGCATTCGCCCCGAAAATGCCTTCTAGCCGCCGAGCGAACTGCACTCCGTCGTTCAAGAGGTGCTCGAACGCCACCGCCTTCGACACCGCACCCTCGTAGAAAAAAATCGCGATGCTGCGGCCAGACGGGAGTTTCTGGAGATAGGCCCGAGTCGGATCGACGCTTCCGTCCGACACATCCTCCCAGTTCGCTTCCTCGGCCCGGCCAACGGAAAGGTCATCGGACGGGTCCATGCTTCCATTCGGCGGATCCGCCTGGGTCACTTCATCAGCCCGCCCGTCGAAAAGGCCATCGAACGGGTCCGCATGTCCATTCGGCAGATCCGCCTCGCCCCTGCCGCTTTTTTCCCTCCTGAACACTCCTGCTTCCGGCGCCGCTCCCTCCTTGCCTTCCGCCGCCAAGGATCGACCCGCTCCAGGCGCTTGCGGCCGGCCCTCGCCACCACTTACCGCAGCGTCGCTCCCCGCCGTCAACGGCCGCACTTTTCCCGCCTGCCCGGGCGCCAGGATGGTGAAACGAATCCCATGCTCCGCCAGGACTTCCAGCGTCTCCAGGTCCACCGCCGTCTCCGGAAGCCACATCCCTTCGGGCATCCGACCGAACCGGTGCCGGAAGTCCCGGATCCCCCAGATCACTTGAGTCTCTTTGTCCCGCCGGTTGGCCAGAGGCAGGATAACGTGGTTGTAGGCTTGCGCCAGCGCCGACCCATGCCCGGAAAACCGACCCTGGCTCTCCCGGTCCGCCGCAAGAATCTTCTGGTACGTTCGAGGCGCATTCGTCTCCATCCAGGACAGCAATGTCGCTCCAAAATTGAAGCTTATCCTCGAATAGTTGTTGACGATGCGCGCAATGTCGCCCCGCTCATCCAGAATCCGCGACGACGAATTGGGAGCATAACATTCCGCCGTGATCCGCTCGTTCCAGTCATGGTAAGGATGAGCCGAATCCTGCCGCTCCACTGCATCGAGCCACGGACTCTCCCGCGGCGGCTGATAGAAGTGCCCGTGAATGCAAATATATCTCGCCTTCTCCTTCGTCATTTCCCTGTTCCCCTTCCACCAGCAATGTCCGATGCCACACCAAAACAGCACGCCCTCGCCCCAGGGAACGAAACTAGAGACCCAGGGGCAAAACTCGCAAACGCGGACCTCTCTTTCAGTGCCGGAGGGCTCAGAGCTAGGCGCACGAATCCATTTCTCCGGAACAGCTCCTCCTGGTTGCGTTCCTTTCGGGTCGCTCACAGCCGTTCGCGCCCCTTCATCGTTCTACCGCACTTTCGTTGCCCTCCCCCCGCAATCCGTCGAATGCAGGCCGGAAGGCCTTGAGTTTCAACCCCCAATCAGCAACGTGGCGATCCCGAAATAGGCCAAGCAGCCGAACATGTCAGTAGAGGTCGTGACGATGGGGCCTGTAGCGATGGCCGGATCGATCCCCAGCCAGTCCAGAACCAGCGGAACCGTCGTGCCGATAGTCGTGGCCACCATCATCGAACAAAAGATGCCCAGCCCGGCTGTCCCCGCCAACTGGAAGACTGTCGCTCCCTCGCTCCCGAAGCCGCCCACTAGGTTCGCGCCAAGAACCAGGCCCGCAACGATGATCCCATACCCCACTCCCAGGGTCAGGCCCACCTTGAGCTGCCGAAGCATCAGCCGGAAATACTGACTGCCATCCACGATGCGCAGGGCCAGTCCGCGTACGAGGAGCGTGGCTGACTGGGAACCCACATTCCCCCCCATCCCGAGGACGATGGGAACGAACCCCGCCAAAAGCACGGCCCTCGACAAGAGATCCTCGAACTGGTGCATGACGAAAAAATTGAACATCCCCGCAAACGAGGAAGCCAAGAGCCAAGGCGACCGCAAGCGGACGCTGGTGAGAGTCGAACCCGTGAGTAGCGGATCGTCCGCGCTGGCGCCCGCCATCCGCAGCATGTCTTCCGTCGCTTCGTCCTTGATGACGTCGATGACGTCGTCCACGGTGACCACGCCCACCATCCGGCCCACGTGGTCCACCACCGGCAGTGCCAGAAGGTCGTACCTATCGACCCTTGCCGCCACCACCTCCTGATCCTCGTCGATCCGAGCTGAAATCACGTTGGGAGACATAATCTCCCGGAGCTCCGTCTCGGGTGCCACAAGAAGAAGTTGCCGCAGCGAGACGACGCCCTGGAGCTTTCCCGATCCCGAGACCAGATAAAGATAGTACACTACCTCTAAAGAGGGCGCTTTCCGAAGTGCCTCGATGGCGTCCGCCACCGTCTCCTTCGGGCTGAGGGCCAAGAAATCAGTCACCATCAGCCGACCGGCGGTCTCGGTTTTGTACACGAGGTGATCTTGGAGTTGCTCCGACTCGAGCTCGGCCATCTGCTCGAAGAGCTTTGTCCGTAGATCTTCGTCCAGAAGTTCCAGAAGTTGCGCCGAGTCGTCTGGCGACATTTCCTGGAGAATCGCGGCGCTCAGGGGGATGTCGAGCTGCCGAAGAAGCTCCGCGGCGCTGTCCGGTCTGGCGCTGGCTAGGACTTGAGCCTGCTTCCCGCGGTGGGCTATCTGGGTGAGGATTGTCTGAGCTTCCGAGGGCCGAAGGTAGGGTAGGATCATCCCCAGATCCGCCGGATGCGACTTCTGGAGGAGCTTCTGGACCTTCGACATCGCCCCGCGGGAGACAAATATCTTGAAGGATTGGAGCCGTATTCGGTTCTTGGAACCTAGCATGGAGTATCTCCGAAGGTGAGCAGGAAAAGCCGCGTGCGCTTGCCAAGTGAGCGTCGGGTATGCTTTAATCCCGCCCGAACCTTCAGACCGAAGGAAAGCACTGAAGCTTGAAGACGCGAAAGAGAAGGGAGTGAGGGAGAGGGACTCGTTAAGAGTTCCGTTGTTCTTTATGCCGGTTACAAGAGTTGAAGTCAAAGTCGACGGCGATTTCAAAAAAGCACTCCGCCGTTTCAAGAAAAAGACCGAACGCGAAGGCATCATTCGAGATATCAAGAAGAATATGGCCTTCGAAAAGCCGAGCGCTGTCCGCCGCAGGAAAAAGATCAAAGCTGTCCGCCGCGCTCGCAAAAACCGCCTCAAAGAGATGAAGGAACACGGTTGAATCCAGGATTCTCGAAGCGGCTTTCAGCCTGTTCTCACTGCTCCCTTGGGGGCTTTGAGGCCGAGTTGCCCCGGAGGCCGTGGCCTTCGAGCTTCTCCGGCTCCTGAGGACCCTGCCGGGGAGCGCTGGGACAGCTTGCGCTGCTTCAAGCTACGGTCCTGGGTTGGTGGCTCCATCGCTGGCGTGTGAGATTTGTTGCCAATGATTGAGGAAAAGGGCGTGCTTAGTCACGCCCTTTTCCTTTTACCCCATTGCCTGCCACGACCCCGTGGCCGAACCCATAACCCTTGCCGGTGTCGGCGTCCATGGCCTTTGCAGATCGATTCGTTTCTGTCCCGGATCTCTTTCCCGCTCGGTTGGCCGGGGAGCACTGGGGAACCGCTCAGGTGAGCCTGGACTTTCTGGGAGCGACCTATTCCATGACCGGTCTGACCCCCGGCTTCCAAGAGGCCATCGAAGAGCGTTTCGGCGACCTGGTCGTTGCACCAGATATTGAAACAGACAAAAAAGCCATCGAGTTCAAAGTCTTCCGCTCGGCAAGAGAGGACTTTCACCACTTCGACCTGGCCGGCTGGGACGTCCAATTCGACTTCCAATACCACTCCGAGCATGTGAAGATGGCCGGCTACCAGCTCATGGGCTTTCTTTCTCTCTATCCCCGGCTTCGCGTGGGCCTCTGGACTTGCAGTGAAACGAAGAGCGATTTCATCTTGGGATTCGCGAATCTCCTCCGCGTTGCCAGCGCCTACGCGTTGTTGGAAAATGGCGGAGTCCTCATTCACAGCGCTGCCCTGAGCGATGGTTACCGTAGCTGGTTGTTCCCGGGCCATTCGGGGGCTGGCAAGAGTACTCTCAGCCGTCTCGCTGCTCATCGAGGATGGGAAATCTATAGCGACGACCTCAACGCCATCGTACCGACGGGGAAGAGAGTCTCTGTTCAACAGGTCCCCTTTGCGGGGGATTTTGGCAGGGAAAGGCTGGAGATTTTGCCCCCCAGGCCTCTGGAGTTTCTTTGCAAGCTCCGCCAGTCGGAGGCCGATGCCGTAGCCATCATGGAAACGGGTAGTACTTTTGCTCTGCTGGTTGCTTGCGCCCCCTTTGTCAATTGCGATCCGTTCCGCATTCATCGCCTTGAGGAGAACCTTTTGGCACTGGTAGAAGAGGTTCCGGGCTATGTCTTGGATTTTTCCCTCGATGGCCAGCTGCAGGGCCTGGTAGAGCTTGTTGAGGAAAGAGACCGGAGAGGATGGAATGAAACTGGTTCTTGCTAAAGACGTTCGATTTCGCCGCATTCTCCAGCAGGGAGTCCTCATCCGCCAGGCAGCCGGTGAGGCTCTTGGGATCAACGGCGTGGGTGCTCGGATTCTCCAGCTCCTTGTGGAGGGACGTTCCGTGCCCGAAATCGTTTCCTTGTTGACGGGCGAGTTCGACGTTGAGAAGAGAATCTTGAAGGAAGATACGAACCGTTTCGTCGAGGAGCTCTTGGAGCTCGGAGTTCTGGAACCAGCTCCCGGAGAGACTGCATGACCTACTTCAAGCTCGTGGAAGAAGGGCGGGCCAAGAATTGCCTGCTCTCGGTGTTGCTGGAATTGACCTACCGCTGCAATCTCGATTGCTTTTTCTGCTACAACGATCTCGGACTGACGGGAAAACCCCTCCAACGGCAGGACTATGAGCGTCTCCTGGAGGAACTGGCCGAACTCCAAGTCCTCGAACTGACCCTTTCCGGAGGCGAGCCTCTGGCGAGCCCCTGTTTCTGGCCCGTGGGCAGAAAAGCCCGCGAGCTGGGATTCGTCCTTCGCCTCAAAAGCAACGGCCACGCTCTCGGGGAGAATGTCGCCAAGCGCATCCAACGGGAACTCGATCCCTACGTCATCGAAATCAGCCTCCACGGGGCCACCGCGAAGACCCACGACCGCCAAACCCAGGTCGTAGGAAGTTTTGACCGGTTGCTTTCGAATCTTCAAGGGCTTCGAGCATTGGGCTTGCGCTTTCGGCTTCAGACCACCATGACCCGCTGGAACGAAGCCGAAATCGAATCCATGTTCGAACTCGCTCAAAGTCTGGACGCCCTTCTCATCGTCGATAGCGTGGTGACTCCACGGGATGACGGAGATCGGACCCCCTTGTCCATCGCTCCTTCGCCAGCCGCTGGGAACCGCCTGCGCCTTCTCCAAGAAGCCCAAGTTCGAACCGCTTGCACCCTTGAGCCGGTCTCAGGCAAAACAACGACGGCTTCCCCAGACTCCTACACGGCTTCCAAGACTCCCCTGTTCCCCAAGAAGCACTGCGGAACCGGCGCCACCACCTTGACCATCGATCCCTATGGCAACGTCTATCCCTGCGTCCAGTGGCGGCGACCCGTGGGAAACCTCCACCAGCAGACCATTCGCCAGATATGGTTTCATTCGCCCCAGTTGCCTGAAATTCGGAGAATCAACGAACAGGCCCACCGCCTGGTCTCCGGGATGCCTCGAAAAGAACGACCGCGCACCTTCTGCCTCGGGCTGGCCGAGGAATTGACGGGAGACCCCCTCGCCCTCTACCCGCAGCTCTTGGATCCCGAAACAGCCTGACGACGGTTCCTCGGGAAAAAGGGTCGCCCAGGGATTCCTCCCCCCGGTTCGACGGTCAGCGTTTCAGATTCAGGGCAGGATCTCCCAGAAGGATATACACTTCCAGCGGGAACCGGAAGTTCTTTTCCTGGGAGAAATCCACCAAGGCTCTGACGACAGCGTCTCCGAGCCTGCCGGTTTCCTTGGTGTTCAAGGCCCTCCCAAAGGCGCGGCTCAGTTTGGCTCCCTCGAAGTCCAGAGAGAGACCCGTCGGCGCCCACACGGCGATGGCGCCTCCACCGTCTCGGAGAACCATGGCTTCACCCAGAGAGAGGAAACCGGGAAGCTCGAATCGAGAGACATTGCAGGTCATGCTCAACAGAATAGTCAGGGCATCTCCGTTGTACAGACTGTCTACATCGCTCGTCTTGAGCAGAGCCTCCGACGCCAGCCGATCCATGCCGCCATGCCCCACGTAGTGAATAAGACCCACACCCGACTGGATCTTGTCCAGAAGGGCGTCGCGGGCCATGGAGGAGGTCATCTCCGAAAGCCGGATGCGCAGTAGATCGAGTTTATTCGCCACTTCGCCCGCAAATGCGTCCGAGTGAAGGTTGAAGTTGCCTCCGTTGTCCGGGTTGTCAGCAATCAACAAGGCCTCCGAACTCCAGTCTCCCCGCGAGGCCTCGTAACCGGTGATCTTGTCGATCATCAGGCTCAACTCCCCGCTCGTCACGACCGGCAGCCGGCCGATGGCCACGTCGGGGACCGCGTCCCCATCGAAATCCGCGAATGAGTTGTCCGATGCGAAAAGGCCGTAGGGCGTCGAGACCATGATGGGCGGGATCAAGTTGCCGCCCCGATTCCAGATTTCCCGGTAATCCAAATGTCCGTCACCCGCAAGGACGACGTACCGGGGCGGGATCTCCCAGTTTTCCGTGGCATACTTCAAGAAATCCTGGACCGCGTGGGGATTGAAGATCCCGTCATTGAATTCGTCCATGATGTCTTCGAGATCCACCACCATCGATTCCAGCCCTTGGCCTTGACGGTACTCGGCAAGGGCGTTGGCCGCCTCCAAGAGTTCGCCCGTCGTGATCACCAGGTAATCGGCTCCAATTATCGGGTAATCCGTCCCACTATCCCCCTTGAGGGACGAAGGTGAATCGGGAAACACAGCCTGAGGTGCCCGAATCCTAGATCTCGTCAAGGCGACGATCTCCATCTGCCGTCCCGGTGATGCGAAGGTGACCTCGTAAGTTCCACCGCGCTCCCTGCGGATCGACTTGCTGGCAACCACGAGAGGCTGGCGAGGCTCCGCCTTGTCGTAGGCGAAAACCAGGATGTCCGGCTCCGTGAAGCCCTGAATCGTGGTGATGGGGTCCGTGCCCGTATTGGCGTGGAGAACGTCGCTCTCCGCTCGGTAGAGCCGAGTGTACTCCAGATCGAAGGAGTCCAAAAAGAACTGACTGCTGGGGGCTCCGGTATCCTTCAACGCCACCACGGTCACGGTATTGGAACCAGATTGAAGCAGTGTGGGGGAGAATCCAATCGTCACCTCATGTTCTTCCGTATCGGCGAAGTATGTTTCTCCGATCCTACTCCCATTGAACCAGATCTCCGCATGGTGATCCTTCGCCACCGGACTCGACGTCGCACCGCGGAAACGGACCGTGAGCTTGGCCGTCCGGGCACGCTTTGAGACATCAGGCACGTTCAAGGAAAAGGAGCGGCTCCCCAGTCTCCCGTGCCCCGCGATAAAACCGGCCCAGTGCCAGTAATCCGATTCCGGATCCGGCCCGGTAATCGTCACTGGGAAAAAATCTTCCTCGAAGGGCAGATGTTCGACGAATCCCCCGTTTCCACCGTTGGGTGGAACCAGCGGACCAACAATCCGCTGCATCCGTTCCCCTTGGCCCGGGCGAATCCAGTAAACGTTGTCCCTGGAATAGATGCTTCCGATCTTTTCGCCAAAGAAAAGAATCCCGTCGTTGGAATCCGCCGCCAGCCAGGCCACCGGTTTTCCGCCGTTTTCCACCGCCAGGCGCCCCTGGGCGATCCATTGGCGTACAGTCTCGATGTTGGCGCCAAAGAGTGCGGAAAGCTCGTCGGAGCTGACTCGATAAATGCCTTCCTCCTCGCGGATCGTCACTTTGATCTGCTTGGAGACTGAGTTTATCATCTCGGAGCGATAGCTCATGGCCAGTTCCCGGTGCTCGGCATTGCGGCGCAAGACCGTTGTATCGGGGGGAATGCTCGTGGCTCCGGACCTTTCTTCCTCTCCCGCGGGGCGGCGGAAGGAAATGACTCCCAATCTTCGGCTCACCGTGAAAGGCCCGTAATAGTTTTCGCCGCCGGTGGTTTCGCGCTCCACCAGCATGTAGCGAAGATTCTCGCCCCCATTGGGCGCCACGCGATCCAGAACGTGGTACCGACTTCCTTGTGAGGAACCAAATGGAGCCGGAACAAGACTCGAAGTCACTCGTAGGAAATCATTTTTGCCCGGAATCCAGCGATAAAGCTCGAAACCTGCCGTATTGGCTTCGGAAACTGTTGTCCACTCGATTCGAAGATTGCCGCCAGGACCGGGGGAAGCTCGGAAATCAGCGATGAGAACCCTGGTCGCCGCGAAAACGAAACCAAAATCGTTGCCCGTGGAATCGGTTGCGGCCAAAGTTACGGGCTGCACGCTTCCCGAAGCCGTCTGCGTCGTTTGCAGGGCCCCAAGAGCTGATGTCCCTGTTGTCTCCGCGGCAACAATATAGTCTCCAGCCGGCAAATTCGTAAAGGAATAGGTGCCAGCGCTCGCCTGCTGCTGCCCGATGACCGGGTCGCCACGGCTAATGGCTCCGTCGCCGTCAAGATCGCGATACAGAACAAGCGTCGTATTGTTGATGAGAGGTTCCCCTCCGCCTCCGTCGAGGCTGGCATTGGAGTTCGTGTCCCAAAATATCGAACCGCTCAACGTCAGATCCAAGGGCGCCCAGTAGCCGAAGTCCGCCACCACACTGGTCGGCGCCGCGATGTACGGCGTGAAACCATTGATCACTGCTGGATAGGGCAGCACCTGGCTGTTGTTGTCCAGATCGGTGGTCCCGTTCACCGTCTTCACGAAACCTCCCAATACCCCGTGGAGATCCGTAACATTGACCAGGTAGCTTCCGGGGTTCAGAGCCGTGAACTCGTAATTCCCGTTGCGATCCGTCCAGGCCAGGCGCACCAGGTTGTCCGTGCCAGGGTTGATGGATTGGTTCGCGTTCGCGTCAAACCAGAGCTCCACGGAGATCAGCTCCATCCCGCTTTCCAAGGGAATCGCCACGCCATTGTGGTTCAAATCGTGCCAGATCAAGTTTCCGATGATCCCCAATCCTCCAGATGATGCGTAGGGGAAATCAGCGTTATTGTAATCCTGACCCGCAAGAAGAGGGATTGGGTTGGTGGGGTTCGTGGCTCCGCCGGACAGATTCAAGGCTGCCAGGACACCTGTGGGATCAAGGATCTCCACTTGGTAAGTACCGGCAGGAATCCCCGTAAAGTCGTAAGCGCCCACGGAATCGGTGGTTGTCGTGGCGATGATGGCGCCGCTTGAAATGTCCACGAGGTTTAGGGTGATCCCCTCAATGCCTTGGTCCCCGGCACCGAAGAGGCCGTCCCCGTTATGGTCAAAAAAGACGGAGTCTCCAATGGAACCTACGGAGCCGCCGGTGATCCCGAAATCGACATCCAGTGCCGCGCCGCCGGGACCCACCCACGTCGAGCGGAAGGGCGGTCCGTTCGTCGGCGCCGGATTGTAGCCCACGGGCAAGGTCGTGACGTCGAGCTGGACCCCATATCCTCCGGCCCGAGGGGTGACCCCCGTGAAGAGATAGGAGCCATCGGGCTTGGTCACCGTCGTCGGGCAGTCCACTCCCGGTTGGCAAACCGCATCCTGAAGCTCGAGGGTGACGCCACCGATCCCCGCTTCACCAAGGTTTTGCACTCCATCACCATTGGCGTCGTAAAAAACCGTATCCCCGATGGTGCCAAGAAGAGCTCCGGAAGAATACCCGAAATCCACACCGTTCGCCTGTTCGCCGGCACTCAAGCGGATTACCGGCGATGGGTCCGTCGTCCCCGCCGTGGGGGAGAGTCCAGCGGGAAGAGTCGCGCCATCCACGTCCACGTAGTACTTGCCTTCGGGGAGATTGGGGAACCAGAAGTCCCCGCTGGAGTTCGTGGTCATCGACGACAAGGCCACGTCGTCCCCGCCACCGGGCACTCCGTCCGGGCCGGGGTCATACAAGATGACCGTGATTCCGGAAATCCCCTGTTCTCCCGCATCCTGGATGCCGTCGTTGTCGGCGTCAAGCCAGACCCGGTCCCCCATGCCTCCAGTGGCCGGATCCCGCACGTAACCAAAGTCTACCTTGGTGATATTCGTTGCTGCCACCGTCACGTCGATGAAGTCCAGGGAACGCGTCAGGGTGTACCCACTCAGAATCTTGCTCTGGTCCGTGACGTGAACCCTGTAGTTCCCGGCGGGAACGTCCGGGAAGGAGTAATCTCCGTTGGCGTCGGCCGTCGTGGTGGCAAGAACGTTGCCACCGCTGTCGAGGAGCTCGACGGTGACCCCGCCGATTCCCGGCTCGGAAGCACCATCGTCGATGCCATCAACATCCAGGTCTCCAAAGACGTTGCCGGAAACGTCCGGCAGTCCCGCGTTCCGGAACCCGAAATCGGCGTCAAGGAAATCCGAAGCGAGGCTGGTCAACGGCGCATCGATTTGGACTCCCGCGGCATTGGCCCCCGTCTGTTGGTCCGTCGTCGTTGGGCCATAACCCGTGAGGTTGACTTGGCCGCTATCGACACTGACGAAGTAGGTGCCATCCAAGAGGCCGGAAAAACGATATTCTCCCGCCACATCGGTGGTCGTGCTCCCCACCAGAGTGTCTTGCGTTGAATCGAAAACTCCGTTGCCGTCCGAGTCAGCCCACAATTGCACTGTGATGTTGGGGAGGCCCAATTCTCCCGGATCCAACGTTCCATTCCCGTTGTTGTCGGAGAAAATCGTGTCTCCGATGATTCCGGGACGGTGGAAACCAAAACTGGTTCCAGAGACATCCGCTCCCGCTACCGTGATGTTTTGAAGCCTGTTAATAGCCGGCGTTGTCGTCCCGTCCAGCTTTGTGACGCTCCCACCGTTGTCCGACGGCAACCGAAGGCTGTAGCTCCCATCGGGCACACCCGGGAAGGCAAAGGTACCATCCGCGGCCGTCATCGTCGTCGCAATCACCTTTCCCGATGCATCCAGGAGATCCACCTGCACTCCAGGGACACCGGATTCACCGGCATCCAAGGTTCCGTCACCATTCGAGTCAAACCAAAGTCGATCCGAAATCGTGTGGAGTGCCGGGTTTTGATATCCAAAATCAGCATTGAGATACGATTGGCCCGTTTCCATGAAAATTGTGTACGTCGGATCGGGATTGCTCTGGGGACCCTGCGTCAAGCTGTACCCCGTCAGCAGGTTTCCCGTGTCCGTCACATCGACCTGATACTCTCCGGCGGGAACCCCCATGAAAAGGTAGCTGCCATCGCCCGCCGATGTCGTCGTCGCGGCAACCACGTCATCGCCGGTCCCAAAAACTCCATCAGGCCCGGCTGTCACCAGATCGACCGTGACTCCGCCAATGCCCCGTTCCCCCGGACCCCACAGGCCGTCTCCATTGGCATCGCTCCACACTCCACTACCCAGTACACCAAGGGTCGGATCGCTTTGCAGATACCCGAAGTTGACACCGATGTCCGTCTCGGTGGTCGAGATCGTCACCGTGCCGCTGGGATCAACGTTGCCCGGAGCCACGGAGAGACCGGCCGGAACCGTCGCATCCGTCACATCTACGTAATAAGTGCCCGGACTGAGATACTCGAAGATGTACGATCCATCGAGCGCCGTCGTCGTCATCGCCACCTGGATGTCATCCCCTGTCCCGGGCAAACCATCCGGGCCAACGTCGTACAGCACTACTTCAACGTTGGAGAGACCCGGTTCCCCTACGTCCGGAAGGCCATCGCGATCCGTGTCCAGCCAAACCAGTGAACCGATGGTGCCTCCGAAGCTCAAAACATCCCGCACTGTCGATCGCGCCCAAAACTCGCCGGTGCTGGACAGCAGGGCCGTATTGTCGATGACGCTGACGTTGCGGTCGATAGGGTCCGGCGCCGTCACCGTCATGGTCAGATCCGGCGTCACAAGGACGCTGTTCGAGGTTACCGGGGCATAGCTCAAGCTGGGATTCGTGCCGGTAATACTGGTGGAAAAGGTGACGCTTCCGCCCAAGCCTCCCGCCACCGCGGTGCAGGTCCAAAGGAAATCACCCGTTCCTCCCGCGGCCAGGACCCGGGAAGGCGGTGTCGGAGTTCCACAGCTCGCCGCACCGGCTCCGTTGACACTCGCGACACTCAGAGCCGAAGGGGTTACCGTGTCGGCGGCATCCACCGTGACGTTCATCTTCACGTTGATGGTATCGTTGTGGAGTACCAGGTAGGGTTCGGCGTCGAGCTGCGTGTTGGTCCCAGGAAGAGAATAGTTCACCACCAGCAGCGGCTCTTTTCCTCCCTTCTCCACGGAACCGATCTCCGTGACTCCGTCGGGCCCCGTCGGAACCAGGATGACTCCATGGTTGGGGAAAAGCCCCGCCAACCATCCCTGGACCAGGTTCGTCACGGGCACGACTTCGTACGTCTTCTGGGTCGTGGGGATGAACGAGCCCCAACTCGTCGCGTTGTAGTTCCCTCCACCCGTATTGTTCCACGTCGCGGTTGTATCGAGCCACGCAGCCGTGATGCGGTAGATGTCCACCGTGTGATTCGTGAATTTCTTGTCCACGTAGAACCGCATGTCGGCCGACGTGACAATTGCTCCCGCCGGGATGCAAGTGGCGAGCGACCACTGGATCATCGGCCGCTGCCGTCTCCCGGCCCGCGCCTCGATCTTCAGCTTGTTGTCGCCTCCATAATTGCTGTTGGGGTTGTTCTCGTCGATGAAGGTGTCCTGGCTGGGCAGGAAGGTGCAATTGCCCGTGACGCCAAGGACGACGCCGGCCGTCTTGGGCGCGTTGCTTCCCAGATCCCAGTAGAAGGTTCCACCAGAACGGGTGAATCCCGCCGGCCCCGCGCTGACGAACGTGCTGTTCGCCGGCACGCTGTCCGTCACCTGGACGTTCGTCAACAGGGACTGGGAACTGGGGTAGGAAGGCCGGATCGTGTAGGAGATCGTGCCCCCGGGTGCCACGGTCGTGCCCGCTGCGCTGGAACTCTTGGCCACCGAAAGAACCGGCGGAGCCGCGAACCCGAAATCGTTGCCCGGATCCGTGCCTCCGAATCCGGCGAAAACCGCCGTCTCCACGTTGTCCGTCGTCAAGTTCGATCCCGCCGGCAACGTCGCCGTGTCAATATCCATCACGTAACGGCTGTCGTAGACCCCGAACTTGTAACTGCCATCCGCTGCCGTGGTCGTCGTGTCAAAAAGCAGATCGGTTCCCGGATCGACTTGCCCATTCCCGTTCGTGTCTTCGTAAATCCTGACTGTCACTCCACCCTGACCGAAATCTCCATTCCCCAAGTTCAAAAGGGCGTCCTGGTCCTGATCTCCAAAAACCGTTCCAGTGACGATGTTATAAGGAGCATCATAGAAATCGTTGCCCGTGCTCGCTCCACCAGCGGCCACCGTTGTGGAAATCTGGTTGCACCCGTTTCCTCCCCCACATGCTCCAAAGGCTGTATCTTGGTCCCGGGTGGAGAACCAGTCCGTGGGATCGCTTTCCACCACCACGTAATTCCCCGCGGCAATCCCGGCGAATTCGTAGAAGCCATCCACGGTCGTCAGCGTTGAAGAGGCCAGTGTATCCCCGGGCGACAGAGCGCCATCGCCGTCATTGTCCAGATAAAGGTCCACGGCCACGTTTCCAAGACCGGCTTCCCCTAGATTCAGCACCCCGTTTCCATTGGCGTCACCCCAAACACTGCCGCTGATGGCCGTACTAATGGTTCCCCCGGCCGCCGACGTCTCCGTGAAGGGCTGGCCGTTGAACACGTAATCGACCTGCCCATTATTGTCGATGCGGGCGCCCAAGGCCCCGCCAGTCACCTTGCCGCACAGGTGCAGCCGAACCACCGACGAAGACGAGAAACTCCCAATAGCGTTCCAGGTCGCTGTCCCCCCGGATGCGGACCCGCCCACATAGGTAGGGGCCGGCCCCGGTAGATCACCGTCGTAACTCCCGTAAAAACAATTCGGATCTCCCGGCTCCAAGAGCGTCATGACCGCGGGATCGGCGGGTGAATCCGTGAAGATGACGTTGGTCATATCCGAAAAAGGCGGGTTCGACGGGGAAATATTCGCGAACGTCAACTCGTAACTGATGACGTCGCCTATGGAGAGCGAGCTCCCACTGGCCGGGACGCCGTTCACATAAAGAATCTGCTTGATGAAAACCGACTGGGGATTCAGGTAGTCGCACCCCTGCTGAGGCTCGAAATAACGCCACGGATTGTCTTTCGCCGACGGATCGCTCTGGTCGCCGCCCGTGCTTTCCAGGCAGAAGGTGTGGTCTTGGAATGTCGCGGAAAAGGCCACCGGATCAAGAATCCTCAAGGTGATTCGACCCGTCTCCAGTTCTCCCAACCGCCGCTTTCCATGAACGTATCGAACGGCATTGACCGCTGGTGGGAGCGGATTGCTCGGAGAGAGCGTCCCCCAATTGCTCGTAGCCGGAACGGCTGTATACTCAATCAATCCAGTGGCTGTTGCGGGCTGGATCGGACCGCTACCACCAAGCTTCGAATTCGGGTAGTCCAGCCTCTGCCAAGGACCGACACAGGCCACGTCGTTAGAGAAAGTTGCCGACCCAAGATCGCAATCGGGGTCGTAATCATTCGTGTAGTAAGTGTCCGGCCCCGCCACCATGGAACCCGTTCCCACCCAGGTCGCGCCCCCGTCCATTGTTACCAGCGGCGTGCTCCCCTTCCCCTGGTTACCCGATAAAGCCGTTCCCTCGCCAAAAGCCACCGTCTGGTCAAAGTCCCAAAGGTTGCCCGCAAGCTGGTTCGTGTTGATCCCCGTCGGTGACAACGGACCCAAACCGCCTACGACGATTTGCGTCCTGGGATCAGTGCTGAAGAAAATGCCTGTATCCTGCTGCACCTCGTTCAGATAGCCCTCCGCCAACGGGGCCGCGAAACCCCTGGCACCCCGGATCCCCCAACCATTGTAAGCAACATCGGTGTCCTCGGCCTGTACCGTGCTATACCGGCCCCCACCAATGGGCTTGACGACCTCCGCCCCGATGACCTCCACCCCCGCCGGAACGTAGAGCGTCATCCACGCCGCATGCCCGTTGACGCTCCCCGTGTCCGCCGGTGTCGTTTCCAGAATGTAGGAGATCTCGTCTCCCGCCTGCATCCCGTCCAATAACACCGGCAGCGAATCCGGGTCCAAAAAGATCCGGTTCGTCAACGAGCCCACGTAATCCGCCCGTGCTCCAGACACCAAGATCAAGGGAACTAGCCACGCGATCCCCCACGCAAGAAGCGCCCGCCTGCGGAACAAGCCCGATCCGTTTTTTCTGAAACTCATGGTATTTCTTCCCATAACAACATGGAATTGATTTTCAAGTGCCTGGCAGCAAAGGATAATCTCGCTCCTCCCATTTGCATGGCGCCCAACCCACGGCGAAGATCGTCCCGGCATGCCATCGGTTCAACATCCGTGGGCGGATCATCAAGAACCGAGGGGATTCCCGAATGGACATTCAGCCACAGTCGCCTTCGAAGGCGGAGTACAGACAGCCGCCACAACTTCAAGAAACTCCCTCGAAAGAATCGCGGGAGCCTCGTAGGGCCGCTTTGCCGGCTTGGACACGGATTGAGCGCGGTGCGCGGGAGCGTCGGGCTTCGATGGTTGCATTTTGTTCATCTTCTCTGCAAAGTTGGGGCGCACGGGGCATTGCACTCTTCCCAACGCCAAAGGTTAAGTACAACAACGCCAACGTATCTAATATAGGCCAATGGGGAAACTTTGGCAAGAAAAAAACAGAGGCCCCGCCCGGCCTTTCCCAAACTTTAACCCCGAAAAATCCTACAGGAGGGTCCAAATATCCCTATTTACCGACGGCCATAGCGCGTGAAGGCGGATCACAACGTGCGGAGCTTCCGGATACTTTCTTTGGCCGAACGCCCCACAACCCCGTGAGGATCCAGCGAGACAGCTTTCTGAAAATAACTCTCCGACGTGTCCAACTCCCCGCGGATCTTGTAGATCACCCCAAGGTTCAGGTAGGCCTCGGCATAGTCCGGATCGATGGAGATTGCCTGACGATACTCCCCGATTGATTCGTCCAAATCCCCTGACTGGAAGTGGCGGACGCCTTCGTTGAAATGTTCCTCGGCATCGTTGAGGAATTCGACGTCCAAAAGAGCCCCGATTCCCACGTTGGCGATGAGCGCCCTGCCCAGGCCAGCTCCCAAGAACGTCAGCGCTTCCGCCGCAAGAAAAATCGAGAGCGGTACCGCCGGTAGCACCGTCTTGTCGCCATACCGGATGCGCACCTTGTTCACCTGGCCCTTCCGGACAATCTGCTGGACTTTCTCCAAAAAAGACGGATCCTTGTGGCCGAGCTCATCGGGCGTGACTCTCAAAGTCGTCTTCCTTTCCGCCTCCGTCCGCGCCAGAAAAGTCGGCTCCTGCCGGATTCCAAGCTCGTGACTCACCTTCAGGAAGTGGTCGTAGTCCATCCGTTTCTCGTCGTCGCTCAGAATCTGATACGCCTTGATAATCATGGCGTAAAGGTCAAGATCCTGGGCGTTCTCCGACTGATTGATCTTGTCGATCTTCCGCTGGAAGGCCCCGCGGATCTGTTCCGGCGTCGCGTAGACATCGACACCAAGGATTTCGTAGAAGTTGCGCTCCTCTTCCATCAAGTCCTCCTGGAGGCTACCGATCCATCGAGATCCAGCCCCTCATTCTACCACAGAATCTATTTTTCCGCGTCCCTTCATCTCTCTTTGGGTTGCGTTCCCCTCGCGCCGTCGGCAATCCGTCCGCCGTCGCTCGCCACCATCACCGCCGGCCCCGCCCCTCTTCCCGAAGTCCCGCCTGCCCCCGAAAAACCAGAATCACTCGCGCCAACTGGGTGAGTTCCTCTTCCGTTGTGGGATCATCCACACGCAAGCTGAAAAGCAGCCGGTGGTTTCCCTCCAAATAGGCGATCCCCGTGAGCTCACTGCTTCCGCCAGCCACGGCAAAGATTCCTCGCAACCCACGAAATGGGGGCCGTGAACTGAGCGGTTTCAACGCCGATTCCAGCTCGGAACCCACATCTCTTCGACGGACGGCCGTGGCAAGGAGGGCTACCGACTGTTCGGGACTCATGATGCCCAAGGAACGGTTGTCCCTGGCAGTGAAACTCGGCGCAAGCTCTCGAAGGATCACGCCGATCCCGGGGTTGCAGTGGAAGAGTGATTCCAGCATCGTCGGGGCCTGACGGATGAGGAGAGCCAGCGGCTTAGAACGGAAACTGGCCAATTCGAAAGTGGGTTGGTGGTCTCGACCATGGTTCTCCCCGCGATTTTCCCGGTGCCAGGCAACCTCTGAAGGCGCCTGCGACGCCCCGGAGACATCGATCCCCAGAAGGCGCAGCTTCTCTTCAATCTCCAGAGACCGCCGGAAAACAGCTTCTTTACTAGCAGGCGTCTGTGACAAGGGAACCGGGCCACAGCCGGCGCTCCAGCCGGTGGCACTCCTTCCGGTCGATTCCCAGATGACTTTGCCGGTGATGCGGCGGATCCCCAGCTCCTGGACTTTGCGGGCCGCTTGCCACTGCTCCGGTCCCTGCATCAGGGAGGGGTGGATTCCCCGAAGAATCAGGTCACCGCGGAGAACTTGAACTCGCGAACTCCACTCCCCTCGGGCCACAAGCCGGAGTTGAAACCGGTAGTCCGGGCCTAGGAGCACGAGGGCCAGGAGGGCGGAAAGAACAGCACGAGTCGCCGGGCTGGCACTCTTTTCAGAGCCGCCGACGGAGAGCAGAGTCCGCCCATGCTCGATGCAATAGGCTGTGGCCGTCCAGTCTTTGGGGAGATGCGAGGAGAGTCCTTGGAGGCGGATGTGCCCGGAGGCACTGCCCGCCGTAAGGCAGAAAAGGAGCATCAGCACCGGCACTCCGATCCTGGTCATCAATGGCCGATTTTGTCGGTGGCCCGGGCCGAGCGACAGCGAGGCGTTGCCCGGACGCTTGCGATTCCACAGTCCCGGGAATGTCCCGCCTTGCGTGGATACCCGGGCGGAGGCACACTGCCCGCCTCCGGATTGGCGATAAACTGTCCCGCTTTCCGCGGGTGCCCCCGCACCCCTACGGGCTGCGGCCACAGAGACCGGTGAGGCAGTGCCCAGTGGGAGCAACCGACTTTTCGTCGTGAAGGTTGTATGTTGGAGGTGAAGGAGCCAGCGGATGACCGCTTTTGTGGAGCAGAATCTCATCATTTCCGCCATCGTTCAGTTGGCTCTGGCCGTTGTTTCAATCGTGAGGCGGCGCCATAGGAACCTCAGTGGCCTGTACTTCTACTACAGCTTGGGGCTTTTTGGAATGAGTTTCGCCGCGTTGATGGGCCGGGTCTTGGGACATCGTTGGACCGGACCGGTGCTGGCGGTGAGCGTCGTTTTTTCCATGTTGCTCTACTACCACTTCGCGCTGGCCTTTGTGGGAGAGAACAACCGTGCCCGGAAGTTGGTTCTGGCTCTCCAGTACGGGTGCGGTGGGTTCTTGGGGTTGTTGGCTTTCCAGGAGCGGCTCTCCGGAGCGCTTCTCTGGTCCGGGGTCGCCGTGTTGGGAGTGGCGCCAGCAATCTATGGCCTCGAGATCCTGGCTGTGCGCGTTGGGACAAGTTTTTCGAGGTTGGAGAAACGCCAGCTTTCCTACTTGATGGCCAGTCACACCGCCCTATTGCTGGCGGCTGCCTTGGACCTTGGGATCTCGCGATGGACTGGTTCTAGCCTGTCGGGACTTTGGACCCTGGGCCTGCTAGCCCTTGGCCTTGCCACCGCCGTGAACATTGTTCGCTACAAGTTCATGGATCTGCCAGCAATGCTCGGATGGGGGATGGCGATCTTGGTGGCGGGGCATCTCTTGTGGATCGCCTATAGCGAGTTTGTCGGTTTCATCGAGGTTAGATTCGGGAATCTCTTGGGCGTGGGAGCGATGAACGCCTTCCGCATGATCATGGCGACGGGCGTTTTTCTGCTCTTGCTCGATCCGCTGAAGAAACTAGTAGTGGCGCAGATGGACCGGGTTTTGATGCGGGAAAGCTTCGATTTTCAGCGCGGCCTCACCAGCTTGTCATCTTCGCTGGTGTCGATCCTGGAGCTTTCGGAGGTCTTCGAGCGGGTGCTGCGGGTACTGGCTTCATCGCCGCGAGTGGAGTCAGCGGAGATCTTGCTTGTCCAGGGGGAGGGGGAAGCCTTCCGGACGGTTTTTCATGCCGATGGTGAGACCGAGCATCGCTTGGATCGGAGAAGCCCTCTGGTGCAGTTGTTGGCGGAGGGGAATCGGATTCTGGTTCTCGATGAAATGGAAAGATCGGTACAGCTCTTCTACGCATCGGACTACCAGAAACTAGTGGCGGCCGCGGCAAAGGAGCTCCGAGAGCTTGGAGGAGAACTCATCATGCCGCTTTGGTTCCAGAATAAGCTCAATGGGCTCATGATCCTGACCTCCAGCAAGGAACGAGGAACCTTTACCATGCGGGAAAGGGAGCTTCTTCTTTCGTTGGCCAGTCAATTGGGGATCACTGTCGAGAATGCCAGGATCTACGAACGGATGCGCCGCCGAGACCGGCTGGCCGCCGTGGGCGAAATGGCCACGGGGCTGGCCCACGAAATCCGGAACCCGCTTGGGGCCATCAAGGCCGCGGCTCAATACATCGAACCAGGGATGGTGGAAAATGAGGATCGGGAGTTTTTGGGGATCCTCATCGAGGAAGTCGATCGCCTGAACAACGTCGTGACTCGGTTTCTTGACTATGCCAGGCCGCTTCGGCTTCGTTTGGAGAACCTCGACCTGAACCAGAGCATTCAGAGAGCCATCACGTTGATGGCTCCCGAGGCCGCGGCTCGGAATGTGCGCATCGAGGTGCGCCTCGATCCAGAGTTGCCCACCATGGAACTCGATGGGGAGCAGATCCGCCAGGTGCTATTGAATCTCCTGTTGAACGGAATCGAATCGATGGAGGGCGGAGGTCCTATCGCCGTGAGCACCAAGTTCTTACCGTCCCGGGATCTGAATCCACCGGCACCAGATGAGCGTCTGGAGATGCCGCTTGTGAGGGGAAAGGTCGTTCTTCAGGTCGAAGACGACGGAGCGGGGATCCCGCCCGAGCAGATTGACAAGATCTTCAATCCCTTCTACACGACAAAGGGAGATGGGACCGGCTTGGGGCTGGCCATTACTTACCGGATTGTCCAGGCGCACGAGGGATCCATCTCGGTGCAGAGTGAAGTCGGAGTCGGAACGACATTTGAGATCAGGTTGCCGGTGAAGGTGGCCCAGGAAGAACCACCAGTTGTCGAGGAGGTGGAAACCAACCCCTAGGCAAGCTTGGAGAAAGAAAAGCGTTTGACCGGAATCACATCCCATGGGCGCGACCCCGCCTGGATTTGCCCGGAACAGAGAAGGATCTGCTCCCATGAGCTCGAAAGCCAGCAGGATTCTGATCGTTGAGGACGAAGCCAACATGCGGCGGATTCTTTCGGCGATGCTTTCCAGGGACGGCTATAAAGTGGAGACAGCTGGTAACGGGCGCCAGGCTTTGGAGCTGCTCGGGAAGGGCTCCTTTCAGCTCGTGGTCTCGGATTTGCGGATGCCGCAAATGGATGGGCTGGAGCTGCTATCAGAGCTCAGAAGGCGCGGCATGGCCTGCGAACTCATTCTCATCACGGCCCACGGGACCATTGAAACAGCCGTGGAAGCAATGAAAAACGGGGCTTTCGACTTTATCACGAAGCCGTTTGATGCCGCCGAGCTGAAGATCAAGGTGGGGAATGCTCTACGTACCTATGAGAAGCGACAGCTCGACGCCAAGCTGACTCCCGAGGGCGCCGACCGCTACAATTTCATCGGGTCGTCGCCGGCGATTCGCGAGCTTTGCCGGATTTTGGACAAAGTCGCCGACTCCCCCACCACTGTCCTTGTGACGGGGGAGTCAGGCACGGGCAAGGAGCTGGTGGCTCAGGCCATCCACCGCCATTCGGCTCGGGCGGATAAACCCTTCATCCGCATTAATGTTGCCGCGATTCCAGAAACTCTTTTGGAATCCGAGCTGTTTGGGCACGAAAAGGGCGCGTTCACCGGGGCCGTTGCCCTCAAGCCCGGTCGCTTCGAGTTGGCTGATAGCGGGACGCTCTTCTTGGACGAGATCGGCGAAACCCCCAAGGAGCTCCAGGTCAAGTTGCTCCGATGTCTTCAGGAGCGCGAATTCGAAAGAGTCGGCGGCCTCAAGAGCATCAAATTCGATGTCCGGCTCATCGCCGCGACGAACAAGGACCTCGAGGCCGAGGTGGCCGCCGGGCGCTTTCGCCAGGACCTCTTTTACCGCCTCAACGTCGTTCCCATCCATCTGCCGCCGCTTCGCGAGCGCTCCGAAGATATCGAAGAGCTGGTCCCATATTTCATTGAGCGTTTCAATAAACGCCTTGGCCGGAGTGTTGAGGGGATCACACCGGGAGCCATGGCGAAGCTGCGTGCCTACCGCTGGCCCGGTAATATTCGCGAGCTGGAGAACGTAGTGGAGCGTTCGATTCTCTTGGCGGATGGCCACATCTTGGACGTGGAGAACCTTCCCACCTTTTCCAGGCACGGAGTTTCCCCGGCTTCGCTTGGTGAGAGTTCACCGTTAGGAGCGGAGGGGCGGACTCCCTCATCTTTGAAGCAAGTTGTCAAGGAGCATACGAGGCGCGTCGAGCGCCACGTGATCCAGCAGGCTTTGGGGGAGACAGGCGGGAACGTCACACGGGCCGCCGAAGCTCTCGGAATCTCACGCAAGAGCTTGCAGATGAAAATGAAGGAATATGGATTGAGGAACCAACGTTCCGAGTTGAAACAGAACCGCGGAGATCTCCATTCGTGACTCTCCTCCGGCGGGAAACGGACTTGGCAATCACTTTCGGGGGGAAGCAAAAAAAAGTAAACAAAGTGGAGTGGCGTTTGCCCGTTGGACAAGGAGTTCGATAAAGTACATAGTGCATCCGCACTGATCGTCCGTAGTTCTTGACAAACCCAATTTTTCCAAACTCTAGCAATGAGGACTTGGCGTGCAGCTGTCCCGTTGGTTGTTTTCCAGATTCTCCAATGACTTGGCCATTGATCTTGGAACGGCCAATACATTGGTCTACGTTCGCGGCAAGGGCATTGTCGTCAGCGAGCCCTCCATCGTGGCGATTGTCAGGGGCACGAACAAAGTCGTTTCCGTTGGCAAGGACGCCAAGGAGATGCTCGGGCGCACACCGGAGAATATCGTCGCCATACGGCCCATCAAAGATGGAGTCATTGCCGATTTCGAGATCACGGAAGAAATGCTCCGCTACTTCATCAAGAAGGCCCACAAGCGCAAGCACCTGCTCCGGCCCAGGATCATTATCTGCGTGCCTTCCGGCATCACGCCCGTGGAAAAGAAAGCAGTCCAGGATTCGGCGCGGAAAGCCGGAGCCAGTGAGGTTTATTTGATCCAGGAGCCCATGGCCGCGGCGTTGGGTTCGGGATTACCGGTGACTTCGCCCTCTGGGAGCATGATTGTAGATATCGGGGGCGGAACAACCGAAGTCGCCGTCATCTCGTTGGCCGGTATCGTCTATTCCCGTTCGGCGCGGGTGGGCGGAGACGAGATGGACGAGGCCGTCATCAACTACATCAAGCGAAAATACAATATGATCATCGGAGAGCGAACGGCGGAACAAGTGAAGATCCAACTTGGCTCCGCGGTCCCGCATTCCGAAGAGACGACCATGGAGATCAAGGGAAGAGACTTGGTTGATGGCTTGCCAAAGCCTCTCATGATCTCGTCCGAGGAGATCCGCGCCGCGTTGCAAGAATCCGTGAACAGTATCGTGGAAGCGGTGCATCGGGCTCTGGAGAGGACACCTCCGGAGCTTGCCGCGGATATCGTGGATAGAGGGATTGTTCTGGCTGGAGGCGGTGGCTTGTTGAAGGGCTTGGACATCAAGATCCGGGAGGAGACCGGCTTGCCGGTGACGTTGGCGGAAGATCCCCTTTCGAGTGTCGTGCTCGGCGCTGGCAAAGTCCTTGACGAACTCGATTTGCTCTACAGGATCTCCATGGATTGAGTTGCCGGATCGCCCGTAAGAAGCGAATCCACTGGCTTTTCCCGCAGAGACTGGCGAGGGAGAGGCATACCGGGATCTGGGGAGTGACGTGCAACTGTACCATCGATACGGCCCCTTAACGACGCTGGTGTTCTGTTTGGGCCTCTCGTTGTTGCTGATGAGTTCGCCGGAAAACCTGTTGTCGGCGGGGCTCCAGAGACTGGCGAGACCTTTCCAACAGGGCGCGGTCGGCATGGTCCGCTTCTTTGCCGGCACCTGGTATCGCTACCTCTATCTCGTGGGCGTTCAGGAGCGGGTTGAAGCCGCCGAAAGACAGATCAGCGACTATCGGCGCCAGGTCATCGAACTCCAAGAAGCCCGGCACGAGAGGGATCGGTTGCGTGACCTCCTTGGGTTCCAGCGCTACCTGGAACGTCCGGCCATCGCGGCACGGGTCATCGGGTGGGACCCCTCGAACATGGCTCGCTCCATCCTTTGTGATCGCGGAAGCGCCGATGGTGTTCGGGTCGATATGTGTGTCACGACGGCCGATGGTCTCGTGGGCCGAGTTCTCCGTGTGATGCGCTATTCCTGCCGGGTTCAGCTTGTGGAAGATGAGCTCTCCAATGTGGCAGGACTCCTGCAGGAGAGCCGCGTTCCCGGGATCGTCAGTGGCCGTGGCGCAGATCGACCGCTGGAATTGCGCTACGTGGCGAAGGCCGCGAAAGTCTTCCCTGGCGATGCGGTCATTGCCTCGGGAATCGGTGGGATCTACCATAAAGGTTTGCTCATCGGTTACGTGATAGAGGTCTTGCCCGAAGAGTCCGGGCTATTCCAGACGGTGTTCGTGGAGCCGAGCGTCGTGCTTCGGCAGGTAGAGGAAGTGCTCATCTTCGCCGCCGCGGAGCATTCTCTTCTTTCGCCAGAGGATGAGCGAGAAGCAGAGGCTTCCGATCCAGCCGCTTTGCGGAAACCGGCAACGGGTGACGGGATCTCACCATGACTGGATTTCGCATCGGAGCCATGTTGTTTCTCTTGTCCTTGCTTCAGACGAGCCTGCTCCCGCTCTTGTCGTTGCCGTTGGCTCGTCCCGATCTCTTGCTGATCTTGACGGTTTTCGTCGCCCTGGCGTCGAAACCGGAAAAGGCTATCATCACCGGTTTCATCGCGGGGCTGGGGCAGGATGCCTTTTCCATGGCTCTTTCCGGGGTCAGCTCCTTCGCCAAATCGTTGTTGGGCTATTTTGGAGCGAATGTACGTCACTCTTTCATCGTCAGCAACTTATCGGTGCAATTGGTCGTCGTGGGACTGGGGACATTGCTGAATGGGTTTGTCGTCTATTGGATGGGGAAGGCATTTGGCTCCAGGGCCACCGAAGTGGGAGCCTTGTTCCACTTTTCCGGTGTGGTTCTCCCGGAACTCGTGTCGAACTTGATCTTTGCCTGCCTCTTGCTTCCGATGCTTAGGCGTATTCTACCCTTTGAGGAACAAGACACTTATTGACGAGCGCCTGGAGAGGTCAGGGCGTTTGTCCAAGGGGTTT
>JAJRTK010000119.1 GCA_024278345.1 bacterium | reverse complement strand
GTAACGCGCGGCGTGACCCGCCGAGCGATAGCGAGGCGTTGCCCGGACGCTTGCGATTCCACAGTCCCGGGAATGTCCCGCCTTGCGTGGATACCCGACTCGAAGGGTCACGCCTCGCGTTACCCGGCGGTCGTCCTAAAATTGTAGCATGCGGCTCTCCCGGCCCGCATGCATAGGGCTTTGCCCTGCACCCACCAGGGAGCTCGCAAGGACCCGTTGCAATGGAAAGTCAACGGGAGGGAACGGAGAAGAGGAAGCGTCCAGTGGACGGTTCCGCCGTTCCCCCACGCCTCTTTGTAAGCTAGGCCTCGCTTATGCTCGGCATCTCGCTGCGCTCGGCACCATGTTTTCCTTATGTTTTCTTTGTCCCGTCTTACGTGGATACCCCTCTCCTTCGTTTTCTCCCGTGCCGTAGGCGCGGGTCCCTGCCGCCGGGCGCGGAACCCGCCGCAAAACGACCCCTTGGAGGAAGCATGAATCACCTTGTTGGAGGAGGCCGATTCGCGGGCTTTTAGAGTAGTGGGAAGAGGGCCTTGGAGCAGGTCGCGCCCGGAGGGAGCAACTCGGCTAGGGCCACGAGCCCGCGGGTTGGACCTGGAGCAGGTGGCGCCTGGAGGGAGTTCTGCCTCCTGATTGCTCCCAAGCCGTATCTTTCGTAAGGTACTTGGGTTGGTTCGCGATGGTGGAAGATGGGTTATTGTGGAGCCGAGGGTGCCCGGTCGATGGAGAAGGGCGGCGATGTTTTGAAACTGGGATGGCGGAATGGGTAAGGCGCATATCCAGATTCGGAAACTGACCAAGACCTACGGCAGTGGTATGGCGCTTGTTCGGGCGCTGGACGGGGTGGACCTCGAGATCCGGGCGGGAGAGTTTACGGCTTTGGCCGGGCCGTCGGGCTCGGGGAAAACGACGCTATTGAACCTCATCGGCTGCATTGCCTCGCCGAGCTCGGGACGGATTTTCTTTGAAGGAACGGATTTGACGGAACTCACGTCGCGCCAGAAGACGGAATTCCGGAACCACAAAATCGGTTTCATCTTCCAGGACTTCAACCTGGTTCCGGTGCTTTCGGCGTATGAGAACGTAGAGCTTCCGCTCCAGATCAAGGGGGGCCTGAGCCGCGGGGAGCGGGATGTGGCGATCCGGGAGATCTTGGAGCGCATGGGGTTGGGGGAACTCTTACACCGGAAGCCCAAGGAGCTTTCCGGTGGGCAACAGCAACGGGTTGCCATTGCCCGGGCACTGGTGAAGAAGCCGGTTTTGCTGCTGGCGGATGAACCAACGGCGAACCTCGATTCGAAGACGGCCCGGGATATTCTGGAGCTGATGCGGGAACTCAACCTTGCGCTGGGCACCACATGCCTTTTTTCGACCCATGATCCCATGGTCATGGATTTCGCCACGCGTCTTGTGCGGTTGCGTGACGGGCAGATCGATGGCGGGGGGTTGGGGGAGTGATTTTTTACCTGCGCCTGGCCCTGAGAAATGCTCTTCGGAAGCCAGTGCGGACGGTAATCACGGCAAGCTCCGTGGTGATCGGCGTGTCCATGATCATTTTGGCGTGGGCCTTTTTGGATGGGCTGGACAGTGCCATCATCGATGGACAAGTTCACTGCGACAGCGGCCACTTTCGGATCGCCGCGAAGGGCTTCTTCGAGAACGAGGAAGAGGCCGGCCTGGACTGGCTCATCGAGGATCCCGAACAGGCAATGGCGCTTCTTCGAGCTGCGGGGGATTTCCGGCTCTACCCGAGGTTGACCTTCCCTGGCCGCCTGAGTGACGGGCGCTACAGCACCATGGCGTCGGGCGTTGGGATCGATCCCGCATCGACTTTTGCCGAGTTCCGCCTTCCCATGAAACAAAGGCTCGATCCCCGGAAGCAAGACGGCCTGGGTCCGATCTGGTTGGGAGCCAATCTGGCCAAGAGTTTCGGCTTCACCGTGGGAGACAGCCTCACGTTGCTGGCGCGGACGCGGTATGGCAGTTTCACCGCTGATGAATACCGAGTGGCGGGACTCATTGAAAGCCAGAATCCAGCCATCGACAACCTGAAGTTTTTTCTCCCCTTGGAGGTCGTCCAGGAGCTCCTGGACGCGGAGGGAGCCGTCACCGAAGTCGTGGGCTTCGCGTCCTCGAGGTCGCGGGCACTGGAGCTGCCGGAGCTACTTGGACGGAGCCTTGAAAAGGCGGGGTTGGAGCTTCAAACCTGGTTTTACCGTGCCGAGCCGATCCTGAAGATCAACCAAATGCGCCGCAAGATCTTCGGCGTCATCATCGGTATCATCATGCTCATTGCCGCAAGCAGCATCGCGAACACGGTGGTGATGTCCTGTTTTGAGCGAGTTCGGGAGATAGGGACGCTTCGTGCCCTGGGCTTCCAGAAGAGCGGAATCGCCGGTCTCTTGCTGGCGGAGACGCTGTTCATCGGCCTGCTGGGATCGGCGGTGGGCGGCGCCGCGGGTGCGGGACTGGTTTTCTGGCTCCGGGACGGCCTGGATCTGTCGGGGCTCGTATCGGGAGGGGACTACGGCGTCTCCTTCAGCGCGGTGATCTACTTCGAGCTTACATTCTCCAGAATCGCCTGGGCCTTCCTTCTTGGCCTCGTGGTCACCACACTTTCGGCTCTTTATCCGGCCCTGAAGTTCTCCGGGCTCAGCCCGTCGGAGGCGATGCGTTCGTGAGGGGAGTCCGCGGTGCCGCGGGTGGGCTTTGGGGTGATCGGGTCGTGGGGGGCGACCGCCGTCGAAGGCGGTGAGAAGGGCGAGCAGCGGCGCGCCGGACGGCGCCCGATGGGAGCGGACCTCGACGCGAAGAGAATGGAGGATTCCGAAGGGCGGTCCGGGGCTGGACGGGGTCTCCGGTTCTTCGAGTCGTCTAGGAGTTGCCGAGGGCTTTTTGGAGGCCCGGGGGGAGATCTTCCATGAGCTGGCCTCGAAAGAGGAGGTCGTGGCGTCGTTGGCGCAGAGCGTTTCGGGCTTGCCGCACCTGGGCGATGGTTTTTGCTAGGTCGCTTTCCTCCGGGAGCGCGAGTTCGCGACGGATCTTTTCGGCTCGTTGGAGGAAGGGATCGCAGTCGTTTTCGGCGGCCAGCGCCTGGAATGCTCTTTCGCAGGCACAGATGCCCAGGTTTCCTCTGTCTCCGGCAGCTTCCAGGAGTGTCTTGGCCCGTTGGAGATTCTGCCTTGCCTGGGGAAGCTTTCCCAGGGCGCGGCGGAGGGCCATGGCATATTTCAGGAGGATTCTGCCCTCCATCATGGAGTCGCCGACCTGTCGGAGTCTTTGGAGGGACTTTTGGAAGAGGGGTTCGAGTTGGTCGAGGTTTCCTTCTTCTTCTTCGAGTTGCGCCAGGTTTCCGAGGCAGGATCCCTCGAGGCGGAGTTCGTGGAACTGGATGTGGAAGTCGAGAGCAGTTTGGTAGAGTTTGCGGGCCTCGGCCAGGTCGCCCTGTTGTTGGCGGAGGGCAGCGAGGTTGAGGAGCACGTGTTGGGCGTTGGGGAGAGTGTCGAGTTCGCGGCAGAGTTCGAGGGATCGGCGGTAGTAGTCGGCGGCGCGTTCCAGTTTTCCCCGTTCCTGGGCGATGATGCCCAGGTTGGTGAAGGCGTCGGCTTCTCCGGGGCGGTATCCCATGTCCTTGCTGAGCTGGAGCACTTTGCGAAACATGTTTTCGGCCTCGCCGGATCGTCCGCAGTCTATGAGGAAACAGGCGAGGTTGTTGGTCAGAGTCAGTTGGAGGAGCTTCATTCCCTCGGCCCGGGCGATGGTCAGGGCCTGCGTTGCGAGCCGGCGGGCTTCTTCCAGGTCGCCGAGGGTGTAGTGGCAAGTGGAGATTTCGGTGAGGATCTGGCAGACGAATTTCTGTTCTCGGTGCTGGCGTGCGAGTTCCAGGGCGCGTTCGTAAAAGTGTCGCGCTTCCTGGACGCGGCTCTGGGTGCGGTAGAGAACGCCCTGGGTGAAGTAGGTTTCGATGCGAGTTCCGGGAGGGGTCTTCTGGTTCTGGATTTCCAGGGCCTGGCCGGCGAGTTCCAGGGCCCGCGCCACGTTTCCCAGATCCCCTTCGAGCAGGGCGAGGCGGCTGAGTGCTTCGACCTGGGCGGTCTGGGCATCGAGGGCTCGGGCCTGTTGCAGCGCCTTTTCCACGATAGTTCGGGCCTCCTTGTGGCGGCCGATGGGGCGCAGGACCTTTGCGCCGAAGTCGAGGAAGGCGCGGAGAGTCTCGGTGGAGGGTCCGGGGAAGAGTTCCAGGGCACGCCGGTAGAAGCGTGCGGCGTCTTCGAGGGCGAAACCGAAGCGTGCGCGCTGGCCGGCTTCGAGGTACCTCCGGGCAGCGTTTTCCGCTTTTCCGGCTTTTTCCCAGTGCTGGGCGATCTCCACGACGACGCCGGGCGTGTCGTGGGCCAAAGTCTCTTCCATGGCCTTGGCCGCGGCGAAATGGGCCGTTCCTTTTCGCGTGTCGTCCAGTCCCGCGTAGGCGATTTCCCGGAAGTGGTCGTGGACGAACTGGAGGTTCGCGCCCTCGGCTTCTTCCAGGATGTGGCGTCCCCGGAGTTCCAGGACCGCTTCGACGACGGAGGTCGGGGTCAAACCGGAGACAGGTGGCAGGAGGGAGAAATCGACTTTTCGCCCCAGCACGGCGGCGGCGTCGAGCAGGATTCTGGCGTCAGAGGAGAGGGCGGCGAACTGGTGTTCCACCAGTTCTTCCAGGAGGCAGGGGACGGGGAGAGATTCGTAGATAGCCTGGTCGGCGAACTGCCGGCGCGGTTCGGCGACTTGCCACGCGCCGGCTTCGTCACGCCAGAGGACGCCCTTGGCGAGGGCCACATGGAGGTAGGCGGAGACGAAGAAGGGGTTCCCCAGGGAGCGTCGTTGCAGGAATCGGACGAAGAGTCTGGGCGGCCTGGTCATGGCGAGCATGTCGGCGACGATTTCCCCCGTCGCCTCTTCGTCCAGGCGCGGCAGGTTGTCGGTGTGGACGCCGGCGGCGTTCCGCAGGAGATCGAGGCGTCTCGGGACTCCTTCCTTGCGGTAGGTGCCGATCAGCAGCAGGGGTAGTTTTTCCAGCGAATCGGTTCGAACGAGATGTTCCAGCCAGTGGAGAGTGAGTTCGTCGGCCCACTGCAGGTCGTCGAGGATGAGCAGGAGTTTTCGGTCGCTTGCGAAGGAGCGGAAGAGTTCCGTGAGTCCATTCATCAAGCGGAAGTGTGCGGCTTTGTGGGGCAGCTCGGCGGGCTCCGTCGCGGGCTGGCGGCCGGGAAGGTCGCGGAGGGATGGGACGTAGGAAGCCAGCACGCCGCGACCTTCGCCGAAAATCATGTCGGCCTTCCAGGGGCCCGATTCGCGGCAGTGGTCGATGATGTTCTGGAGCGGTCCGGCGAGTGCTTGGAGCGGTGGGCTCCCCTGAAGAGTCTCGGAGCTGTCGGGGGCGAAGGCGGCGCATTGGCCGGTGAGGACCCTGGTTCCCAGCCTGGAGGCCATACGTCCGAACTCCATCGCCAGGCGGGTTTTCCCGACTCCGCTCTCTCCTCCGACGAAGATCAGAGCGCCCTTTCCGGTGTCGAGGCGTTCCAGGTGGCGCTTCAGGGCGGTCATGGGTCGCTTTCTGCCAGCGAACTCGGCCCGGTAGAGGTAGGGTCGCGGAGGCGGCGAGTTCGCGCCGGGTTCCACGGCGGCTCCCAACCGGGCCAGGGCCGCGGCCACGTCGATGGCGAAGCCGATCCGGTCTCTGGGTCTCTTTTCCAGGAGCCCGAAGATCAGTTCTTCGAGGGCACGGGGCAGGTCCGGTGCCCAGCGGGAAGGTGGTTTTGGCGTTTCGGCCAGGTGGGCCTGGGTAAGGTGGAGGGGGCTGCGTCCCTGGAAGGGGACCCGGCCCGTCACCAGTTCGTAGAGGACGCAGCCAAGGGCGTAGAGGTCTGCCCTGGCGTCGATGAAGCCGCCCTGGATCTGCTCGGGCGCCACGTATTCCGGGGTGCCGACGAACTCGGATTGGACGTGGAGCGCCTCGCGGCTGGCCTCGCCCACGAAGGGGGAGACCAGGCCGAAATCGACAAGGACGGGCGCGTCACCGGGGCCGATGACGATGTTGTCGGGTTTGAGATCCCGATGGACGAGTCCCTCTCCGTGGACGAAGGCCAAGGCCAGGCAGAGGCGGCGGACCATGGTCAGCACGGGGAGGAGTCCGTGGCGCCGGACAGCGGAAAGCTCGGTGGGTTCGGCCGCCGGCCCAGGGGCCGTCTTCCCGCACTCGTCCACGGTTTTTTCGGGGTCCGAGCTGGTGGCCAGGGTGACGGTCCACCAAGGGAGAGGCGGAGATTTCTGGCACGGAGTCGAGATATCGGAGGGGACTCGTCTGGCCAGGCCGGCGTGCAGTCCGGCCATCCACCGGCGCAGCCCGTGGCCGCGGAGCAACTCCATGGCGTACCAGGGAATGCCTTCGCAAACGCCTTCTTCCAGGATCCGGACGACGCCGGGGTGGCGGATGCGGCTCAGGGCCAGGATTTCCCTTCGGATGCTCTCCAGGAGCCGGGCATCGGGGAGTCGGACCGTTTTGAGGGCCGCGACCCGCCCGGTCGTCCGGTGCCTTGCGCGGTAGACCACACCCATGCCGCCCCGGCCCAGCGGTTCCAGGATTTCGTAGGGACCGTAACGGGAGAGGTCCGCATCCATGTTCCACCTCGCTACCCCATGAGGCCTTGGTCATCGGTGGTGCCTTCGGCAGCTCTCGCTGTCGCTCGGACCCGGGCACCCAGTGAAGTTCGGGCCCAGCCCCAGGGCTTCCAGCCCAGGAACCCGGCGGAGGCGGCCTCCGGACCTCCGTCAGGAGCGCTGGTTATGGCCTGCGGCCATGATCTCCGCTACGCTCCGGTTCAGGACCTCGCCAGGGAGCCAGCTCCCTGGACGTGCGCCTGAAAGCACATTCGGACAGGAAGGTGAAAGTCCTTCCCAGACATGCACACTCCGGTCTGGTTCCGACAGAAACCGCGTCGCCGTGAGGCGGGGTGCGGAGCAACTGAAGGAGAGCTACCAGTCCGTAGGATAACAAACTCAATTCGGTTGGTTGCCGTGACGAGCCTGCGTCCAAAAGGCGAAGTCTAGAACCGTAGGGAAGACGGAAACCCAATCGCTCTGAGGGGTTGCATGGCCTGACCGCTCTTTGCCACGCCGCTCGAAAGGGCAGAAATAACGGAAGCGAGTTGGCCTAAACCAGTGGAGTCCGGGAATCAGGAGTCAGAGCCCCCATAGTAGCGTAGAAACGGGGTAATGCCCATGGAGCAAAGGAGGGCAGGAAGATCTACTCGATAGCGAACCTCCGAGCGAGCTTTTCGAAGGTCAACCGGAACCAAGGCGGTGCCGGAGTGGACAGGCAAACAGTGGAGATGTTCACGGGAGATGAGGAAAACAAGCTCCGTCGTCCGGGGCAGGAGTTGCGGGAGGGAAGCTACGAACCTTTGGCAGTCAAGCGAAGTTGGATACCAAAGGCAGGGAGCAAAGAGAAACGCCCTCTGGGGGTCCCGGCGGTACGGGACCGGGTAGTCCAAACAGCGCTGCGAAATGTCCTAG
>JAJRTK010000118.1 GCA_024278345.1 bacterium | reverse complement strand
GCGGAACGTCGTACCCCTTGACCCGAGAGAGGGCATGTCCCCACAACGGAACCGGAACCACGGCGCTGTGGGGGATGTGGCAGAACTTACAGACTTGAGTCTCACTCTGGGAGCGAATTTTCCCCGGCCCCGAGGCTGACAAGTTGTGAAGCGTCTCTGTCACTCTTCCCTGTTGGGCTCGGGCGGGGCCAGCCTCCAGCGCGCTAGCCGCCAAGATGAGAAAAATCCCATGGAAGGCTCTGTGCCTACCAGAGAAAGACCCTTTTCCACTTGGGACTCGTTCCATTATTTGTCTCCCCCGACATTCGATGAGAGGTTCTGGAAGATCTGGATTCTACCGTTGAGGGAGTCGGCGATGGCGATTCTGCCATCGGGGTTCGCCGCAATTCCAGCGGGAAAAGTAAACTCCGCCGGACCTGCCCCTCTTCTGCCCATAGAAAGCAAGAAATTACCGTTTTCATCGTAGATCGACACTTGGTCCAGGTATCCGTCAGAGATCCAAAGCCGGCCTACCGAATCGACGGCGATTCCCTTGATTCTGGGCATTTCCCCAGGAGAGTCACCAAGTTTCCCAAAAGCCTTGGATGCCGTTTGGGTTGACAAGTCAATCCTTTGCACTCGAAAATTGAGCGTATCGCCCACCCACAGGAAATCGCCTTTGAGAGAGAGAGTCGTCGGATAGTTGAATTCCCCCATTTTCTCTCCTCTGCGGCCCACGGTTCCGCGGGAGGCATCGGGACGAATGATGACGATGCGATGCCGCGCCGTCTCCGCGATAAAAACTCCTCGCGGCCCGCAAGCCAGCCCCGTGGGCCTTTGAAGGTCTTCCGCGATCCATTCTTCCACCCGAAGCTGACGTGATAGCCGTGCGATCTTACCTGTTTTGGAATCGCTCACGAAGAGCTTGCCTCCGCATGCAGCGACTCCGATAGGGCTTTCGAAGAGATTGGCGGCACTTCTTCTGATCTGGCCATCCCCCGTGAGCAAGAAGACGCGCCCTGCGCCAGGATCGGCGATCAGCAGATCGCTGCCAGCCCATGCGATCCCGAATGGCCGGCGGAAGAGCTGCTTGGATTTGCGCAGCCCTGCCCAGCGTGAGAGAAACCCCCGGCGGGTGCCCGAACTTCCGTCAAGGACCTCCACGAGCCGGACCTTGGGGTCGCCCGGAGGCCACTGGTAACTTGCCAGATCTGGTTCCATGGGCTTCCGGATTCGGGAACAGCCCCCCACGGCCAGAGTCATGGCAAGGAGCAGGAGCCCAAAGATTGGAACCCTGTACGGTTCCAGTTCCCCCGAATAGACCTCCCTATCCCCGGTCACAGAATGACTCCTCGGCGACGCCCCACATTGGAAATGAAGGGAAGCCATCCCGCAAAGCGTCTGGAAATCGTCCAGGAAAAGCCCTGATAGATGTTTTCGTTGTCGCTTCCAGGAGCGTCCCTGCCATAGTAAACACTTCCGTTCAACGAGTAATCGCCGACCCCAATAGCCAGACTGGCGCCAAAACGATCCCGTTTGGAAGCACTGGTGATGTCGAACTCCCGAAGTTCATAACGGTAATAGAGCTTCGTTCGCAAACGCCTCCATGGTTTCCAACCAAGGAAAGCATAGACAGAGGCGATCTTGCGGCTTTCCTCCTGGCGCAGATAAATTAAGTTGCCGGTCGTAGAGAGCGTGAGCAACCGCCAGTCCAGATTGAGATTATGTTGCCAGGTCTGCCTGGTGAAGTCTGGGGTCTCTGAACCACCCGAGTTCCTCAAAAGCTGCCAATCAAGGTAGCTGGAGAGCCTTGCCCGTCCCCACTGCCGGTCCATTGTGAGACGGATCTTTACTTGATCTTGCAGGGAAAGCTCGGTGGTGGAGATCCCCAGATCGGGGAGATCCGTCAACACCTGGTCGTTGATCCGGAGCTCGTTGCGAGCAAGGAGAATCGAAAGTTCTTTATTGAGCTTCGAACCCGTGGCATCTCGGATCGAGATGTCGGTCCCGAATCCCAGGCTGCTTTCCTTGCCTGTTCCATCCACGGTGTCGCGGCGGATCTCATTGTACGATACGTTGCCGTTGACGACAAGATCGACAGGGCCAAAGTTGCGGTTCCAGATGGCGGCAAGGCTGGCCCCAGGAGCATAGCTTTTCCTGCTTTCGAAACGGGAAAAAGCGAAGGAGAGACTGGGAGTCAAACGCAGGTTCTCTCGAGCCGTCCAACTGTAGCTGACACTGCTCGAGTGGCCTTGGGCCGTGGCGCCGTCGTTGTTGCGTGTCAGTCCGAGGGAATAGCCCAGGGAGAAGATGTCATTTTTGCGAAAGGTCCGGTTCAGGCGGTTCTGGAGCTGAAGGAGATCGGTGTTCTGGTTGGTGGTTTGCTCTTCAGTTTCATACGTTGTGTCCCGAAGGATTCCCAGGTTGAACAGGTCCCAGGTCCATCGCTTACCAAGCTCGAGGTGTTCTTGGATGTCAAGAGTCCAATCCTCAGTGGTCAGGGGGATGATGCCATACTGTTTCTTTCTGCGGCTTGCCACAATCCGATGACGGGCCTTTCCACTGGACGTGGCCCAGCTCAACACCTGGTTTTCGTGAAGTTGGTCGTTGATGCCGGGATCTTCAAACTTGATCAGTGAGTAGTCCGTCGCGAAACGGAGACCGGGCAAAAAACCCCGACGTATTTTGATGGTACCCCCCCAAGAAGTGACGCTGGACGGGATACCGAACGTCTGAGTCTCTTCCTGGGTGAGCCCATCGTAGGAAAGAATGTTGTGTGCGGCGTGGAAGGTCATGGGAATGTGGTTATAGGGAAATAGCACGAGCTCGCCCGAGGCTCCCCACGACTGATTCGTCAGTTTCTCCGGGGTCTTGGATCTCGATGCCAATGTACTCAACGCCAGTCGAAATTGGCCGATATGGGGGTGCAGGATGAACCCATTGAGGCCCAGGATCGTTCGGATTCTCCGCTGGTCGTATGTACTGAGGAGTCCGGAGTCATCGAGGGTTTCGTTTTGGCGTTGCCCCACTCCCACAAAGGCGTCCCAGGACCATTGACCAAACCTCTGGGCGCGGGCCATGGAGGGTCCGCAAACGAGCCAGCCCACGAGGAGGGCTAGGGGAAAGCGGCGCAAAGAGGGCATGGTCTCCTCCCGAAAAGAAAACAATCACTCTAAGGGGATGGATCTCGGTAGCTTCGGGCATTGAGACCCAAAAAAAGGGCGGCGGCATCAAGCCACCGCCCGCATCACGCGACGCGGCGGTTTGCTACTTCACGTGGCAAGAGAGGCAGAGAGCGCTGGCCGTGTTGGCCATGACCAGGAAGGGAACGTTGGCGTTGTTGTGGGGGTCGTGGCAAGAGGCGCACTGCACGGTGCCGTTGAAGAGCTGGATCGTGCCGGGAAGGCTTCCCACCGCCACCAACTCGCCATCGGCGGCCACCAGGGCTGCGTCGTAGGTCATGTTGACCGGGTGATCGTTGGAGAGATCGGTGCCCAAGTTTGCCACGCCCGTGATCCGGTCCGCAGCCGTACTGTTGTCCGGTGCCACGCCGCCTGGATCGTTCACCAGCACACCAACCGCGACGGTGCCGTCGTGGCAGGACATGCAGAGGTTCGAGACAGCGGTGCCGCCAGCAAAGTCCCATGCCGTAGAATCCATGGTCGAGCTGCTGTACATCGTGTAGGCTCCCTCGGCACTGAGGCTGTGGTTCCAAAGGGGCACAGCGGGGCTGGCCGCGTGTGGCGTGTGGCAGAACACACAAATCTGATTGACGTTGGTCGCACGGTAGGTCGGATTGGGGCCAGAGCCACTACTCAGGTCATGAGCGGTGCCAGAAACCCCGGCGAATGCTGCCGGAGCCAGAAAAAAAACTGCCAGGGCTACAAAGAGTTGACGTCTCACGATCGCGTCCTCCCTAATCTTGTGGTGAGCGAATGGATTAAACAGTTCCTGCCAAGAGAACTAGCAAGAAACATTCCGATACCGTATGCAGCAACGGAGAGACTCAATGCCGTTCTTTGCCACCGATGCGATGGTGGCTCAGGATTGCCATCTCTCCCTAGCTATGCTGCCACCTCTCCCTGTTAGCAAGTCTCGTGCCGACGCCCACCCACTATTCGCTTCTGGGCTGGACGAATCGGAAGATCTGGACCCGCCGGTTCAGGGAATCCACGACGGCGAATTCATCCCCTCGGATGGCGATTCCAGACGGGATGCTGAACTGCCCCGGTTTCCGTCCTCCAGTACCGACGAAGGTGAGGAGGGCGAAATCGTAGTCAAAGACTTGAATATTGTTGAAGGCCCCGTCCGTGACGTAGATGAAACCAAAGGTATCAACGGCGATTCCCTTGGGGCGGGCGAAGTTTCCGAACCCGACGCCTCGGGATCCGAAGGAATCGAGAAGGTCGCCTTCTTCGCTGAACACCTGGACCCTGGAGTTGAGCTGGTCCACGACGAAGAGGTTGCCGTCGGGGCCGAACATTGCGTCAGTGGGGGCGTGGAGCTCTCCAGGACCGACGCCCAGTTTGCCGAAGGCATAGAGCATATCGGCGGTGGCGACGTCAAAGACGACGACCTTGTTGCCTTTGGAATCGGTGACGAAAAGTTTCGATTCGTTGGGAGAGAGGGCCGTGGATGTGGGATTCAGAAGCTCGCCGGGCTTGCCGTAAACGCCCCTGAGCTTACCATTTTCGTCGAAGGAAACGACGTTCTTGAGACCGCCGTCGGCAACGTAGATGGTCTCGTCTTTCCCCACATTGACGCCCAGAGGGATGCTGAGGGGCAAGACGCCCCGCGTGCCCAGGACATCCATCTGTTTGCCCTCGCGATCAAATCTGAGCAGGGCCGCCACTCCGGGATCGGTGACTAAAATGCGGCCCCGGGAGTCATAAGCGACGTCGAAAGGCTTGAGCAGCCAGTCGTAGCGAGATCTGTTGCTTCCACCGATGAGAGCTCTCTTGAGCTTGGAGTCGGCCTCGACACTGGCCCGGCCGCGGATCATCTCCGTGAGCCGGATCTTCGCCTCGGCCGGCGGAGGCGGCCAGACGTATTTGGCATAGGGGTCCTTGTCTCCTTTGTTGCCCTTTGTTGCAAGGACGCAGGCCGCGAGCTGCAGAGCCAGCAGAAGAAAACAGAGTGTCCGAATTGAGCGGTCCATCAGGTGCGATCCTCCGGGTCACTTGGGATGGCAGGTGGCGCAGCCGATGATGCGGTTGCCTTGTTTTCTTAGAAGATTGAGAGCGTTGCTCTTGTGGGGATCGTGGCAGGTCAGGCAAGCCAATTCACTGGTGAAGGTCGTGTCTACGGTTTTCAGCTCTTTTTTGGTGGGAACTCCCGAGACCCGGTGATTTGGAATGGGATGGCCACGTTCGCCGTCCGCGTTGAGCTCGACCCTGGCCATGCGCTTCACCAGGGCCTTGGGGAGGTCGAACTGATCGAGCAGGCGAATCATCCCTTCTTTTTCCTGGTCCAGCGCAATCTCAGGGTCGTGGCAGGCGCGGCACAGATCGTTTCCAGTTTTTCGCAGAAACATGGGTCGATCTCCACCGTGGGGTTCATGGCAGGCTTCACATCCGATGAGTTGGATAATTCCGTGGGAGCGTTCCCCTGGTTCCGGCACCTGATCTTCATGACAGAATAGGCATTCCTCTCCATTTGGTGCCTTGATGAGTCGCCTTTGGTTCGAGGCGTGAGGATTGTGGCACAAGATGCATTCGCCCGCCTCCATGGCGCCATGCTCGATCTTGACCTTCTTCATTTCGTCCCCCACGTCTTCGTGACAACTTAGGCAAAGGGCGGCTTTTCCGTCTTCCAGGAACTGGTCGTACCTCCCCTTGTGACAGTTGTCGCAGCCGAAGAGGACCGGGCCGTGTACATTTCGGTGAAGAAGGTGTTCCTGACCTGAACCATGGGGCGTGTGGCAGGAGAGGCAGTTGAGCTTCCTGAGATTCGCTCCAAGATGGGCCTTCTTGAGAACCTCGTCGCCGGGATCGTGGCAGGTTGCGCATAGATCCGCTGGCGGCTCTATGAGAAGTTTCGGCTGCTGAGAAGTATGAGGCACGTGGCAGTTGAGGCAATCTTCACTGGCTGGCGGATGACCGGTTTTAGCCTTGGCCTTCTCGACAATCTCTTGGTGGCAGCTCGCGCAGATGTTGTCATTCTTCGCCAAGAGTAGAGAAGGGCGTGGGCTCAAGTGGGGGTCGTGGCAGGAGAGACATCCCGCCTTTCGGCGATTGCCCTTCATGGCTGCGTGTACGCTTTTCGGTTGCACCTTGGGGTGAGATATCTTCTTGTGGCATGCGCCACACAGTTTGTCACTTCGTGCCCGAAACCGCACGCGCCCCATAATCGGCTTGAGGTGGCAGGCGGTGCAGCTTCCGGCTTTGAAGGGCGGATGGATATTGGAGGCGTTGAGCATCTTGGGGTTGGGGGAGCCATGGGGAGCATGGCAGCGCAGGCAATTGGTTTTCTTCCCCACCTGCCCCTTGTGGGGCTTCACCAGATCCACCATGTCATGGCAGCCCAGACAGAGAACGGGCACGGGTTCCGAAAGGAGCTTGGATTGGTTGGCGGCATGGGCGGAGTGGCAGGTAAGGCAGGAGTCAGCGACGGGAGGATGGGCCGAAGAGAAAGTTCCTTTTACGGCCTTTTCTTTTTCGTCATGGCAACCAAGGCAAAGCTCGGGATCCGGTTTCGTCAGCTTGAACCGTTTCCCCTGGTCGTCGTCTACGGCTTCGTGGCACGCTCCACACTCTTCTTCCGCGGGGGGGTGGACCTGTTTGAAGCCGCGGGTGAGCTTGGCGTGGCACGATCCGCAGTCCGTGGACTCCGGATCGATCAGCGGCGGGTGAGCGGCCGAGCTGATCGAAGAGATGACAAGGGCCAGCGTGGCGACCACGGCCAGTGCCATGCTCTTCTTTCCCGGTGGGTGCTCACTCCGTAACTCTTCCAAAGGGAGACTCATCAGTGCCAGGAGTTTGAAGCGTGATCGGCCGGCCAGGGGCGCTCTGTTCCCGCGCCAATCGATCACTGGACCAAGAGAGAGACACCCTGTCTTCCGTTGGATGGTCATTGCCTGTTCCTGCAAAAAAGGAGAGATGAGATGACCCTCCCTGCCTGTTTTTCCTTTTACCAGGTGTCCATTTTTCCTGGCTAATTCCTGAATAAAACAATCTAGTCAGGCAGTTGTGGCAGCTCATCCGAATGGGCGCGGAAGGGCACACGAGAATCAAGAATCGAGGTCAACTGTATAGCACCGAACTGAGATTCTTGACCAGCGGTTGATGTAGGGATGGAAACAACGACAACCTGTCCCGCCTTGCGTGGATGCCCTTGCCGGACTTTAGCCCGGTCTTCCAGAGACCATTCTCCCAGCTTGGCAAAGTCTCCGCAATGAGAGGAAGGTCGCAAAACTCGATCCCGTCAGGGCGAGTTTGCGGCTTTGGGGAAAGATCTCCGGGGCGGCCAAGGCCGGAATTCCCTGTTTGCAGCCCGTTCTTCGCTTTTTGCCGCCGCGAGAGTGTGCGAACATCCGCACGGTGTGCGGAGCAACTGTGCAAGTCCGGGTGCGGGCGGAGAGTCGCACAATGTGCGGACCAGTTGTGCGGGAATCCTGGCCGTGGGAGGATCGCCGCGCTATCCCGATTGATGATGAATGGAGGCAGAAAGCTTGGGAAAAAATGTCACACGAGGCCGGGCCTCTAGAAGAAGGCTTGTATTGGGAGCTGTTCTCCTGGGGGCGATGGTGGCGTTCGTCTATCATGAGGCTCCTGACAACGCTTTTCACTTCGACGATTTTCCCAACATTGTCGAATATGCTCCCTGCCGGATGGAGAGACTCAGTTTGGACAATTTGGCCAGGGCCTTTCTGGAGCCCGCCATGAAGTTCCGACCCCTTCCAAGTCTGACCTTCGCTTTGGACTGGTGGAGAGGCGGTGGAGAGCCTCGGGCCTTCCTGATCACCAACGTGGCGATTCACGCGGCGAACTCGGTGCTGGTTTTCTTGCTGCTCCTCTCTATTCTTGCCCGTTGGGAGGTGAAGCGGGCATCCGGCACGGCCCGCGGGTTCGTGGCGGAAGGCGAAACGTACAAACCCGGGGAAACAAGTGATGATCCTGCCGCTAGACCGTTTCCCGCCCCGGAAACTGAAGAGAGGAAGACCGCTTTTCATGCTGCCAGGTCGTTTCCCGCCCCGGAAACTGAAGAGAGGAAGACCGCT
>JAJRTK010000117.1 GCA_024278345.1 bacterium | reverse complement strand
GCTGGCTCCCTGGCGTGGGTCTGGGAGCGGCGCTCCCAGCGGAGGTCCGGAGGCAGAGCCTCCGCCGGGTTCCAGGGCTGGAAGCCCTGGGGCGGCGTCTGAAATCTGCACCGTGGCCGGTACCATGACCGAGGCCCGAAGTTCCTCGAGGATCAGCACTGCTGAAAGCCCTTCCTCGAGAACGAGCCGTCTCACAATGGGGCGAAAGGCAGGCTCACCCCTTCCGGAGCCAGTTTGCCCATACCGTCGTGAGAACCCGCCACAAGAGGGCTGAGCCAACCCTTCTTGCTAAATGATTCCATCATCGCTTTCACGGCCCCTTCCGGGAACTGCCGCAGACGACCCAAACTCAAATCCAGCTCCCTCGTCACAACGTGTCGAAGTTCCGTCAAACCTCCATCGATACTTTTGACGTCCATGGCCCCTACGACGAGAAGTCGCTCCGAGCCTCTTCTATCCATCCTCACTGGAGATGGCACAAACTGCTTCCGCCGACGGACCCACCCCGGCAAAGCCACCCCCGCAAAGCGCCGGCAACATAGGGCCGCCCCCCCCAAAAGCGCCAGCGACACTGGGCCGCCATCCCCACCCCCGCAAAGCGCCGGCAAGATCCCGGTCCCACGGTTCCCGCGTCATCGGGATCCCTTCCGATGAAACCGTGTTTTCCCAATTTCCGCCCAAGGTATTGTCGTTTTTCCCTGCGCCAAGGTCAGATTGACAGTTCCCTGATCGCATGACTTTTTGGGAAGAAAGATACTGGCCCCGGATCCCGGAAAAGCCTAGTCGTGTTGAACCAGGTCGGAGCCGTGAGGAAGAAGGAGGCGCGGAGCATGGAAAGAAAGAGGCCGGAACGAATCGAGAATCCCCGGAAGACCGGGACAGGGAAGGCCGCAACACTTCCCGCCGGCGGGACTTTGCCGGAAAAACCGGCACCGAGGGGACCGGTGGCCTTGCCTGGAGAGACAATCCCCCGGGTGACGGGGGCGATCCTCCGGTTCCAGCTCCAGGCCCTGGAGCCCATCACGCTCCCCCGGTGGCCCGGCTCCACCATCCGCAGCCGCATGGGGCATGGGACAGGTGTTCCGGGAGATGACCTGCACGACGTTTCGCTCGGACTGCCGGAGTTGCCCGGTCCATGAGGAATGCCTCTATTTCCACGTCTCGGAGCGGAACCGGGATCCCGGGGCTCCCCTGCGCCTCCAATCGCCCACCCGGCCGCACGTCCTGGACACGGCCAGCCAGCCGATCCCCCGGCAGTTGGGGCCTGGTTCTCGCTTCGCCTTCAGCCTGGTGCTCATGGGAAGGGCGCTGACCCACGTGCCCTATTTCGCGGTGGCTGTGCGGCAGGCGGGTCATTTCCACGGCCTTGGGCGAAGCCACGGGAGGTTCGACGTGGTGGGATTCCACTGCCGGGACGGCGAGGGGCGGCTCCACTCCCTCCGGGGCTCCGGCACGGGAGTCCTGTCGTGGGGGCGCCTCCGGCGGGTGAAAGTGCGGCCGGAGCCTTGGGATGCAGCGAGGAGGCTGGAGCTGCAGACTCTTTCTCCGCTGCAGATGGTCTCCGGCGGACGCCTGATCCAAAGGTTCGACCCGGAAATCTTCACCGTCCGGCTTGTGGAACGACTGGAGCGGTTGAGCTGGTTCCACGAGGAAGTCCGTTGCCGGTGGGATTACGGAAGTTTCCGGCGCATGGCGCGAAAGGTGCGCGTGGAATCGTGCGATTTCCGACCGGTCAAATCGTGGAGGAATACACGGCGGGGAAGGCGCCGGATCCCCATGAACGGCATCGTGGGAAAGGCACGCCTCTCCAACGTCAGCCCGAGCTGGCCGGGCTATGGAGGACGGCGGAGATCCTCCACGCCGGGAAGAACGCCTGCTTCGAGTTCGGCCAGGTGCGGCTGGAAGCGCCGACGGGTAAACAGGAGTAAGGTCGTCTGGAGCGTGCATCCCGGGGCACTGTCTCTCCGTGTAGGGCAGGCCCCGCTGAAGGCCCGCAATAGCGATGCGGACAGCGGCACTGTCTCTCCGTGCAGGGCAGGCCCGCCAAAAGAACCCTGCCTCTCGTTCTCCAAGCCCCGACTCACAAAAGCAAAACGTTTTGCTTCCAATTCCTTTGGGCGCGCAATCGACGAGTCTTCCCTCGCCCGGCGGGTCGGGCAAAGCCTTTCAGAGGAACCATCCATAACGAAATCGCCGGGACCTATCAAATCCCCGCGTTTTTGCTTTACACTCCGCAGCTCCGTCCAGCCCGCCACCGGCATTCTGCCGGTGGCGGGCTGGACGGAATTCACGGAATTGAACGGTGGGTTCCTTTCGTGCGTGGACTTGTCAACCGGATCTGATAGGTCCCAAATCGCCGTTTCCGAAAGCCCCCTGGCCGCGGCGTCGGATCATCCTTGCGCCACCGCTTTTCCTGGCCGCCCTGGCAGGTGGTCTGGCATGGGCAGAGCACCCTTACAAGCTCAAGTCCGGTCCCAAGAAGCGAAAACCGTCGATCTGACGAACCGTGCGGGCACGCGGTGGCGATGCACGGACAGGCCACCGGAACCGTGCAGGACGCTTTAACGGTCAGTCCGACACTTTACGGAGCGCTTTCTCGCAAAATCACTTGACATTTCTCACGTGGATGATTAAATTAGGAAATGTAGCGATTCGGGTCAATTCGCTCTTTATCGAAGTCGTCTCGACTCATAAGATAACAGGAGGATCTTTGTCCAACGACGAGCACCTTCATGGGACAAAACGGCCCTTTGCGGCCATGGGCGCCTTCGTGGGACATGAAGCGTCCGGCGGGTTCGCCTCTCTCTCCCGCGGTCCCAGCGGCTCCATACATGGGCCCACTCCGGGCCGGCGAAAAACCTCAACCACGACCACACAATCAATACGGAGGAGACACCATGAGCGACACCACTTGTTGCAACAACACGTCATTACCCCAGAGCATCACCATCGTAGAACCCACATGGCGCAACGATTATACGGCTTGCTGCCCCTTGTGCGGGACCCCCGAATGCGCCCACCTCGTTTTCATCTCCCGGGAGGAATTGCACAATTACACCTACGAATCTGATGATTTCGAGAAGCGGTTTGACCGGGCCCGACACGATGATTATATCAATGCCTATGACGATGAATCGTTTGAAGAATTCCTCGCACGCCTTGGCTACGACGACAACCTGGTGGTCATCAATATCCACCGCTACGCCCTTGCTTGCGGCCCCGTCTGGTTGCTCGATTGTTTCGGCTATGATTTCTGCCCGGAACGGATCGACCCGGATGTGACCGTGGACGAATCTGAAAACGACGCCGAGTGATGCCATCGAGCACTGCACTGGAAAAAAGCCATCTCGCCCCAGCCTCCAGTTCTTCGTAGGGGTTGCGTTCCGCTCCTGTCGGCGGCAGTCCGTCCGCCGCCAGGAGCCCACCATCCCCTCGGTGCCAGCGAAAAACCGGCATCGTCTCACCCCGCGGTGTGGCCGACAAGATGGACGAGGCCTCCTTGGTGGAAACGTGCCTCAGACAGCCTCGCGAGGAATTCATTGCCATCCCCACAAGAGTGCGCCGGCATTACTCTGGAGCCGACAACTCCGACAAAACTGCCTGCTCAGAAGAATACAAGAATCGAGGTAGCAATGTCTAGTCAGGTGAGTGTGATCATCCGCCATGACAATGATCGCAATTTGTTCGCAGCTTTGCCTCAGATACCCGCTGATCAGGATGGATCGCTTTGTGCTGGTTTTATCTTAGAATATCCGTATGATGGCAAAGTAAAACCGATCAACGTACATTACCAGGAGTTTTTGAGGCATACACACCATATACCAAGGATCCAGTTCCATGGCAACCCCGGTAAAAGAAACCCAATTTCTTACTCACCGGTTTTTATTGGTCGAGTTGAGGAAATCACAGGTTTCAACCTCAAGAGAAAATACAAGGCCTCGTTCAAAAATCATATCCAACGTAAAGAGCTCGCTAAAGAATCAGACGTTTCTGAGCGCCGATCTCTCCCAGCGATTCGAGAACCAGAACAGGCAGTGCAGGAAGAGGGAGGCGGCTGGGAATGGCTACTGGGAGGAATTGGTGTTGCTGTTGCCCTAATCCTGTTTGATGATGAGGGGCCATTCACGTAAGGCGGGACAAATTGTCGTCGATCCAGTATGGAAGGATTTTGAAAAACAGATCCTAAAACCTGGAGCGACGACATGGGATTTTGGCGCAAATCCATCCGAGTTTTCAACTGCCGGAGGAAAAAAGAGCATTCGAAAAATCGCACGACAAGTCGGAGCTTCCAAGAGCAGCGTGCATCGCGCGATGAACGGGCTTGAGCGTCGAAGTCGTCATGGGGCACCCTTGTCGTGGGAGATGGAAGAAGGGGGCCTTGGTCATAGTACCGGCCATGACCCTGTGAGAGAGGGCGCCATGGGAAGCTGGGCCTCGGTCATGGTACCGGCCACCCGAAAAAAGCGCGCAGCGCACAAAGATGTGGGTCCAGGGAGCTGGCTCCCTGGCGTGGGTCTGGGAGCGGCGCTCCCAGCGGAGGTCCGGAGGCAGAGCCTC
>JAJRTK010000116.1 GCA_024278345.1 bacterium | reverse complement strand
TTTTCGGACCAAAGCCGCCCGGGAGTGGCGGGGGCGGGTGGAAGCGAGTGGTCGGACGGTCTTGACGGGCGACCAGATAGAGCAGATCTCGGAGATGGCGCGAGCGGTGGCGGAGCACCCGTCGGCCTCGAAACTGCTGCTGGAAGGTCAGTCGGAGCTGTCCCTTTTTTGGGACGACCCGAAGACGGGCATCGCTTGCAAGGGGCGGATCGATTTTTTGTCCGATGGGTGTCAGGTCGATCTGAAGACGACGCGGCACCGGACCGTGAGAGATTTCGTGCGGGACGCGGCTCGGCTTCGCTACCACGTGAAGTTGGCGTGGTACAGCGATGCAGCGGCGCTTGTCACGGGATTTTATCGACCGGTGTACGTGGTCGCTGTCGTGAGTGATCTCCCGCACGATGTGATGGTCTACCTGGTCGAGGAGCGTGCTCTGGCTGCTGGGCGGGTGGTCTATCGGCGCTGGCTGGAGAATCTACAGGCCTGCCGGGAGTCCGGCGATTGGCCTGGCGTCTCGGACTCGGTCATGGATCTTCGCTTCCCGGAGTGGATTTACCCGGAAGAGAGCAAAACATTGACCATAGGCGGGCTGCCGCTGGCGGTATAGCAAGGAGGGAATGATGAGAGTCGAGTTGCTATTTCCGAAGGAGTATCTCTGCGCGGCCGATTTTGTCGTCCACGGAGAACAGACCTGGACCATTGATCGCGTCTACCAGGATGAGCTGCAAACGCGGGACGGGAAAAATGAGATCAAGGCGCTGATCCAGTTCGCGGAGGCGAGGAAAAAACTGGTGCTCAACAAGACCAATGCCATGGCCATTGCGGAGGCGCATGGGCTGGAGACGGACGATTGGGTCGGCAAGCAGATCGAGCTGTACCCGGCGCGGGTCCTGGCTTTCGGCAAGGAAGTGGACGCCATCCGGGTCCGGGCGCCTTCAACCGCCGTCCGGATGCACCAGGTGCATAAGCCTATGACCGGCCGCAGCGGCGAAGCGACGGAAGTCGGCCAAGCGCGAAAAGAAGTCGTTGAGTCCCGGGCGAAAGCCGCGGTGCGGGATGCTATCTCCGCTCCGGAGACGACGAGACGCCACCTGGATCGATTCCAGCACCTGAGCCGTAAGATCCAGCTTGCCAAGACGCAGGGCCGGATCGATGACGAGGCAGCACAGCAGTTGTCGTCCGACCTGGTGTTAGCGGCACGCAACAACAACCCCGTCGCCATGGATCAGGTGGCGATTGCCCTGGAGGACGTGGCATGAGCGAACGATTGAAAGTGGCGCAGGTCCGGGCGAAGGATTTCAAGTGCATCCGCGAGGTGGAGATCACGCCGGCGGGTGGGATTGTGCGCATCTCCGGTGCCCCAGGCCAGGGGAAGACGTCGATCCTGGAAGCCATCGAGGCGGGGATTGCTGGCGGGGATAAGACCTTGGTGAGGCGAGGCGCGGATCGAGCCGAGATCTTCTTGTCGATTGGAGATCTGGAGATCAGTCGAAAGATCCCCGTCCGGGGGAGGCAGACCCTCCGGGTCAAGAGAGACGGCCTCGCACTGACGCAAGGTGATGGAAATGCCCTGTTGAAGGCGCTTTTCGGACCCCACATCTTCCGGCCCATCCGCTGGGTGCAGCTCGCCGGCGACGACAGCAGAGGCCGAAAAGACCGATGCCGCCGGCAACGAGACGAATTGCTCAGCGCAATGCCCGTGCGGCTGATGGCCGAAGAGCTTATGGAAGCGGTGGAGGAGCTGGGAGAGGATGTCCTGGACGCGTGGCGAGAAATCAGGGCGGATGTGAATTACGGTGATCATGGCCTGATGATCTGCCGGTCGCTGGAAGCAGCGTGCTACGACACGAGGAAGCGCTGCAACGCGGAGGTGGAGAGGGCCGTGCGCGACCTCGAACAGTACCAGGTGACTCTTGGCTCTCCGCCGGAAGAGGACCTGGAGGTGCTGCGCGGCCAGACGGAGTCGGCGAAGCGTGCCTACCACATGGCGTTGGGGCAGGTGGAGGCACGGAAGACTCTACGGTCCAGGGCGGAGCAACTGGGTCGGCAGATTGCTCGCGAAGGTGCCGACTTGCCGCGGCGCTGCGTGATCGATACTCAAAGGGCGGCTGTGGCGGAGCGCATTTCGACGAAGGAAGCGGAGATCGAATTCCTTCGCGGCATGCTGGCCAAGGCGGAGACCGCCCTCGATGAGGCCCGGCGCCAGGCCAGCGAAATCTCGGACACGGAGCGAGCGCTGGATCGGCTAGATGGTCTGAGGGCGGAGCTGTCGGAGCTCGAGACCAGTCTTGACGCGGGGGGCGAGCAGGACCTGGAGAAGATGCGGAAGGAGATCGACGAGGCGGATCGACGGGTGGCACTGCGCAGGGCGCACGAGGACCACAAGCAGGCCACGCATACGGTGTCGATGGCCCGTGCTCGGTCCGAACGCTTTGATCGGCTGGTGAAGCTCTTCCGGGATGAATTGCCGCGCCGGGTGGTGAAGCGGATGAACATGCCCATCGACGGGCTACGGATCGAAAGAGATCAGGTGGCGATCCATGGGATTCCCTTGCATCGGTTGGGGACCAGCGAGCAGATCCGGGTCGGTGTCCAGGTGGCCATTGCGCTGAATCCGGCTGCTGGATTTGTCTGCGTGGACGGCGCGGAGTCGCTTGGCCGGGAGGGGCTGGATGAGCTGCGTCGGATCACCGAGGAGCTAGGGATCCAGCTCTGGATGTCGGAGGTGGCGGAGGAGCCTGCACCTGATGCACTGGTGATTCGGAATGGGGAAATTTCGGCATGAGGATCATCCCCATCGAGCCCTGGCGGCGTCGGTCGTGGTTCCAGGTCATCTGGCAATTTTTCACGGGGTGGCGGGCTTCGCGGCGGGAGTTGTGGGTCGTCGCCCGGAAGGAGAAGGAGCTTTTCGCATGAACATCATGACGACTCACGAGAGCCCGAACTTCGGGCGGCGTGCGTCCGATATCCGAGGACGGATCTGCGGGCTCATCCTCCACGACACCGGGCCGGGCAGGCTCGAGGGGGTACTCTCCTGGCTCTGCGACCCGAAGTCGCAGGTCAGCTACCACTACGTCGTCTCGAGATCGGGGAGCATCTACCAGCTCGTCCCTGACGAGGCACGAGCGTGGCACGCTGGGCGGGCCATCTGGCATGGGCTTCCCGCCGATGTCAACGGCCTGAGCATCGGAGTGGCGCTGCATTCCAGCGGGGCTGACGAGGAGTTGTTCGGATACATGGAGGCCCAGATTTCCGCCTGCATCAAACTGGTCAAGTCTCTCGTCGAGACGTACCAGATCCCGGTCTATGACGTCTGCGGCCACCGGGACGTGGCTTGGCCGCGCGGTCGGAAGGTGGATCCGTGCGACCTGTTCCCGTGGGCGCGAATTGTAAAGGAGCATACATGATGGACGCGACCCAACCGATTTTGCTATCACGAAAAAAAGCGGCCTTGGCACTCGATGTGTCCGTCCGGACGATCGACCGATGGCTCAAGTCCGGGGAAATCCCGGCGGTGAGGATCGGTGGTATTGTCCGCATACCCTATGCCTGGCTGGTGGAGCGATGCACAAGCACAAGTACAAAGACCGGAAGGGCCGCGAAAAGACGCACTGGCGGGCAAAGATCCGTGACAAAGCTGGTGGGGTGCGGTGGCTCACCGCATCCACTCGCAGTGCCCTTCGAGCACGGATAGCGGACCTCGAATCAGCGGAAGCTGGATCCGCGGATCGGCGGTGCGGCCGCGAGACGCTCGGAGACTATCTCCACCGGTGGCTCAAGAGCATTCGGCACTCGGTTCGCCCAGGAACATGGAGCACATACGAGAAAGATGCACGTCTCTACCTGATTCCTGGCCTTGGCGAGTTCATGCTCCATGATCTGCTTCCCTCCGATGTGGCGACCATGCTCACGGAGCTACTGGATCGTGGCCTCGCCCACAGCACAGTCTGCCATGCAAGGGCGACTCTCAGAACAGCGCTCCGCCCTTTGGTGGTGGACGGCATACTCTCCCGCAATCCGGCCAGCCTCGCGGGGGCGCCGAAGGGTGATCGGGAACCAAGGCTTCGGCGCGAAATGAGAACGTGGACCGCCGAGCAGGCCGCCACCTTTTTGGCGTGTATGAGGGGCGAACTGGGACCCCCAAAAACTCGTGGTGAGCCACTGATGGATCACTGGGTCGCTCTTTATACTCTGGCGCTCTTCCGTGGGATGCGGCAAGGAGAGCTGTTGGGGCTACTGTGGAGCCGGGTAGACTTAGACGCTGGGAGACTCCGTATTGACTGCCAGCTCGGTGATGTTGACGGGACTCTCCAGCTCATGCCTCCTAAAAGCCAAGCGTCGCGCCGCACAATTTCTCTGCCACCAGAGTGCCTGCGTGCGCTCCGTGAGCATAAAGCCCGCCAAGATGCTCGCAAGAGAGCACTCAGTGGTCGATGGCAAGAACATGGCCTTGTCTTCCCCACTCTAAAGGGTGGCCCCATGCGGTCTTGCTATGCGAGGGTACGCTTTCGCCGGGCTTGTGAACGAGCCAGACGTCATGGGATTGATCTCCCGGACATCCGATTCCACGAGATGCGCCACACCTGCGCCACTCTTTGCCTCGAGGCCGGGATTTCTCCAAGGATCGTCCAGCGACTCTTGGGACATGCGTCCATTAAAGTTACACTTGGAATTTACTCTCACGTATCACCAGCCGCGGAAGAGGAATCCGGTAAGCTCCTGGAAGACCGGATTCTTGGTGGAAGTAGGCAAACGAGGAGGCAAACACAGGGAGTCTGAAGTCTCAAGCCCGTCACTGAGGCCGCCCATTGGATGGGATATCAAATATGTTTTATTTCAGATAGTTGCATGGCATGGCGCGACATTTCGCGCCGCCACGGCCCTTGACACCTCGTTCGACCGACAGGCAACTCCAGCGATTGACGTTGATTGACAGCTTTTGGGGGTAAACAAAGGGGTAAACAAGGAGGTCGTCTACTTCTCCCGTGCCAGCTCCCGAAGTGCATCGTCTATCCGGTCCAGCTTCGCCTCCATCCTGGTGAGCTTCGCATCGATGGTCGTCTGGATCCTATTCTCGAGTTCTCTGGCATCGACCGGAGTAAAGCGAGATACCTCGATGACTGCCAGACGCCTCTGGGCTGTGACGGTGGAGGCCACTACCCAACCGACCCCGGAGAGTAGGATCGTGGCGATGATAGCCAGAATTGCTCCCGCCCATCGGCCCAGAACGCGCTCGGAGACTTCCGCTGCAAGGCCGTTGCTTTTTTGACTCATGACTCACCTCCCAAAAGCTCTTCCAGGGCTCTCTCAAGCAGCCCTCCAGCGACACCGACGATGGATGGCTGCATCTGCGTCAGGAGCTCGCCTATCACCGATAAGAGCTGCTCCAGCATCCGCCGTCGCACCTCCGCCGTGTGCTGCTGTTCAAGCCGCATGGCGAGCCTGGAAAGGCGGAGCCTCGCGAAAGTCATCACGAGTTCGTGATGATCTGGATCGTCTGTGCCGATAATAATGAGCATGGCCGTGGCCTTGGAGAGGATGTCGGCCGTCTGTTCCGTTACAGCCTGAACAACGGCATCAGGGATGGCCTCGAGTCCGATCCTTGTCCGGATGGCAGAGATCCAGGCGCTCATCTGGCGATCATCTCTTGGGTCGCTCATGGCTCCACCTCCATCAAATATGTGCAGAGCTCCTCTGGAATACACGGGCAGAGCGCGGCGACTTCGGCGTCGATTCGAGAGAGGATGTCCAGCACGCTGCCAGTGGGCGGATCGCAGAGCGCCTCGACGCGGCATGCAGAGCTGCACAGTTGCGCCCTGGTGATCGCCTCCGTCGCCCGCACCTGCGCCTCGTAGTCCCGGCGGAGCTGCCGATCCACGCACCCCGAAAGAGCTGCTATCATGGCGTAGACCAGGATTGCGATAGCCGCAAAAAACAGTGCTCTCGCGATTCCAGGAAGGAGGCCTACTGGATCTCTTGGCTCAAGTCTCATCAATTTTGCCCTCCAGCTCCGGCAATAGCCTCATCAAAAAGGGCCTGCCTCGATGAGACCGCCTCGGCGCTTTTTACACGAGCTCGGCTGTAGGCGTAAGCGCCCGTCGCCACGACCGACACGGGGCCAGGAGTCACCAGGGCCAAGAATGCCTCGAGGGGGATCGTGCCAACAGCGAGGAGGATCGTCGCCAAGAGCGGCATGAGGGTCGCTAGGATGATGCTCACCTGGGTGAGCCGATATTCTGTTGTCTTTGTCCCGTCTTTCATGAGCTTCCTTTCCGTCAGAGTGTGCATTCCCGCCAAAGCCCCAGACTGCCGGTCCACGACTCCACCGAGAGCTTGATCCATGGACTCCCATCCAGGAGCGGCTTCCACGACCAGCCCCGGATTTCCCGCCGCTCGAAGGGTGCCCCGGTAATCACCCGTCCGAACCCCAGTGAAAATCCGCGCTCCTCCTGAAGCCCGCTCTGCCACGAATCCACGGGCGTAGAGACGCGGAGCATCGTGCGGTCCCATTCCAGCGTCACGCGGAGGAGCCCGGCGGGAAGGTTTCCGAGAGCGATCCTGCGGTGGTAGTTCACGCCCTCGCCACAGTGCTGCCGCTCTGGTAATCCCTCGTCATGGGCGATGCTTGAAGAATATCTGATGACCAACCCGGCGCGGTCACGGCATGGACGGGAGAGGCACGGTTCGGCGGACTGCCCGCGGATCTGGAGTTCCAGCACCGGGGCTCCCAGATCCCGGCCCTCCGTCTCCCAGGTCATGGTCGCCACGGTACTGGTGTCGGCTGCAGGGGACAGCGGGAGCTGGTCGATCCCACGGATGGTCAGCACGGCGCGGCCCTCGGTGACCTGGTAGGGCCGGTGGGCTGGGGCAGCGGTGGGGGTTGGGCGTGGGGCTGGAATGCTGGTGGGGGTTGGGCGTGGGGCTGGAATGCTGGTTGGGGTTGGGCGTGGCCACGGGCCCGGATTCCCGCCGCCGTAGGGGCAGCAGCCGCAGAGGATGGCCAGCGCCAAGAGGGATGCGGTGGCGATCACGCCGCTACAGATGGAACCGAGCCGGTATCCGCGCCAGAAATGATTATGGATCATGGACATCCTCCGTACATGCAAAAGCCCGCCGAGGCGGACTGGTTGACTGGACCAACAGGTCACAGGACCGGGTCAAACACTTTGTGCCATCCTCTGGTGAAGCGAGCCGCAAGCGGGCCCGCACCCTTCATCCGGCGCCTGTGTATCCCCTGATACAGGATGTGGGCCTCCGCCCACCATCCATCGCCGTCGGGAGCACCGTAGGTATGCACCTGAAGCGCCATGGGCAATGGCTTGCCGTCGAGTTCCGGAAGCATCGCTCGCCAGTCCTGGACGTGAACGCCCGGCTGCTCCTTCGGTGTCCGAGCGAGCTGGTCGGGGAGTGGGTCATCGTCGTCGATGGGCAGGATACCGTGGGTGAGGAGCCCCTGCCAGTACCGCCCGTGGGCGGCGAGATAATCATCTTGCCGGGCGACAAGCACCGGCCACAGAGCGGCCAGCTTGGTGTTCACGCGGTCTTTTTTGGCGGGTAGTGTCATGGTCACCCCGTGAAGGATTGGATTTCGACAAATGTCCGGGGGCGCCCCGCGGAGTAGAGCCAGCTCAAGGATGCGGGCGCCAAAAATCCATTCACGGCGCCACATGCGGCCAGACGGCCGTCGAAGGTATAGCTGTTGTTGAGCTCATAGCCACCGACAGAAAAATTGCTGATCGTCTGCCTGGGTGTCCCGGTGACAGTGGTGTACGTATAGGCTCCTGCATCCACGGATATCCCGATCCGTGAGCCGGTGATATCGAGCCTTAGGGATACTAGGTGCCATGTATCCTTGGCTGCGACAGTCGAGTATACGACAAAGTTGTTGTTGCTAGTGTTAAAAATGACTGCTCTAAATTTCTCACTTGCGAATTCGTATTGGATTGACCAGTCGCGATTGGTCGATCCATCATCCTTCGAGGCCACAACATCGATGCTCGCGCCACTCGCACTTGGCCTCGCCCAGAGCCAGATTTCCCGGTCGGCAGTCGCGGCGAAAATGCTGCTTTCTGTCGAGGCAAATTTTTCGGCGTTTGCTGCGGTCAGGGCCGCCACATTCCCCCATGCGTCTGCATACGATGGCACCGTGTTGATATCGACTAAGGCGCTGCGTTTCGGGAAGCTATTCGCCCGAGCGACGGCACTGCTGCCATCGGAAAACTCGTCAATCTCCCAATAGACAGTCATCGCATCCAAGATCGGATGAATGCTCCTGGGTGTGCTGCCCCAAATTCCAAGGCCGATTTGCATCATGCTCACCACAGGGCCACGATGTTGGTGGCGGTGGTGCCAGTGGCCAGTACTCGAGTCACCCGAAATGGGTAGACGGTCCCCACCTGGAGCTCCGTGAAGGTCACCGGCGCCCCGCTGTCGGCCATGTTGACGACGATATTCCCGGAGCCGCCGATGTAGATCCCCTTTGTTGTGTAGGCTAGGTCGGTGGCATCCGATGGAGTCACGGCTGCGGCGCTGCGCACTGGAGTGGTGAGGCCGTCGTAAAATCGTAAGTGGTTGTCGATGGCCGTCATGGTGGCCTCCTCGTTGTTGGTTTACTCGTCGCCGATCTCCAGGCGCATCAGCCTAAGGATTCCCTCGACGATCTTTGCGATTTGCTTGATGTCGATATTGTCGCTCTGCTTGGCATCATCGAGCCAGGCCAAGGCCGTCTGATATTTGTCGCGCAGGTCGCGATGATTCGCCTCGCGTTCGGCATCTTTTTGCTCTTCTTTCTCGGAGTCGTCCTCATGCTCAAACGTCAGCAAGATTCGGCGGATGCTCTGAGCCTGAGTGGCCAAGGGTTCGACCATCGTTCCTCGGACAGTATAATCCTGACCGGCTACCAGTGGCGACCCACTTGGCGCCCATCGATATCCATCCCACTCGGCCGGCACGATGCGAATGCTCTCCGGCTCGATTTTGGATGCGTGTGAAGATAGATCTATCGCCTCCCCTTGCGGGAGCTTGGCATCGACAAGTCGTTTGGAAACAATCATGGTCAATACACCCACCGAAAGGCGCCCTTGATGTCGCCAGCAACTTTGCTGGCTGCCGCGTTGCTCACGGCCCACTGAAACTGTCCCTGATCGTCGAGTTGCATCAGAACTGCGGCGCGGTTATTCGCCGCCGCTCCAAACGCACTGTTTACCGTTGTATATGCCGTCTTTGCAGCCGTAGAGTATCCAGGCCTGGCATAATGGGCTCGGCCAGCGACGCCGTTACCGTTGATGACAACTCCGAGTTCTACTGTATGAGTCCCCGGTGGCACGCTGGTCGATACGGTATGCCAGGCCGTGTCGGACGGGTTCAAGGAATAAACCTCTTCCGCATAGTCTACATAGTGACTCGGATTCGCCATCCAAGGCCGATTATAGGCCCCGAGCCACACCGCCGGCATGGTCATGTAGAACGTGTCGGACGCGGACAGCGACAAGACCCGGAATTCGACGTAGGTGTCGGATCCTCCGATGGTCAGGTTTTCGAGTTCCAAGAGCGTCCAAGCATCCGTGGCTGTCGTGAACACAGAGCCGAGGCTGCCGCTCATGTTGCCCCAAATCTCAAGCCTGAGCATATCCGCCGTGGTCGCCTGGTAGACCCAGACGGAGGCGCTAAGCACCGTGCCAGTCTTGAGGAGCGGATGATCCGCCAGATAGAGCTGCTGGTAGACATAGGCTCCAGCGCCGCTGGACCCCGTCACGCACTTGATGCACTCGGCATGGATTTCCGGGAGTGATTCCCCGGCGGTATCCTCCCACGTGGCAGTCATCCCGGTGGCACCGGCACCGCTTGTCTCCCACCACTCCGGCTGGGTGCCGTCCGATCCGCAGAGCACCGGGAAGTTCCAAATATTGTTTCCGCCTTGCTGGGTGAGGGGGGTCCATTTGCCATCAACATAAAATTTTGTGGCAGCATGAAGGTCAGCTACCGGAGCAGTCGCCAGAGTGACCGGTCCCGTGAACACCGCCCCGGCCAGACGGGCATATTGGGGGTGATCGTCATCCAATAGTCCGGAGAGCAAGCCATGGTCGCTGTTGAACGCGAAGGCATACTTCTTCACCTCTGCCTTGATCAGCGCCTGGATCGTCGGCCAATCTATGATATTTCTCCGCGCCATCAGTAAGCAAACCCCTGAACAGTAACGTTAATCCCCGACACATTGTCGTTTTGAACCGTCACATTGTAATTCCCGCTTCCGGTATGAACTGGCGCCCCGGTAATGTAAACTAGGGACGGGAGCCCAATTGATGTATATGGAACATAATTGATTGCAATACAGCACGAAGGAACACGCCCGGCAGTCCCCATTGCAAACGTAATAATTGCAGTTCCGCCGACGGGAGGCACTAAAGCCGTAGTAGAGGCCACAGGCGACCCAGTTTTCGCGCTCGTCAACGCTGAATCTTGGATCTTCGCTCCAGTCACAGCAGCAGCCGACAAGTGGGTTCCGTCCAATATCCCGTCTTTGAGTTTCGCCTCAGTAACCGCACCTGCCGCAATTCCAGAAGTCCCTACCTGCCCGCCATCACCAAACGTCCAAGAATCTTGGGTGAACCCGTCCAAAAAGCCGCCATCCCCCACATAACCGAACGCCCCAACTCGATCTTTCCCAGCGGCAAACTTTATAGAAGGAAACACGCTTCGAGGAGTGGCAGCCGTCGGCCCGTTGGATCCAGAAGCACAAAGCAGCTTGAATATGCGGGCGTTGGGGCTGTCGCTCGATCCGGAGTGCTGGATCACGAAAAAACCAGGCGAACCCCCCGCCGGGCCATCATAAGAAACGTCAATATCCGAGACGCCCCCCGCGGCAGTTCGCATTTTGGTTTCGAGATGAGAAGCGAGTGAAGCCAGGGTGTATGTGGCCGGTGTCAAGCTTGCCGAAAATGTTCCAAGCGCCGTTGCCCCGCCAGCATATTGGAAGTCGAGCCGATCATTGGAGCTGGCGACAATTTCTATTCTGTCGCTGAACGAGTAGCTGAATGCAGTTGTGGCGCCTACCGCGTGGAGATGCCCGGAAGAATTGCTCATCAGCGAATCGTTGCTCTGCCGCACGTGATCGCAATAAAACCGATTCGCCCGCATCACCTCGGCGAGATGCCGTGAAAGGCTTTGCCCTGGCTGAATCGATGTTGTAGGAATCTCCTTGTGAGGCATAGTCAATTCCCCCGCCAAACGACTTCCCCGGTAACGGTAGAAAGAGTTGTATTGGAAAGCGTAACAGAGTTCCCAGTAAGAATCCCATGCACCGAGATATCCCTCGCGTCAGCCGATTCTACGTGGAAGAGAGGGATATACCCGAGCCCAGGGTTCCATACCCAAGTTGAAGATGCAGCAATCGAAAAAGCGGTTGCGTTTGCATTCCCGATCTTGCTGCCACCAACAGAATCATCGGAGATTTTAGCAGCAGAGATAGATCCGGCCTGGAGTTTTGCTCCCGAAACAGACAGGTTCCCCAGCTTCGCAGTTGTCACGGCACCGGATGAAAAGGAGTCGGCCCCACCAGTCCCAAGCGGAGTTCCCTTGCCGGCAGCGGAATGATCGTGAGCATCAAAGGCTGTCTTTGCAGCCTCAAGAGCCTTCTTGAGATCGGCGTCTATATCACGCAGCTTTTCGATCACCCCTTTATTGGTGGCCGCAGCCTGGAGACCGGTCACCTTTCCGGAGATGCTGATTTCACCGTCTGAAATGAAGTCTGTCAAAGTCATAGTTCAAACCGCGTGTATGTCGTAGCTCCAAGGATCAGGTGGAGACAAGTTTTTGTATTGCAACACGATGGAAGTTGAGCTCGTGGACTGGATTGCAAAAGCACCGCCAACCCGATTCGTAACCACAGGCCGATGCCCGAGTCCATGCGTGATCGTAACGTCTAGAGCCCCCCCCGTAACCAACCCCCTGAATTGGGTTCCAATCTTCCCCGTCATCTTCGCCGTGGTTACAGACGAGTCTTGAAAATGCGAAGTCCCCATGGTTGAGTTCTTGAGCTTTGCTGTAGTTACTTGGGCAGAGCCCACTTGTCCACCAGAAACCACCCCGGTATCAGCGATCCCCGCTTCCGGGATTTGCGCACCTTCCCCCGAGGTTCCATCATGAGAATGCCCAGTCTGGTACGCGTCAACAAAAAAGTCAGAGCTGGCAGTGGCCCCCGACTTATTCCAATCGTCACGATTCTTGAGCTTCAACATAAGCGCCGAATCAGCCGGTTTGTCCCTGGATATTTCTGTGTCTACCAACGTATCAAATGCCATCCCGACACTCCTTATGCGAACTCGTACCCCGATTGCCCATCCGACATTTTCTTTGTGTCTGGATCAGCCAAATAGGCATAATCCTTTTCGGCAGGAGTAGCCGAAGTCCAAACAGCCTGCCCGTTGGGTGCAATGATTGCGACTTGTTCGGTCGATTGAAGCGGTCCAGACACATCGATGGCAGCACACTTGATCCGATCTTTCACGACTCCAACAGAATACACCTCAAGGAGCCGATCCTTATCTACGCCCAGGGGTTGCGACCCTTCAATGTTTGGGTACGTGATGGACCGCAGCCGGACAACATCGCCAGCCTCCACAGCGAGTTTGTGCAGCATCACCTCGAACCCAACCTTTGGAGGAGCCACCTGATACCGCCGAAAGATGGAATCAGCAACCGTACGGGCGATGGAAACCCCACCAAGACTTGTTTGCAAACCTCGGGACCGGATATCAACCCTGTTAAGAACTCTGGCCCGACCAGCAAGACATTCAGCACTAACCATCAGAGGTAACTCTGTCTGGTAATCATCGCCATCATGATCGAGTGAAATCGAAATGTGGGTTACCCCACCCCCATAATTCCCGCTCCAAGCCGGAGGCTTCAAGAGCGAATCATCCGTGAAACTCTGGAGAACCGCTACTTTTCTTGGAGCCTCGAAAAACCGACACCCGATTTTCCCGCTTCCAGATATGGTCATGTAACCACCTAGCACCTTGCAAATCTCGCTTTCGATGAACCGTTTTACCCTTTCCTTACCCTCCAAGGTGAACTTCATTTCGGCAAGAGACCATTGGTTATCCCGCGCTGTTTCCCAGGCCGATTCATTCACTTCCTGGGTGGACAGGCCAGCACCGGCCCAAGCCGGCCAAGCATCAAACGTCCCGCCATCCCCGGCACCGCTTCTCATCAGGCACAAAGCAATGTTCATCGGGTGTCCCTGAACCGTGATGCGGTCATAAACACCGTCCCCGTCGAAGTCAGAAAGTGTCAGGGTTGCACCGCCGGTTGCCGAGCAGGTCCACACCTTATCCCCACTCCCCGGCTCACTAGCCAACGCTTCCGGCAAAAACACGTCAACCGCAAGTCTGCTTAAGGGGTCAACGAGAGTGAACATAAACCCCGCAAGACCTGCCCGTGAAACATCGCTTACCGAGCCGGAATAAACCGTAAGACGTGATCTCCAGTGCAGCCCGGCAAGCAGAAAATAAAGTGTTGCTGGACGATCAACCATCGAATGTTGCGACAGCAGGTCAGAAACGCTGGCGCCCAAATCCAGAAGGACAACCCCCCCTTTACCTATCGTGCTTTTCCCCTCTAGTGGAGTCACCTTGCGAGCCGGAAGTTTCGGCCACGCGGCCATGTTTTGGACGGTCGAGAGCCCCACCACCGGAGCGGTCGAGTAGTAGTAGGGGATCGAGTCCCCGGCCAAGTCACCAAACTTGAGAACATATACCGGAGCAATGGAGGCGTCCAAAGCCCGCGAAATGGATTCTGGGAGAGTTTGCATTGACTAGCTTGGGTTGAAGAGTATATCAGATGAGAGCTGAACATCCATGGCATAAGCGTTGTTCTTGTCATCGAACCGAACAAGGGGGGTTCCGCGCTTCCCGACCTTGCAAAGGAAGGTGTGCCTGAACCGCTCAGGCAGCGTTCCGCCGGTGTTTCTAAAATCTGTGATCGACCAGTCAACGCCGATAACTCCCGGCTCAATCCGAACATCGGTAAAAAGCCCACACGCGGCATTTTTTCTGGTCACGTCAGATCCGACCAAAAGCAAGATGCCAAGTGAAGCGAGCCACCGCGAATGGGTATTTGTCCCGGACACGACCGACCCATCAACCCAAAGCCCGATCCCCCCAGAGCTTGCCGTTGACCCATCCCAGTCTTGAGCCGTCACGGCAACATGAACCGGAGTCCCGGCAACCCAGGTGACACCAGTCTTTGTCAGGCTCATCACCGACCCATCATCAAGCAGGAACTCAGCAACGATTTTGTCGCTTGTTGCATATATGCGAAGGCCACTTGTATTCCCAGACGTAGTAGTGTCGGCGGTTCGGAGTAAAGTCAAGAACCCCGTGTCGGCGTTGTCCGCCAGATAAGAGGTCGCGCCTGTGTCGTCCGCCGAAGTGTCGTAACCGAGTAAACCTCCAATGGACACCGCCGCGTTGGTGCCAGTGTTCCAGCGCAAATTGAAGGTCGCACCAGTGGAACTAATTGTAAACTTCCGCGTTCCGACGTTGTAAGTAACCGTGATGGTTGCCGCCGCCGCAACCGTCATCAAGGAAGCGAGCTTGTCTCCTAGTGTCTGAAAATCGTATTGCCCTTCCGGAATCTCGACCGGCAGCTCACCCCCGCCCTCATCAAAATCCAGTTTGTCGTTTACGCCGGTCACAACCGAGAACTCGGACCCCCTAGAACCAGAAGTGGTGCTCCAAAAAGGGGTGAAGTAAAACCCCAGGGAATACGAAAATTGAGTTGCAGCACCGCCCGCTTCCCTGGCTTCCCAAGCTGGAATCTGGAAAGCATAATGGAGCCGATTGATATATTGCAGGTGCCCCGCATCCCGCGCACCGAGGGCCTCACTCCTTACTGTGCTGTAGGTGGCCGGCCCAGTCCAGTGGCGCGATGGAGAAAGTCTAATATCCCGCAAATAGACTGAGTGCCCCACCAGGGCATCAGTAAAATCAAAAATGATATCACCATCATTGTCTGACACCGCAGTGGTTGGCTGGAACCTCACAAAAAAGCGCGTCCAACGAGTTGTCAACTGAACCTTGGTGATATCATCCCTCAAAGAAGATGAAGAAGAAGTTGGACGAAGAGAAACAGATAGAACCTCACTTCCGGCAGTGTTCAGAGCGGCAAGGGCATCGGGCTGGAAGTCCATCCGCGCAACGAATGAGAGGGTCAAATAGCTAAGCGGGAGAGAATCATACTGGAGATCGGCCCCGCCAAACTTCCCCAAATCGAAAGGGACAGCCAGTGTTTTGGCCCCGCCAGCAACGGCTTGGAGTTTTACAACGTTGCCCTCGTTTGTCCCAGCCTCATTGGTCATGCCGGAAAGATACTGGATTTTGTAGCCGACCAAGGTTCCCGTTGTCTCATTAACCCAGCCGGTTGGAAGATACAGAGGAGGCCCGTCAACTGCATCACCATTTATGGCGCAATTAGACCGCTCATACCCAGGAACCTGGCCAGGGAACACACCGATCCCCCCCACGCCATCGATTGCCCCTAACGGATCTAAATCGTAGTATATGCCGAACCCAGCATCAAAAGGACCGCTCCAGCTCCCTTCATCCCTGGCCGTGTCCCCGACAATCCGCATGCAGCGGCCACGGTCCATCATCACCTCGAAGGGCACGCCCCTTGCGGAAAATACGCGAAACAACTGCTGAAGCCGCTTGACCTCTTCGAGATCCAGACCAGAAAGTTTAAGCCGAGTCGGCCCCGCTTGGTGTTTATAGACTACTTGTGTGCGCCCAGACACAGAGGTTGCGACCAGCACTGAGGCCCCTTCCCTGTAGGGCTCAGCGAGAAAATACCCTGAAAGGTCGATAAACCTATTCCTGCTTTGGCCAAGCACTATGAGCCGAGGCTTCCCCTTGATCTCTTCGTAATAAGCCATCAAGCGCCCTCCATTGCAAGGGAACTGGCCATAAGCTCCCCGTCTTCATGGACGACGTGAAAATTCACCGCTTCAGTCACTAACTGCCCGAACATTGAGTCCTGAAACTGGTCAGACAATTCCATCACGACGCGCACGACGCTGCCACCCTGTGAAGCCGATTCGGGAATTCCGGCATCCAATCCGCCACTGCCACCTTGCGAGTTCAAAGCATTTAGTACATCTGCCCCAAGCCCATCGGCGGCAGACCGACGTAGCATGAACTCACCTGGCTCAGCAAGAATCGGCACGCGATCCCCGCGCCCGATCCCTGGGATGAACCCACCCTCGGCGAACCCGCCAAGACCCCTCATTGCTGCTTGTCCAGCAGCCATCAAGCCTTGATAGGTCGCCATGTAAGCAGAGAAGACCGCCGGACCAGCAAATGGGATTGATGCTGTCCAAGATGCAATCGCAGATGGAACCGTTGCTGCTTGGGCACTAGATTGAGCCGTGGCGGCTGCCTGGGCAGTAGCAGTCTGAACAGCCGCTTGAGTCACATATTTAACAACCATATCAATAACAATATCGATAAGTTGCCCCGCCATCGACTTCCATAAGTTGGTAAGCACGTCTTTGAGGCTCGCCCCCTGCAAAAGCATGCTTTTCGCCATGTCTCCGAAAGTCCCGGCAATCTTTTGGGCCGTAGCCGTCTGTGTTTTGACCCGGATCGATGCCTCTTGGGCCATCAAGCGAGTCGTTTGTTTCTCAGCCTCCATTCGCCGCTGCGCGCTAACTTCTGAGCTTTGCGCTACCTTCTGATATGCCTCAAGCTGCAAATCACGGAGAACCGCTTCTTCCGCCCCGAGAGTGCGCAACACTTCGACCCTCTCAAGCTCCCGCCCCAGCTCGGCCATGACCTGTTCTTCGCGGTAGGCTGCCATTTCTTGTAGGAACTCGCTGAACCCAATTATCAATTCTTGGCGAGCCTCCATAGCTGCCTGTTCCTGTTCCAGGGCAACTTGGCGCAATTCGTTTTGTTTCGCTGCGATCTGCGTTTCAATCTCAATGATCTCTTCACGCCGAACCGTTTCAATCTCACGCCAGCGAGCATGGAACTCCGCAAGAACCTGCAATTGCGCCTCTAAGTTTCCCTCAAGCTCTGCAAGCTGCGTATCTAGCCTCTTCCGCGCTTGTTGGAAGTTCTGCTCCGAGTACTTGGCCGTTGACGTGCTGGCCTGCAGCATTCCCGCTGCAACCTTCTCGCCGAACGCAATGAATCCATCCCCCGATTCGGCGACCGAACGCCCCATTTCTGCTGTCGAAATCGACACTTCTTCCCATGCGGTGGCGTTCTTTTTGAGTCGCCTGGAAATGTTGTCGAGATTGAGCTGCATTCGGAAAATCGAATCCGCGAGATCCTGATCAAACAGCTGAGCCAGGACCCCAACGTTAGCAACGAATGATTTCGTAAATTTGCGGAAGTTATCGATCATATACGCCGTTCCGCGCATCACTAGCCCGACCAGCTTTCCCCAGCCAGACGACCACATTTTCACAAACGGCGACATGATCTCCGTCAACACGCCCACGGCCTTGACCAGGTAACCGGTCACTTGGATCACGACGCCAACGACTTTCTCAACGATATGGTTTTCTTTAATCCATTTCGTTGTCTGTTCAACGATTTTACCAACCCAGTCAAACAGGGGCTGCAACACTGGCAGCAGCCCCTGCATGACCGTACTGGCGAGCTTATCCATCCCCGCTTGAGCCTGTCGCGCCGCCCCAAGCGTTGCTTGGGCCATCACGTCACCGCGTTCAGCAGCACGCTCTAGGGATTCAGAGACAGCGCCAAGAGCTCCCGTCAACATCCCGAGCCCCGCCTGAGCGATGGACAACATCCCCCCCATTTCCAACCACGAGCGCCCTGACTTCTTCTCTTCCTTCCCAACGCCGGACAGCTTCCCCTTCGTTTCGGCAAGCTCCTTGTTCACCAGGTCAAGCGCCTTCCGCATTTCCAGGAGGTCTGATTCAAGCGCGGACGTGTCGCCGCCCAACCGATCAGACGCCTTTCCCGCGCCGACGAACTCACCAGACGCCCCATCCGCAGCATCACCAGCCCCCTTCAACGCTCCAGCAATCTTCTCTAGCGCGTCGCTCGCCTTATCCTGCGCACTGATTGTCAGCTTCACGTCAGGCATCAATCACCTCACCTCGACGGCTTCTACTTCCCATTGCAAGCCAACCCGGCAAGTCTCCAGGTTCACCGCGTAACCCACCGGCGTGCCTTCAAGTCGCAACAGCATCGCCGGCGTCGTCCCGTACGTCTTCGCCATCACATGCAGATTCCGCACCTCTTGCGTCCGCGCCAAGAAACCGACGGGCCGAAGCGGCTTGATCCTCCGTCACGCCAGATAATCCCAAAATCGCCCACACCAGCCCCATAAAATCCCGCCCAAACTGGCGATAGTAGAAGTGCAGAGGATTGGGATTCCCGGCGGCATCTCGCGGTATCTTGTCCCGAGTCGCGTGAAGATGCCCCTGAAGTTCCGGGCAGCCTTCCTCAATGATCCGGATCAACGCCCGCACCATCGACACGCTGGCCTCATCCAGGTTCTTCTTCCGCTTCCGCAGGGCGTTGCGCCGCCCAGGATCGAGTGGCTCCCCTTCATCCGGCAGGAATAACCCGAACACTTCCGGCGCTTCCATCACAATGAAGTCGAGCCAGACAGCCTCAATTGCGACACTCACACCCCGCAAACGCGGGTGATGTTGGAACTCATAAACGTCCCGCGTCGCCTGGCTTATCGCTTCGAGCGCACTTCGTTTTTCATCCGCCATACCGCACCTATGCAATGTAAGTCTGATTCCGGAGCGTCACCTTGAAGGCATCTTCGCTGTCAGTGTGATCATAGGCCGATTCCCAGTTGAACGCCTGTTCCATTGCCCCCGCGCCACCATGCACCGGATCGTCTCCTTTCACATGGCAACGCGGCAATTCGATGGTCACTTTTTGCGTCACGGAGCTTCGGATTGTGTTCCCCGTCAGCGCGGCCGTGATATCAACTGGAGCGTCGTTATCCCAGTCATCAAGCCATTCCGTTGCAAGGTTGTCATTCGTCCAATCCCAAGTTGCGGACCCCTCAATCGTCACGCGGTCGCTGCGGTTCGCCTTTTTCGCCGTGCGGCTGGTGACCGAGTGTTTGAGAGCCGTTGGGATCGTCAGGTGCACATTGAACGCGGTCGTCTCCATCGACCGGGAACCAGTGGCAGTCACGACGGTCAGCGTCAGGTTGTCCGCCGGGTTCGCCGGAACCCCGGTTCCGAATGTCGGCGTCACGGCAGACGCTTTCGACCGCGACGCCGCAAGGAAGGTTGGGATGAAATCAACGAAGTGCGCGTTGTCCTGGAACCCGATCTGAAGCGCCGTGATGAACGCGGAACGCACCTTCCAGGTCTTCAAGTCCTTGTGGTCATACAGTGTCAGCCCGCTCGCATTCGGCAAGGCTCCGGTGTCGTCGAAGGTGTAGACGTGGTCGTAGACCGCCCCAACAGCGGTATCACTCGTTACGCTGGATGCAGAAGAAGATGCGCTCGTAAATCCAAGGTCATCCTCAAAGTTCCCGGTCCCGAGCAATTGAACTGCCGACACAGCACCGGAAACAGTGATCGTCCACTTCTTAGTGCTTGTCGAGTAACTTGCCGAATACGTCCCGGAACCTGCCGCTTCCATCGCAGTCTTCAGTGCCGCCGGTAGCGTCGCGGAAGTGTAAGACCCGTCCGCTACCGTTGCGGTCAAAGTCGAACCGCCATCCTCCTGGAACTGGATCGTGTTGTTGCTCGATGCCGCCGAGACGATCCAGGAAGCGACCTCGGTTGAAGTGCGGGAAAAGGTATCGTTCATGAGCGTTTCCAGGCCCTCAAAATAGAAGTCCATCGGCACCTGTCCCTCGACCTGCTGATTCGCGTTTCGCCCGTAGCGCTTCGTGAATCCTCGCGACTGCGTCGAAAAAACGGGCTCCTGCGTCTTCTTCAGTCCGCCCGGACGGCAGGGCAGATAGGTATAAGTGCCGCCGGAGTCAGTGTTCCAAGCTGTCTGTGCGGCAAAGCCAAGAAAGCTATTCGCGCCGTGGCCGGTATTCGTCATTCGTCAAGCCCTCCGTCGTCGGTCGCCACCGCTTCCGCAGGAGGCGCGCAGTATTCCCAATTATTCCCGCCGTTCTCGACGAGCAGTTTAGCGCGTCCAGCATCCATCAAGACCGGCTCGAATGCGGCAACAAACCGGTCGTCTCCCTGCTCGCCAAGGCTGGCGTGCATCAGCGGCCCGACGTATTGAACCAAAACCTTTTTCATGTCGTCCTCCGGAAAATCTGAAGCGTGCAATCAATCTTGGCGATCAGGTTGTCGGTTCCGGAAACGTCCCAATCGGCGTCACTCATGCGGCTGCTGTCAACCGTGTCACGCCCCATCCCCCAATACGTGCCTGAGCCTTTCGCCGCTTGTTGAAGCCCGCGCAAGATCCGGAGCGCCCGATCTTCGGCGTCAGACCGCGATGAGCCGCGAGCGGCAATTCGGAGAATGAAAGTGCTTTCGTACAGCTTCACTTTCCCAGCTCCGCCCGCCCGCGCGAGATCCTCGCGAAACGGCTTGACCAAATCAACCGAAAGGTGGGGCAGCTTATCCTCAAGATTTTCCGGGCCGCGCAGGATTGCGGGAGACGGATCACCGGAATCGAGATAACCGGACCAATCCCAGCCCTGCAGGTAGGAAATGACCCCCGCCCAAATCACGTCAAGCCGCAGGGTTTGAGCCATCAGGTCACCTCCAACAGTCCCAGGACGTAATCCTCGGCAACCTCATTCGCGATCTTTTCGGCAACCGACTTGTCGGGGAGGCACCGACGTTGCGGGATCCGGACACTTGGCTTGAGGATGAACTGAATCTTTCCTTTTTCGCCCCGGCGTTTCGCCGCCTCAACAAGAACGCCCGTCGTGCCACTCTTTTTCGACGGGATGAACTTCAGTTGTCGCGGGAACCTGCTCGCCCCATCAACCGCACTGGCCTCGGGCGTCACTGGAATCGAGAGGTTCTTCACCCGTCGCGCATGGATCGTGCCGCCGTAATTGTGGATCGCCGCGTAAGGCAGTGAAGTCCCTATCACCGCGATGGATTCCCCCGCCTCGTTCAGCGTCCCGGGCGAGCTGCTGATCGTCTGGAACGGGGATTCGCCCGAGATCGAAATCCGCAAGGCCCCTGTATCCTGAAGCACCGCACTACCGCCACGCCGGCGTGCGGCCAGAGTCAGGGGGGAAAGCGGTGGCTTTTTCGGCCAGTTCCGATAGACATATCCCTGAAGCTGAATCACGAGCCGCTCGTGCAACTCTTTCAAGCTCTCGAATCCTCGCGCCAGCTCGACGAACCGTGCGTGTTCGACCTCTATATCCGCAACCAGCGTCCAAGCAGTCATGAATAGCTCGCCGTCGTGTTCTTGAGCGTCACCCGGAACGGGCCGCCCTGATTGAATGAAGTCGTCCTGTAAGCGCTCAAGTTCATTTCGAGCGGTATGTTCCCCCGCCCCGCTCCGGAGACCGTCGGCGGGCGACCGTCGATCATGCAGTTCGGCAACTCGAATTTCAGTTCGTTGAGTCCCGAAGTCGCGGTCAGCTTGATCGTCACGTCGATGGCGGTTCGATTCCTGAACGCATCGAGCATGAATTGATCCGCCGCGTCGTAATCCCACTTGAACCGGCATGTCGCGCCGATAATCGTTCCCGGCGTGATCCCAACCGCCGCCACTTGACGCGGTGTCCAAAATAGCTCCCGGTTCCACCGCGCCTGAAAGTCGATACTCTCAACGCTCGCGGTCCAAGAGGTTGACCCGTCATCAAGCGTCACATACATCGCGGCACCGGAAGTATCACCAATCGGGATTGTCGGTTCAAAATCGGATTCGGAACGCGACGGAACCGCAACGGCGCTCGCCTCGTCTGCGCCGACAACCTCCACTCGAATCCCGAACTCGCCTGCCCCCTGGGTCAACGAAAACGAAAACCCGGTGAACCCGCAACCGACATACCGATGTGCCTCTTGCTCACGCGGAACCTGGAGAGTCAGGCTTGGCAACGAAGCCCGAGGGTCGCACGAAAAGACGTGAGTGTAATAGCCGGATGCCGGCCCGGTCGTTGAGGGTTCGTCGATCAGGTAGCGCCAGAGATAGCCGATATTTTCCCAGCCAGCCAGGACATCAACGGAGCCGGCGACCGACCGCCGGGTCTCCACCTGTCGGACCGCACTCTGGAAGCGGGGGGGTCGTATGGGGACGAAGACCGGCTTCCGCTCCAAGCTCTCCCCCGCGAAGTCGTAAGGCGCCGACCCCATAGACGCAGCGACGCCGAAACTTGTCTCAACGGCCCAGTCAAGATATTTGGACCACGCGGGCATTAGACCCACTCCGAGCCGGCATTAGGTATATCAATCGCCTGCATTTCCTCGTTGTCCATCGTGAACACCCTGTCCGTCGTCCGACGCCGAATCCAGCTACTCCCGGTCGAGCGTGGCGAAACCAGGGTGCCGCTGCTGTCTAGCAATTGGGCCTGGCGCGAAGCAAGGAGCTCCAGGCGTTCTTTCACCGCCTCGAAAATCTTTGCCGCCATCTCATCCGACGCCGTGAGCCGCTGCCCAGTATGAACCGCCTCACCACTGGCATAGACGTAGGCCAACTGTATCGCCATGTCATACACGGGCGGCGGACAATCCGCCGCCCATGTAGACACGTCATAAACCAGCGCCAGCTTTTCCAGGATATAATTCCAGCCCCAAGTAATGCCGCGATCTATTTTCGCATCGAGGTCGGAGTCGTCCAATTTGCTGTAGGCGACCTTGACCTCTGGAATCCCTGGCTTCGCTGTTGCCACTGACAACCTCCTTTAGCGAATTGCTATCACCGCTTGACACCAAGCATTGTCATCGGCGTTGTTCGAAGCCTCCACGACCTTCATGGCTACAGTCGCCCCAGCGGCCACGTCGGTTGACGTTGAGGTCACGTCGGAGCATTCGGTTTCCGCCTCGCTTATCGTGCATGTCACTGATGGAGTCAGATCCGCCGCCGCAGAGCGAAGGGTAAACACAATGGATTCTCCCGCCCCAAGTGTGCCGTCTGTCTTGCAACGAAACCCCATTACTTGGAACGCGGCAGCGGTCAAAATAGGCGCGTCGGCCGTTGCCTCCGTGGCGTTGTCTAGCGCATCACAATTCACTGACCCTAAAGAGTAGTCCGAACCATCACCCCCAAAGAGGGCGGTGGCCGGGCCAAAGAAAATGGTCCCATTCTCTGCGTTTTCACCGCAGAAGATCACCCGGTCAAGGACCGCCGAAACCCCCCCGTCCAACCTCGCCGCGCCGTCAACCTCTAGCGTGCCTTCGATAAACGCATCATCGCCGCCGAGCGTAATGGCCGGTGTTGAACCAACCCCAACCCGCAAATAGCTGTCCCGGATCAGGAAATAGCCATTCCCTAGGATCTTGCTCCCATCAATCAACCCTTGCGAGACCGCGATCAATGGAATTGCTATTACCGTAACAAGCGCGGTGATTGTCCAAGCTTTGATGCGGCTCATTTTGTACCCCCAGACACCCGCCGGGGCTTCTTAAAGGGGGCCTCAGCTTGGGCCAGCTTCGTTTTCGCTTCGGCAAGTAGGTCATTGGCCTGTGCCAACATTGCTTCAGCATGTTCAAGCTCTTTGTCCAGTTGTTCCAACGCCCCGACTTTTGCCGATTGAGCAACTGCAAGCATATTCTCCCGGACAGCCACGAGTTCTTCAGCTTCGCTCAAAACTAATGCAGCCTTCCCGATCACAACCTCTTTGACGGCCAAGTCATCAGCCTTGGCCAAACAAGTACGAGCCTCCATCGGCAAGGCCTTTAGAGCCTCGTCACTAATTCTAAGGACATCACCAGCTTGGTAAAACTCATTGTTGAGCTTGAGCGGTTCCACCAGAACCATACTTTTCAGGGCCATCATGTACCGCCTTTCTACGAGATAACAGACTTCAAAAGAGCTGCCGTCCTTAGGCCCTCGCCAGTGGGAACGCCGAGGGTAATCCCCGCAATCATTTTCTGTTCATAGGCAAGACCTTCTGGATCGTATTCCGGATAAGTTCTCGCTACGGGGATGTTCTTACCGCTGGCCGATGCCGTCACAACGGAACTCGAAATGCCCAGCTCTGGGCTGGGTGGAGTATCATCAATGTGGAGAAGGACCACATTCTTTCCCCAAAGGTGGGACACGACTTCAGAAGAAGCGCCCGGGTTACTGGTGAGCTCAAGTGCTCCACCAATAAGCACCTGTTTAACACCGAAATACTGAGCAAGTTGGACAGGACCTATGTCAATCCGCTCAACCCTCTGCACATACTGAATCCGCGCAACTACATCAGGATGTTCCGGGAGGATTACCGCCACTTCCTCAGGGACAATAAGAGTCAGTTCGGATAGCGGTATCCCTGACCGCGCTCGCACTACTTCCCCATAAGTGCGGACGTCTTTCCTCGGAGTCGAAGTAGAGAGTTGGTCCCATCGGCTTGTTCCAGACAGCGTTGTATAGTGTGAACTTGAAAAGTAGTTACTGGTATTGTGCAACTTGGCAACAAGATCGTATTCCCAATCCATCATAACTGGGTGCAACGCTTGCCCGCTATAGAGTTTGTCGAGCGACTTGAACCCGTCGGGGCTGTCCATTGCCGCCTTTCGCCTTCGTTCGGTCAACACCGCTGCATGGACGTACTCGCGGCATGAAAACGTCCCCGTCAGCAAGCCCGGGGCAGACCTGGGCGCAGGTCCATCAGGCGCACGCCGAGTAGAGTGGCGCCTGCGTGAAAAGTCGAATGGAATAACGTAGAAATTACCGCTCTCGCTTTTCACAGGCATGACAGTGGCTACAAGGTCAACGATGAACCTGTTCCTCCGCATGTATGCGATGTTAAGTGAAGAATAATAGGGACTTCCCTGGAGCGTTGAAATCGGAATGCCTGGCATATTTTACTCCTTATGCCTTTTTGTAATAGCCGATGATAACGGCAGACACCGTTTCACCCGCCGCGCCAGTCTTCAGAGCTCGCATGCGAACCCAATCAGCGGCACCCGCATCCTCGAACTTCCCGGCAGTGTCCGCCGTGATCTCCGCATCTTGCGTTACACCATTGGTACCGACGAGCACCGTAGTCACGCGGCCAACCTGCCCCTCAACAGACACAGCATCAACCTCGGTGTCAACGATTACGCCGAGATGGTCCCCACCTTGTGACGTCTGGAGGGCCCATTGGCCACTGGAAAGTTTGGCAGCATACCCAATTTTTGCCGAAAGGTCGGTGGCTGTCGGAAGGGTGATCGGCCCTGCTTGATAATAGGGCGTTGCATTCGCCATGGGTTACCTCACTTTATCCATTCGGGGTGGACTAGCCGAAGCTGTTCCTCCGCCGAGAGCTTGTTGAAAACGTCATCAAATGCTTCAAGGTAATCGTCGGACTGCCCCGCAGCAACTTTCTCTTCAGCCATCTTTTTGATGGCCTCCATCGATGAGCCTGTTGCTGACGCTGAAGACGCTGGTAAATCCTTGGTCGCTTGCCGAAACTTCCCCGCGTGATCGGGTAAGGCTTCAATGAACCCCTTCAGAGCCTCCGCATAGCTCAACTGCTTGTTGCCTTCGGAAAACTTCCGCGCCACGGATGGTGCGTGGGTGAGCAGAAAAACTGCTTTTTCCCGCTGGCTTGTCGGGATCTTGAAGCATTTCTCAGAGCTGTTTTGCTCGACAAACAGCCGCGCTTTGGACAGCCTCCGCTCTGCTACTTTCTCCGCCGCTTGGCGTGTCAGCGCATTTTTGAGTTTACTGTTTTCATCTTCTACCGCAGCGAGTCTTTGCTCAAAAGTGGCACCCCCTTCCGCGAACTGCTTCTTCTTTGGTTTCGTTTCATCCGCATCATCGGAGACAGCACCCAGCGTCTCAGCGTCCTTTTCCGTTAGCGCCTTTTTTTCATCGTCCGAGCTAGCCTCCATTTCAGGAGCCGGCGCGGCTTTTAGTAGCGACAGAATTTCTTTGAGCGCTTCCAGTATTTTAGCGTCAAGACCGCTGTCTTCGGCGACACCGGCATCCATTCCTTCCTGGTGTTTCGTCACGCCTTCAGGTTCCGGTCCATTGGCCATGGTATGGCCTCCTAGTTGATGGTCCACTTGAGCAACACGCAGGTGTAACGTGTCGCATCCCGTCAAAGTTTTCGGTAGCTCGCTGGCTCCATAGAGTTTCAGCAGGTCGTCCAGTACCCGGACGGCCTCTAGTTTGGCCCCCTCGAAAGACACTGCTTGCAGGACCAGCGGATACTTCTCTCCCGTTTTGACGCTCTCATAGTCGATCCGCAATTCTATGCTTGGCCGCTGGAAGTTCCTATGTGCGACCGCTAGAGCAAGCTCGCGGGGGAGGTTTACTAGGTCTGCAAACAGCCGCTCACCGGGCCCATAATCCCGCCCCGGCTGGGAATTTAGGTAAAGCGCGGCGACGCCTCCAAGTGCTACCTTCAGAGCATCTGGATCGGTGTGGTTGATGGTGACCCAAGGGTGAATCTCTTCGAGCGTTGGTTTGAACGCTTCGACGATCCCCGCCAGGTCTTCCCGGCTATAATTCTCTCCGTTCCACTGGCCTACAGCGAAAACCTCAACGCCCGGTAAGTCGAACGTCCCGGGCACCTTTTCAAGATGCGGAGCCACCGCCCGTTCTAGGAGAGATGATATCTCACGGCTCATAAATGCTCTCCACTTGGTGCCCGCCGAAGGCGATTGCCTCAAGCAGCGCTAGCACAACTTGCTTAGTCTCCACCCTTGGGCTTTTCCATAAAGACACCGAGCCATTTTGTTCTAAGGTCAAAACCGCCAACGGCGTGTCAGCGTCCCGCTGTTGGAGCAATTGGATCCTCCTTGCCTGAGCAAGTAAAGCCAGCGCGTCTTTGTGTCCCTCGCCTTTCACACGAACCTCGGCGAGAGTTCTCGCTGGTGTTCCAGTGCGCGCTCTATTTCCGCATCAGTGGACCAAGTGGGTTCCTTGTCTAGCTTCGTAATTGGCACGCTTACCCCCCGGTCGTTAAAGTGCATCGGGCCGACAAACTTCCTCCAGCGGGAGTCAGACAGGCGGATCGTAATCCCATCAACATGCTGCGAAAGCGGATGCGACCGCAGTCCAGTGCGCCCGTAGTCCCGGCCCTCCGCCACCTCGCTCCGCTCGATCCCCTTCACAAACTTCCTGTTGCGCTGGTAAATATCTGCCCGCCCCCCTTCGAAAGCACTGCTCATCATAGTGCGCACCGTAGTCGTTTGAACCGCAGGCTTCGAAAAGTCGTAGCCCGGCGTCCCCGGCGAAATGAGTTGCCCAGCCTCTAGCGCACCAAAAACCTCCGCAAGCCGGGCTGTCGCTTCAGGGACCGTTGCCCCTGATTCGTAAGCGTTCGCCAGTGTCCCAGCGATTGCGCCTAGCGCTTTCTGTTCATAGCCCCGCCGGACCTCGAATGCCCGGGCAAGCAATAGCGCCAGGAAGTTTCCGAGCGAATACGGATTTGCGGGAGCCGCGACGGCATCATCAACGAACACCTTCCGGAACCCTGCAAGCGCCAGCTCTTTTCGCGCCTGCTCTTGCCCGAACTCGTAAGCCTCAATCCCTCCATCAACCAGCCGCCCCTCAAACGTCTCCAGGTCGAGCTCGGCGTCGGAAATCTTTTTCAAAATTTGGCGGGGCGTCACATCGGGCGCTGTGACCCAGGACAACACCTCCCGCTCAAAACCCTTTATCGCGCGCTTCCACTCACCACTCGAACGCCTTTTCGTCTCTTCAATAATCCGATTCAGCCCCGTGTCGATCTCTGCAAAGTTCACTCGCGCCTCGCGTTCTGACAAGGGGCGTTCCCACCACCGCGAAGCATCTGCAAACTGCCTGGCCTGCTGGATTGCGGGTTCGGGGTTGTCCCGTTCGTCGATCTCTGGAGCACCGATGTTGTGGCGTATAAAGTTTTCATCCTGCGGTCTTTTCGAGATGCTCCCTGCCTGGAGTGCGGCATTGTAGATCTCGACGATTCCTCGTTTCTCTTCTTCGGTCGCAGCCGTTAGGGATACCTTCGGCCAATGGCTTTTAGAAATCCCGGCCAACCGGCACAACTGCGCGACCGGCCCCAGTGTATGCAGGTCTTCAAGCGCCCGTTTCGGGAACATCCGCTTGGTGAGCATGGTCTCCTGATGGATCTTCCCGAGTGCCCAAGATCCGGAGCGAAGCCCCTCTTCAACGACCAGCCAGGGGATCCCCGCAGCCCGAAAGATCCGCTTGTCGCAATGATCGACCAGCGTATTGTAGAGGTTCGGGTCCGCTTCGCCAGTGACCACCTCGAAGTCAAGGCCCTGGGGGAGGACGAAGCCTGTGGCATTCTGGTAATCGTCCAAAACAATTTCCGCGATGTCCTTGAGCTGCTCGGCCGAGTACGTCGTCCTGTCATCCCGCCGGATCTTGACTGTCGCTTTTCCCGCCATCCGCTCCGCCTGGATATTCCGGTATTTGATGAACAGTTGCTTGGCCCAATAGTGCTCGAAAGCTGGGCGAAACATGCTTTGCCCGCGAAAACGATCGATATGTTTGTTGCAGACCAGATGGAGGGCCTTTTCCTTCGGGAGGCGTCGCACCTCGTTCCCGAACTGATCCACCTGGAGGAATCCAATCAAATGGTCTCCGTCGATTTCGAAGTCGATCCAGTATGGCTGCCGATAGTCCATCTCAGACAGTGTGGGCCACCCACGAAACTCGCCCGCCTGCGCCAGGCCAAAGCTGACCTCAGACACGCTGAATCCGAACATGGCAGCCATCGACTGCTCGAATAGCCGGGGCATGATGCCACCAGGAAGGGCGTCATATTGCTGTGCTACATAGTCACTGGCCAGCTTATGTTCTGCCGTGTCTCCTGTCGGTCGGATCGAGAATCCCTGGAGCATCGACGCGATGGATAGGGAGAGCGCCATCTCTACGGCGTCGTCCCGCGCCATGTCCCGGTAGATCAGCAGAGTGCGATTCTGAAGGAGCGGATCCCTGGACACCGTCCAAAGATCGGGCATGTAAGGGAGGATATTCAGGCGGTTGTAGTATTTCGCCAACAAGGACTGTGTGTGCGTCCTAAAATCTGGGATGCTCTCTGTCGTCACCATCGCACCTTTGCCTTCGCCGTCACCACGGCATTGCGATCTCTCTGAAGAGCCTCGGCCAACGGAGATAAGCGAGGAGATCCCCGCCAATCGCCACTCAAACGGCTGCCACTACCAGCAATCTTTGCGAACGCCCCAGAGAGTGCGTCCACCTGATCATCATGAGCCCCCCCGGGAAAGACCTCGAGCTCGTCGAAGAGCTCGCCGAGCCACGGGCCTTCAACGACGTGGATCAGTCCAGCCTGTGCGGCGGCACTCACCGGATTGGCCCTTGTTTCTTTGGAGCCTGTGGCGCGGATCCCGTAGACGGCAAAACCCTGCAATACATGTGTCTGGTAATACCAGATGAGGCTCTTGCCGCTTGAGCCCGGCTCCTGCTCGATGCAAATCTCTACCCGTGGCGTATCCATGATAGCCGTCTGCCGGATGAGCCGCTCGACTCCGCCAGGATTCAGTCTCGCCCGCCTGATGTCGGCGATCCAGTATTCGCCCCTGGCCTCGCCCAAGAGCAGCCCCACGGTCCAGTCAGGATCCCGACCCGACTTGGGTTCCGTCGAGGCCAAGTCCCAAAAACGGGACCAACGGAGTTGCCGGGGCGCCTTCTTGACAATCTCGAACCACTCCCGGCGGAACTTCTTGCCCGGTGGCCTCGCGTCCCAATCCCCATCCAGGAGCTGTTGCCTGGTGGTGGGATCGAGCAGCAACAGGCTTTTTTCGTATTCCTCCCGATCCAGGTGCGGATTGTCGGAGAGCCTGGCGGGGATGAACGGTCGGCCCGCGGCCTGGCCTTCCACTAGGAATCTCTGCTTGACCCAGGCGTGACCGAGCCCGCCGGGATTCGACGCCCCGCGCATCCGAAGCGGTACCGCCGAGCCAGCCAGCCGCCGGAGCCTGGAAAACAGGTACCGGTAGGCCGATTCCGAAAACTGCGTCAGCTCGTCGAACCCGACGAACTGGAACTCCGCCCCTTGGTATCGAAACTTGTCCTGCTCGTGAGCCAAATACCCGAAGGAAAGCGTGGCTCCACCGGGGAAGGTCCAGGTCCGGGTCGTTCCGTTCCACGAGGCATCCGACCCGGCGAGCCAGTGCGAAGCCCGATCCATGAGAGCGCCGGGCAGGGCCAGGTCCTGATAGGTGCGCCGGAAAAGGATGGCCGCGTAACCAGGGGCATCCACATACCGCAGCGCCGCCATGAGCAGAGCGTCACTCTTTCCGCCCCCGGCGGCGCCACCGTAGAACGCCTCCAAGCAATCCAGTGCGAGGAACTCAGCCTGGCGAGGGGTGGGTGTGTGGGGGATGTAGGTCCTGGTGGATTTCGTCTCCTCCATCGAGCGCTTCGAGAAGGCGAACGGCCTTGTCCGTCTGAATCCCATGGAGCGTGCCAAGCTCCGCAGCCCCTTGGGACTTGAGCCAGTCCTTGTCCTGGAAGACTTGCGATTGAACACGAAGCGCACGGAGGTTTTCCTTGAGATATCCGAAGAGGAGTTCTCCGATGGTTTCCTTTTTTTCGGCTGTAAGGGTTGCTAGTGATGTCCCGTTATTTTGCAGGCACTTCCAGGCGCTCACCGTCGCCCGGGGCATCTTGTATTTTTCGGCGACATCGCTGACTCGCTGACCCGCCAGAAGTGCGGCCAGGACTGCCGCCTTGACTTCGGGAGCATATTTTCTCCGCTTCGCCATGAGTCACCACCTTTTGGCTGCGCACGACCCGCAGATTTCCGCCCGATAGTTGCTCACTGGCACGTGCCGTGGTTTCCCCACGGGGCGGCCACTCGCGTCTTCTTCCCTGAGCAATAACGTTTTCCCGTTCCGCCACCGGCGGCCGTGGCTCTCGTCGCACTGGAGTTCGAGAGCTTCGCGCTCCCAGGCAAGCCTGGGACGGAGCAGCTCCGGGATGACCCGGCACGACTCTTCCAGGAACTGGCGCCACAGCCATTGAGCAGTGCGGACAGCGATTCCCAGCCGCTGAGCAATGCGCCTGGAGGATATCCCCTCCAATCCCATCCGCAAAATAGTTTCCACCGTGGCAAGATTCAGCCCTGAATTCCGGCTAGCGTTGCGCACTTTGCGCATTCTGACACACAAAAAATGCTCCAGAGCATCGGTCCGCAGTACGCACAAAAGCCCCATGCCATGGGCACGGAGCTTCCCATTCTTTGCCGCCTTGATGACTTCCAGAAGCTCATTTGGAGACACCTCGGGCACCAAGTTTATTATGCTATCTCTGGAGTCCATTGTCAAATCATTACTCCCCTCGTTCGATGCTGGCCTCGTGCCTTTCAGCCGGACCGGCTGTCGCCACACTGGCGATATCCTGCCACGGCACCATGACCCCGTGGCTCTTTGCTCGGCCTCCCCTTTCTTGTGGCCCATAGGCCTGGCCATACCTCTCCATCCATTGGCTACAGCGCTTCCAAAGGATGGCAGGGCGGCACCAGTAGACCTTCGGCTCATCCCCAGGCCGCACGATGGCCCACCAATCGGCCTCCGTAGTCGCCAACCCGCTGGGCTCGTGGATGCCCCTGGTAAACCTGGCGAACTCGAGGAAACATCTTTTCGTCCAGCATGTCTTGACCTCCACTGATTTGGGTCTGCTAACGAAAAGGTCAATCCCGCGCCGTTGTGCCGGCATGGTGGCTCTGGTGACGCGGAATCCTTGTTCCTCCAGCAGGGCCTTGATGTAGTCCTCTCCCTGGCGTCCCGCCCTCAGGGAGTCACTGAAATGCTGGCTGGAGGGTTGGAGGGTTTGTGGAGGGTTTTGGAGGGTTTGGAGAATCATTCTTTTTTCTTTTCTTTCAACTGGTTAATGTATAAATTTGGAGGGTTGGAGGGTTAGTCAGCAACACCATCATCCCAATAAGAGGGATTGTGGGTGTGCGCGCGCGCGCACGCGTAAGGGATATGCAAACCCTCCAAACCCTCCAACCCTCCACTCCAGGTTGTAATCCACTAATTCCATTGAGCTTGCCCTGATGGATAGTCAGTGGAGGGTTGTTCCGGACCCTCCAAACCCTCCAGTTCGGCTCGAAGGCGGATCCCGAGCCAGCGGACTGTTCCTCGGGTGATTTTCGACATCCCGCGATCCTGGAGCCGCAATGAAAACGCGGTCTGCGTCCAGGGTCGCTTCATGCCTTGCTGCTCCGCCCATGCCTGGTAGGCCTTATAAAGAACTGATGACTGGATCCACGCTTCCGATTCCGCCACGGTTTTCTCACGCAAAAACCGGCCCAGAATATCCATGTCGTCCCGGTAGTCTTCGATGGCTGCATGGATAGCCCGCGGGGGGTTCAAGCCCTGCCGCTGCCACTCCAGGCAGCCATTCACGAGCCAGCGCACAATGGCATCGCTTTCGCTGAGGAACCCATGCACAACATCCGAAAATGGTTTCTGATCCTTGTCTGGAATCGTGACGCGGAAGGGGATCATCTTGATCCGTCGCCAAATCCCTTTGTCTTGGCTCCGGATCCGCGGTTTGTGGTTGACCGCGAGCCACAGTTTGTGTGTCGGTCGGAATTCGAAGAGGTCCTGTCGCATGAATCGCGCTTTTATGTTCCTTCCGCTAGTGAGCCGCTTCACCTTTCCTTCGTCAAGAATGGAGGTGGAGGAGACTTCCTCGCTGGTGACAAACCGCCTTCCGGTCAGGTCGGCGATCTCCGTCTGGTGCTGTTCGCTCTTTTTTTCCAGCATGAGCCCTTGGGCCGCTTCCCCCGCATAATCGGCCAGGATCCGGGATATCACCTCCAGATATACGGACTTTCCGTTCGCTCCAAGGCCGTAGCAGAAAAAGAGCTCCTGAGCCGGAACCCCCGTGAGAGAATACCCCAGTGCCCGCTGAAGGAACCGGACGAGCTCGGTATCTCCGTCCATGATGTAGTAGAGGAAGTCTTCCCACTCACGGCACTCCGCATCTTTCCCGTAGCTCGCTCTGACGATCTTCGTGCAGAGGCTCTCTTTACGGTGCGGATGCAGCTCGCCAGTCCTGAGATCCACCTCCCCGTTTTGGCAGTTCAAGAGCCAATCGTTGGCGTCGAGGTCGTCCATGAGCACACCGATTCCTGGCTCGGTCTTGAAAAGTTCCAGCATGTTCTTCAACCGGCCAGCGGATTCCGAGCGGCGGGCATGGGTCCGGAGCTGTTCGCGGTAGTCGTCGTTTTTTATGTCGATTGCAGCCTCATAAAGCTGCCGAATCGTGCGTTTGGCGTACCGTTCGGCAATCCCTGTTTCGTCCCAGCACCATCGCTTTTTTGTCCAGTAGAGCCACCGATCCCTTTGCCCGCACCATCGGAGGAGCGGTGTGCCATCTTTATCGAGAGCCGCTTCCATGAGTCGCTCCGCATTGCCATAGTCCGTGAGTGGCGCCCAAAGGAGCTTGCCTCCATCCGGTGGAGCCTCCGCACCGGGATCAGCCTTGGCCGGTGTTCTTTTCTTCGCTCTTTTCGGCCGCGACTTTGCCTGTTTATCTTTGTAGCCGGGCTCGAATAGCTCCCGCACCAAATCCCACGCATTACCATTGGCCTTGCTCCCAGGGCAGGTCGCGTGCTGACACCCGGCACTGATGGCCCCGGACGGAAGCTCCGCGATATGGAACTCGCGCCCCTTATGCTGAGCATCAAAGGGGCATCGTTCCAGGAATCGCCACAGCCGGCCGCCGGACCAGGGGACCGGAGGAGCGACCGGGACGCTGTGGTCCCGGAGCCAGTTTTCAAGGTCGAACGAACGATGCTGGAGCGTGACGACATTCCGTGGCTTTGGAGTCGGCACTTTTGGAGCTGCGTCCGCCAGCGACAGCAGGAGCTTTTCAGGAACGACGTCAAGCTGCTCCGGGGCATCAAGGATCAACGCGTAGCGGTGGGGCTGCCCTGGAGCGCCGTCCCCTTTCCGGGCAAGAGTGCCGTACATCTTCCAAATCCGGGCTGCGTTGTAGACCGTCCGATCCACCTGCACAGCGATATCGTCGAAAAGGAAAGCGGCACCTTCGAGGCAGCGTTTTAGTAGCCCTTTGTCATCCCGAGGCAGATCCACGCGATAGACCAGATGGGCACCGTTTCCTGAATCGGCCAAGACAGGAGGCGGAAAACCGACACCATGCAGGCGGTCTCGTGCGGCTCTGGCCCTGTCGATGGCCATGGTATGTTCAGAGTCAGTGGCCGGAATCCCCGCCGGTCGGATGGCGTCGAAGTCAAGGAGCAGGACTACGCGTCTCGTGATTTCAGCATCCGTGGTCGTCCGCTTGGGATAGTCCTTGAGCTTGTTGCACGACCTTGCCAGTAGTCGCTTGTCCACGGGATTCGGGAGGAAATAGACTCCGTCCGCCTGTCCGGACAGTATGGCCGCTGCATCTGCCATCGCGTCCAAATCGTCGAAGTACCCACTGCTCTGAAAAGGCCGGCCGCGGCCACGGCGGACATTGAGCGCCCGAAGCTCCGTGACCTGCCCCCGGGGGACCAGCAGACGCAGCGCATAGTAGACGTGTTCCCTGCTCCAATCATGGTTGTCCCGCGCCGTCATCATGCCGCCACCTTCAGCATCCCGGAGAATACCTGAAGGCGCATCTTGATGTTGCAGTTCCAGGCATAAAGTTCTTCGAGAAGGATCACCGTGGCTTGGGCCCGCTCCTTGGGCGCACCTGGATGGCGAGCACGAAAGATTTTCAGCACCTGGTCGATATCCACAAGCCGCATGGTCCCGGGGGCTTCCATCCGGGCGATGGAGCGTCCGTGAAGGTATCCGTAGGCGATGTAGTGGCTGCGGAGATATGCCCGCCGGGCGGCTCGGAGCCGCTGTCCAGTTGCCTGCGCGTGCTTCTGCCGTTGCTTCTTTGCCATGATCGCGATGAGCCTTTTCAGATCCTTGTGTCTAGGGTGCGACATCCTGAATCTCCTGGAGCGGTGACGTCCCCGCTACGTCGCATTGAAAGTTGAAAAACGGAGAAAAAGACGGTTTGCCCGGGACGGGAGTGTCGCGGGGGAGACGCCCCGGGCAAATCGTCTGGGGTGCCCGGCCTCGAACCCGGGCGGGGAAGGATGATGCAGTCCGCTCCTCCGGCTCCTTCGTGGCCGTTGGGAGATGCCCCATGGAGGAGGAATCAGGGGTGGGGAGAAACGATGCACAAGGAGATCCTGGCGTTTTCTTCCGCGAAGGATTATGATCGGTAGGTAGGAAACAGTGTTTTCGTTTCTGGGTGAACCCTTTTGGGGATGTTGTCCCACAACGGCGAAACAGGAGTGTCGCGATGAAGGAGAAACGACGGAAACACCTCAGGCTCAAAAGCTTGCCGCTTCTCTGGCATGGACTTTGGACCGGTGGATGGAAAATCACGCTATGGCCAAAAGTTGAGGCACATGCGGGGCAGGGAATGGAACAGGCCATCGAGGCGGACATAAAAGCAGTGGCCGATGATGTTTGGCACGCTTCCCGAAAAACGTGTGTCTTGCAGGGCAGTTCCTTACCGGCAAAGCAAGAACACGCAATGGAGACGCTTTCACCAGTGCGGAAAAACAGGAGAGTCGCGGCATGGATACCTTGGAACTTCCCAACTACGGGTTGACCGAAGCGGCGCTCTATCTTGGCCTGGCCCCATCGACGCTCAGGACATGGGTTCGCGGGCGACGGTATTCGTCGGGCGAAAAGTTTTCTCCACCCGTGATCGATTTGCCGGAACCCGAGTTGAGCCACCTGTCGCCCATCAACCTCGTGGAAGCCTATGTCCTGGACGCATTGCGCCGCGTCAAGCGGATGCCCATGCGGAAGATCCGCCGCGCGGTGGAGTTCGCAGCCCGGGAGCTGGGGATTCGCCATCCGCTGGCCAACAAGGTGTTCAAAACGGATGGCCTGGACCTCTTCGTCCAACACGCCGGAGATGTCATCAACGCGTCCCGGGGGGGGCAGTTGGGATTGAAGGCAGTGCTCCTTCCCTACCTGAGGCGCGTCGATTACGATTCCCAGGGATGGCCCTGCCGCATCTACCTGATCACCCGGCCGGACCGAAGCCCCGACAGCCCGAGGACGGTGGAGATCCGCCCCGGAATTTCGGGTGGCCTGCCAGTGGTCGCAGGAACCAGGATCACCATCGAGACGCTTGGAGACCGGTTCCAGTCCGGAGACACCATCCAGGAGCTGGCGGAGGATTATGGCCTCGAGGAAACGCAAGTCGAAGAAGGCGTCCGGAGCTGGGCGACCCTCCAGAGCCAGGCCGCAAGAAAACGGGCCGCGTGACTGCACGCTGTTCCTGGAAGCGAACATCTGCGGGCGGCTGCTGGCTTCCACGCTCGCCGACGCGGGAATCCGCTTCGAGAAGTTCTTCGACCACTTCGAGGCCGATACCCCGGACACGGAATGGATCGTGGAAGTCGGTCGGCGCGGCTGGGTGACCATCACCGGAGACAAGAAGATCCGATACCGCAAAGCCGAGCTTCGAGCGATCCATGCCGCGGGAGCCAGGGTCTTCATCTTGAAGAAAGATGGACTCAACGGCGCAAGCATCGCCAAACTCGTTCTTCGAGCAGTCCCGGGAATCCAACGAATCGTGGAATCAGCCGCCGGGCCGTTCGTGGGGAAAATCGCCCGCAACGGCCGAGTCGAGCTGTGGCTGGACAAAACGGAACTAGACGCCAAACACCGCACGGGGGAGAGATCGGGCGCACAGCCGTCCCCAAGGGGGAGAAAGGAGTGAACGATGGCACGCGTGTTTTTTGCAACGATCCTCGCGGCCGGCATGGCCATGGCCGCTACCGCCGCAGGAGCGCAACCCTGCGACGGCTGCCTCATCTCCATCCGGATGATCCAGGAACCGGTGGCGGGGGGACCACCCGTGCCCGTGGATGCCCTGGTGCTGAACTCCCAGTTGGAGCCGGTGGCCGGGCAAAAGGTGTTTTTTGATCTGTATAGCCAGACTGCAGGAACATACTTAGACGCTGTTTTTCGGACTACCGGCGGCTCCGGGTGGGCACAGGTCCATGTTGTTCCTGGAACCAACCGCGATTGGCACGTTACTGTGAGTGCAACAATCCTTGGCGGGGATAATTCTTTCCTCGGCGACAGTTTACTTTTTAGCGTTAACGAGCCAACCCCGACTCCCACAGCCACGCCCACCCCCTTCGGGACGCACACCCCGACTCCGGTGGGAACCCCAACCCCAATCCCGGCGAAGCTGCCTTCTTCCGGTGTCTTCACCCACAGCCTGGCGTTCCTGCTGGTGGGGGTGATGCTGGTCTTTCTGCGGCGGGAGCGCATCGAGGCAGTGTGATGAAGGTCGTCGATCCGGCAGGGAAAGCTATCAGAAGGGGAAGGACCGCCAGCGTACTCGCCGGAGTTCTGCTTTTCTCCGGTGCGGTTACCGCCATCGGAACGTGTGCGCACTGGAAGAATGCGAAGCTGAAAGCAGAACGGGCCACAATTCGCGGGCGGATTCAATTGGACCGCGATTATGGTTTGTTCGGTATCAAGCTTGAATCCAGCATACGAAACTTCAAAGACGTGAAAGCGGCTGGTGGCAGCGGAGGAGTCCTGTGGTACGAGCCTCTGGAGCAAAACCTGCGGTTCGGGAAGATCCCTATCTCCTACGTCCGTTTCGAGGTGGCCAGAAACGTGATTTCCGCCATCGAATTTGACATCGGCCGTGAACGCGACAGTGCATCGCTGTTGGCAGCTTTTCGGACGCGTTTTGGCCCCGGCCAAGTGATGCCCTTCAAATTCACATTCGTGGTCTGGGAGGGTAGCCTTTGCCGACTCCAATACGCGCATTCCCCCGGGAAATGGCGTGGTCGGATTTCCTGCAACGTGCTCCAAGTCCTCCCGGCCAGGCGGAACTCGCTGCCCGAAAAAACTGCGAATATCACGAGTCGGTGTGGCCCTGGGCAGGTTTGGGTCCGCAGTTATGTTCGGCGCAATGGCACCTACGTAAGAGGATATTGCCGGAGCAAATGACATCACCCAGCCCTCCCGAGTTCCGTCTTGAGGCGCTGGATGTGGTAAATGGCGCGGGGCAGAAGCTGCTCCAACTCGGAGCGTTCAACATCGTCAACCCTGCCATCCTCAAGGATGCGGCAGAGGGCTCCAGCGAGTTCCGCCGCCTTCATACCAGCCACGGAAGCAGCTCTGGGAATATCACCGTGGGCCAGGATTGGCGTGGGTTCCCACGCCATCCCCGTTTCATCTCCCAACAGATCCAGCACCAACCGACCGCCATCCCGGTCAACGAACCAAAGGGCGAGGGCGGTTCGAGCCTGCACCGGAATGTCACCGGTGCATTGCCGGGTCACCGTGGAGTGGCAAACCTCCAGCACGCTCGCCATGTCCGCCACCGTCGCCGGGCCGGCCCGGAGAATGAGCCTCCGGTAGAGGAGGCTTGCCAGCTCTTCCTGGAAGCCGGTCACGGAACGGTGGGCTTTTCGCAGCTCGCGATTCTGCATGGCACTCGGTCATCCCTTGCGTGACAGCGCGATTAACTGGGTACATGAACTTTTTAGGCAGCCGTCTCGTTGATGCGCTCGATCAACAGAAGAAAAGGGTCAATCTCACAACCAAGCTCTTGGGCCGTCTGGGCAATTCGTGCCGCTACAAACGGTGACAGCCCACCACCACCGAGGATGACAGACATGTGTTTGGCAGAGATGCCAACCATTTCCGCGAATCTTGCTTGCGGCAAGCCTGCCTTGCTCAGAGATGATTTCAGTTTTTCTCGTTGAGACACCATGCAACCTATATTACCCTAACGGTAATAATTGTCAAGAGGGAAATCTCGTTGACTTTTGAGCTGACGGTCGGATGGGCTCACAATGCCTCCCGTAACACCCACAACGCGGGAGAGAGGAACATGTACACCGGGGACTTGCGGCCAATGCTCAAAAAATGGATCCAGGACCGCGCATCTCAAGAAAAAATTGCCGAAAAGGCCAATATGTCTCCAGCGCAACTATCGCGAATCCTAAGCGGGAAGCGTTCGGCAAGCACTGATTCGTTGGACCGAATCATGGCGGCAGCAGGGGTTGACTTACTTACACTTGTGAGCGAGTATGGGGAAAGAATGACTGATTGGATCAGTGTCCCGATCTTGCCCATTGGGGGTATGCCAGCCATGAATACGACGTTTGACGGATTCGTTGCCGAATGTGCCACTCAGACGCTTGAAAGAATTTCGATTCCTCTTGAACGGGACGACGGCCCGGCAATTGCCATGCGATTGTCAAAACCGATCCTCCATTTCAATGCCGGTGACATCATCATTCTAACGAGTCCGATAAACCTTGAGCCAGGAAAAATCGTGGCTGTACAAATCAACGACAGAACAGAATTAGGGGTTTGGCAACAGCGTGGAAACTTTGTCCAAATCGCAGTCGATAACAGACCATTCCGGAAAGAAGACTGCGTGTTGATCGGCAAAGCCGCTGGAGTTTGGAGAAATCTCTAGCGGCCATTACGCCGTAATTTGTTGAAAAGCCATCATTTGGTGGTTTTTTTTTTGGCCCTCTTGACAATTACCTATTTGGTAACTACCTTACCTATAGCGAACAATCTTGCTTGGTTGGACGCTGCTGACAACCCCAAAAAAGCAAAAGCCAGCCGATCAATTCGGCTGGCGGTGGTGGAGAGGAAACCACGGGCCTGGGAGATGCGCGGGTTGAACAAGACCAAGACCACCACGGAGGGCAAGAAGATGGTGCAAGAGGGGAAGAGCTGGGAGTTGGGCCTAATCATCACGAGCGGACCTTATACCTACCTCCTCCTGCGGGAGGGAGGAGATCTCCGGTTCATGGACTCGGGGACGGACGCGGAGTGCGAGGCTGCTGAAGTCCTGTTCCGCCGTGCGTTTCGCGCATGGGATTCCGCGAAGGCTCTCTCCGGACGAAGAATCGCGGCCGCGGGCGTCCTCCAGGTTGGGAAACGGGCGCGGGATGGGAGCGGCCGCGAGCAGCCCGCGCGGAACGCAACCTGAGTTGAAAGGAGCGAGAGCATGGGTATGGGAATTTTGATGAAACAGCCCAAAACACAGGTCCACATGGAGATTGGCGCCATGGAGTTCCACGCCATCAGCACGTCGGGGGAGGTTTGCTTTGTTCTGGCGATCCACAGAACGGGCGCAAAGAGTTACCGCCATCGGATCGTGCAGTCCTGGAGCTCCAGTTGTTGGCGGGCTCAGGAGCGCGACTGGACGGAGGCGTGTGCCCTTGTCAAGTACCTTACGAGGGCGTTTTCCAAGTTCACCGAGAGTCAAAAGCTCCCTGGCCGCCGTGTGGCGGCGGCAGGAGTCCTTCAGGTGGGGAAACTGGCGAGTGGCGGCGGACGGATTGCCGCCGCCGTGAGCGGAACCCAACGCAACGCAACCAAATAACGAAAGGAGTGGGGAATGGGGATTGGAATTTTTTTTGTCGGGATGACGCACCCTGGGGGAGATCTCGTGTTGAGCTGGACCGGTGAGTCCTTGCGGCTCCTTGGTCCCCCGCGGCTGAGGATGGTCCTCCGCCGGTGGCGTGGTCCTGGAGCGCACCCGTATCAGTGTATTTTGGACAGGGCTGGTGCGATGCTCCAGGCGGGGGAGAGTCTGGAGGTCGTGGGAAAAACCTTGGTCACGCCCTTGTCCGACGTCGTGCGGGAGATTCGGTGGCTCATCGACTTCTCAGTCTCCGATGACCTTTCTGGCGAGGATGGCGATGAGCAGACCGCCCATGCCGTATCCGGAGAAGACCTCGAGGATGGCGATGAGTTTTCCGAAACCGACGGGGACGATGTCACCATAACCGAGAGTGGTGAAGGTGATGACGGAGAAATAGATTCCGTCGAGCAAACCGTTCCCGTTGGTGGAGCCTGGGAAGAGCCAGAACGCGCCCCCAAACCCGAGGATGAGGCCAAAACACCAGCTCAACCATCGGCCGAGAGAGCGCCCATAGTCGCTGGTCGCCCACAGGATCCATGCGAGCTTTGGGGACCGCTTCTCGAGGTGGGCGATCCTCTGCTGGGATCTTGCGAGGTCCTGGAGGAGGGCGGCGAGAGTGAAGTTGACGACGTTGAGATCGACTCCCTTGAAGCTGGTTCGGCTGTCGTAATCGGTGTCGTCAAGGAGAACGCCGTCCATCTTGGCCCAGTCGAAGGAGGTGCCCCTGATGCGGGCTTCGGAGAGCCAGGAGTCATTGAGGTTGGCCCTTTTGAGGGAAGCGCCCTCGAGGTTGGCCCGAAAGAAGTCGATGGTCGAGAGGTCGGCGTCCTCGAGGGTCTGGCTGGAGATGTCGATCCCCCGGATATCCTGGTGCCCGTGATGGCGACCGACAAGACTTTCCAAGGTGCCTCTATCGAATCCGGATTCGATCCAAGCATTTCGAATGCGTTGGCCAGTGGGCGAATCCCAACGTCGGACGATTTCTGTCCGGTCCATGGTGGAAAAGGCCTTTTGGCGGGGGCCTTCGACCAGGTTTTCTCCGGGGGGGATGAACTTGCTTCCCGCGTTTTCTCCCATGACACGCCTCCTTTGAACTCCCACGGGAAGAATAACCCGCCGACCGATGGAGATCAACAAAGATCATCGAACGGACGGGGGCATGATATTTCACGAACCATTTCACGCACGCAGGAGAGCGCAGCATGAAGATCCAGGAAGGCATGAGTTTTTCGGACTACCGCGCAGCGGCGGGAGTCAATATCAGCAGTCTTCTCCATATGGAGATGAGCCCTGCGACCTACCGGTGGCGGCTTGGGAACCCGCGGCCGGATTCGGATGCCCTCCGATTGGGTCGGGCGGTGCATACGATGGTGCTGGAGCCTGGCAAATTTGGTGACGAATATGCCGTGTCGGAGTTCGACAGTTTTCGGACCAAAGCCGCCCGGGAGTGGCGGGGGCGGGTGGAAGCGAGTGGTCGGACGGTCTTGACGGGCGACCAGATAGAGCAGATCTCGGAGATGGCGCGAGCGGTGGCGGAGCACCCGGCGGCCTCGAAACTGCTGCTGGAAGGTCAGTCGGAGCTGTCCCTTTTTTGGGACGACCCGAAGACGGGCATCGCTTGCAAGGGGCGGATCGATTTTTTGTCCGATGGGTGTCTGGTCGATCTGAAGATGACGCGGCACCGGACCGTGAGAGATTTCGTGCGGGACGCGGCTCGGCTTCGCTACCACGTGAAGTTGGCGTGGTACAGCGATGCAGCGGCGCTTGTCACGGGATTTTATCGGCCGGTGTACGTGGTCGCTGTCGTGAGTGATCTCCCGCACGATGTGATGGTCTACCTGGTCGAGGAGCGTGCTCTGGCTGCTGGGCGGGTGGTCTATCGGCGCTGGCTGGAGAATCTACAGG
>JAJRTK010000115.1 GCA_024278345.1 bacterium | reverse complement strand
AGCATCAAGGCCGTCGTCTCCCCTGGGTGCGCGGGCCTCCGGCCCGCAATTCCCCGCCCGTCGAGAAGGGAGTTTTCGCCCGGGGGAATTCCAACGGGCCAGCTTGCCAAACTCCATTTTGGGGATTAGCTTGGTTCATAATTGGGCGAAGCCACACGTGGAAGATTTCCGGCGCGGAATCGCGGGGTTTCCATGGGCCAGTCACGGGCTGGCGGGCATGGCGGAATCGCGGGGGAGCCTCCGGGCGGATCGCGGGCGGGAGACTCCACCCAGGGTTGGACACGAGGACCGAAGTTGGGCTTTTGGGGTAGCCGCGGCCCGGGCGGAGGTCCGTGGAGGAGGAGCGATTCATGAAGAGACGTTGGAAGTCGAGTTTGTCGGGGGGGGGGCTGTTGTGCCTTCTTTTTCCGCTGCTTGCCTGGAGTCAGCAGCCGGTTCCGGTGGGCGGAGAGTTCCGGGTGAACAGCGCCACGGAGTTTCGCCAGAGGGATGCGGCGATCTCCCAGAGCCCCGGGGGTGAGCTGGTGGTGGTCTGGACTCGTCACGACAAGGATTGGTGGTGGCAGGAGCCGGACATTTCCGGTCAGCGGTTGGCGTCGGACGGGACGCCGCTGGGTCCGGAGTTCCAGGTGAACGGATACGGGACGGGAGGGCAGCGGGAGCCGGCGGTTTCCCACGACGCCCAGGGCGGTTTCGTCGTGGTCTGGACGGGTCCGGAGCCGGATCCGAATCTTCCCTCGCCGCCCACAAGGATTCTTGCCCGCCTCTTCCAGGTGGACGGAACGCCGGTGGCTTCGGAGTTCGTGGTGAGCGGGGGGACGCCGGGGGACCAGGGCGCGCCGGCGGTTTCCCAGGGTCCCCGGGGCGGTTTCGTCGTGGTCTGGCAAGATGACGGGCAGGAGGATTCCGTGTCGGGACAGCCGGACATGGGGATCTTCGGGAGGATGTTCGACGCTTCCGGCCAGCCGCTGGGAGGGGAGTTCCACGTCAACAGCGCCACGGCGGGGGCGCAGCGATTGCCCCGGGTTTCCCACGGGCCGGACGGCAGCTTCGTGGTGGTCTGGGAAACGGAGGCTTGGAGCACCTCCGGGTTCCAGGTGGCGGGGCAGAGGTACGACGGCCAGGGGCAGCCGTTGGGGGGAGAGTTCGTGGTGAACGGCGCTCCGGCGCCGGAGCAGACGCTCTTGGCCGGTTTCCCCGACATCGCCCACGGGCCGGATGGGAGCTTTGCCGTAGTGTGGGATGCCGCGGCCACACCGAACCAGGGAATCTTTCCCGGGATTCTTGCGAGAATCTACGAGTCCACGGGCGTGCCCCTGGGCGAGCAGTTCTTCGTGGCCCACCTGGCGCCGGTCCGGAAAGGGGGAGCGGGTTCCCGGAAGGCCGGTGACCCTCGGTTCCTCTTGCCCAACGAGTACCCGCCGGCGGTGGCGGCGGACGAGGATGAGAACTTCTTGGTGGTGTGGCACCAGGGGCTACTTCCAGGGGGCGACAAGTACGACATCGCCGGCCAGAGGTTGGGCGATGACGGACGCCTTCTGGGGGAGCGGTTCCGGATCAACGCCACGACGGTGGAGAACCAGTCGGAACCGGCGGTGGCGCCAGCGGGAAACCACCGGTTCGCCGTCACCTGGACCAGCTTCGGGCAGGACGGGAGCGAGGAGGGCGTCTACGGGACGCTGGTGGCGCCGTCCTCCTTTTCCCGGCAACAGGTGAGCCGCCACTACCGGAACGCGGCGCGCCTGGCGGCCTTCGCCGGGTGGATCCCCACGGAGTCGTACTCGCCCACGGCGCCGCTCCGGGCCGGAGTCTGGCTCTCGGGCCGGGCCGTGGATCCACGGCTGGAGCGGAAGGTGGCCCTCTTCGACCTCTTCCGCGCCATCCAGCGCCTCGTCCGGAGCCACAACCTGGCTGACGCCGCCGCCGTCTACCGCGATGAAGTGTTGCCCAGGCTCGACGGGGCCGGGAGCGACGACTTCCTGGAAGACGCCGACCTGGCCCGGAAGATGACCGCCGAGGCTTCCCTCTCCCTGGCCCAGATCGACCGGGACCGCGTCACCGAGGGCCTGGCTCGCTCCGGGACCGTGGCCAGGCTGGAGGAGCGGGTAGTCCGCACCGGAGAGACGAAACGCCTCATCACCCTCTCCAATATCGTTCCCGGCGCCATGACCTGGGACGGCCCCGTCTTCCTCCGGGGCGGCGCCGGCCGCTACCACCCGTGGTTCGGCGGCGACAGTCCCATCGTCGATTACGTTCCCCTTGCGGCATACCCAGTTCAGGCCACTCCGACGCCGACGCCGCCGCCGACGGCCTATCTTTTTCATCCAGGAAGGAATGCCTCCAACTACAAGGACATCCGCACCGGGATCCCGGGGGATGACGCCCCCTACACGATCCCCGGCACCGGCGGCAGGAAGCGGTTCATCGAAATTTGGGACAACGCCGTGCGCAAAACCACGATGGGCGCCGAAGAAATGCTCCTTCGTCCTTACTCCACCTTTTTTCAGGCCCTGGCGGCGAACAACAACAACTTCGTCCGGGTCTTCCTGGTGGAGGTGGAGCAGGAGTCCGTGGCCGGCGGTTCCCAGCTCGATCCCTTTCCAAGGTCTAACCCCACGAACCTGGTTCCGGGCGATCCCCACTTCGTCGTGAGGCCCGCCATCGAGCAAAACGCCCTGATCCTGGAATCCAACGCTCCCAGCATCTCCGGATGGAATGACTCGCAGTATCAGTGGCGAAAGAAGACGGACGAAGACATTGATATCGGCAGCATCCACGTTATCGATCCAGTGACGGGACAGGAAGTGGAAACCCTCACCGACGACCAGCACAATTTTTTCGGGCGCCTGGTGGATTTCATCGACGCCGCCGACGCCCTTGGCATCGTCCTGCAGCTCACCATCGCCATGTCCCAGAATCTCGGCAAGGGGAACTTTCCGAGGTCTCATTGGAACAAAAATCGCGTGCAAGACCAGGCCTGGGGGAGCGACAACCTTCTGATCCTCGATCAAAAAGCGAAAATCGATACACGCAAAAAGTTCCATATCGTTCAGTTCCTGGCGGCGGGCGAGGTTCTCCGGGAAACCAAGTTCGGCAAGATCTTTGGAAAATACATCGACAAGCTGGTGGCCGAGGTGGAGACAGGGCGACCCGGAGGCTACGACAACATCGTCTGGGAGATCGAGAACGAGCCCCGCCCCGTTCCGAAAGCCTTGAAACCCGACAAACCGGCCTATTGGCGACAACTCGCCGATATCGCCTCCTTCCACAGCTTCGTGGCCAACCGCATCCGCCATGCGGAAGAAAGCATCCCCGTGTGGGCCGGGAACGGAACGATTCCCCCGGATTCCAATGAGCCCGTCAACCAGCCCGGCCTCATTTCCATCAACGCCCAGTCCACCAGGAGCGACGGGGTTCAGGAAGACCCCTTCGACTGGGCCGTTCTCCAGGGAAGCGTCGGGATCCGCCTTCGGCCCGACTGTCCCGACACCGTCTCCTACAGCACGGGGGAGGACTGGAAAATCTTTTCCGAGTGCGCCGTCCTGGCCGACGGCGCCACTCCCGATCCCCGCTTCTCCGGGTTCGAAAAGGTCGCCCTGGTGAGCTACCATGCCTATGCCAACATCAAGCTAGCGGCCTCCACGAAGGACGTGGATATTCGTCCCTCGGCCGTCGCGACTCGGTATGCTCGTCACAAGGAACGATTTCCAGGCCTGCCGGTAATTTTTT
>JAJRTK010000114.1 GCA_024278345.1 bacterium | reverse complement strand
TGGAACCCGGCGGAGGCTCTGCCTCCGGACCTCCGCTGGGAGCGCCGCTCCCAGACCCACGCCAGGGAGCCAGCTCCCTGGACCCACATCTTTGTGCGCTGCGCGCTTTTTTCGGGTGGCCGGTACCATGACCGAGGCCCCGAAAGAGAACCGCGCCTTTCTTCTTGGGATGGATGGAAAAGCCTCCGCAGCCCGCGCTTCCAGGGCGGTGCAACCAGACTATGGAAGCACCACGATGGATTCTGGGCGCAGCCAGTGTAGAAGCCCCAGGCTCAAGCCGGGCCAGTAGGTAATGACGATAAGCCCGCCCAGCAACAGGATCAAGAAGGGGATGGAGGCCCGGTAAAGCGTGAGGACCGGTCGCTTGAAGCGGAAGGAGGAGATGAAGAGATTGATTCCCACCGGCGGCGTCAGGTAGCCGATCTCCAGATTCGTCAAAAAGATGATTCCCAAGTGAATCGGATCGACCCCATATTCCTTGGCCAGCGGCGTGATGAGCGGAACGACAACGATGATGGCCGAAAAGATGTCCATCAGGCAGCCCACAAGCAGCAAGAAGATATTCAGTGCCACGAAGAAGGCAAACCGGCTGTGGATATATTGCCGAATGAGGGCCAGGAGCTGGTCGGGAATCCCCTGATCGATGAGGAAGTTCGTCAAGCCCAGGGCAGCCCCCAAGATGATGAGGATTCCCCCCACCAACACCATGGAATCTCGGGCGACTCGGGGCACATCCCGCCAGATGTGGAGATCCTTGTAGATCACCACCTGGACCACCAGCACATAGGCCGCGGTGACGGCAGCCGCTTGGTTCGCCGTGAAATAGCCACCGTAAATCCCTACTAAGACCAAGATGGGAAGAGGAATTTCCCAGGCTGCCTCCCGGAGGGCCACTTTGACGTCGGCCGTCTTGAAGGGCACCAGTTGGACTTTGGACTTTCTGGCCATGTAGATGCCGTAGCCGGAAAGAACCAGCACGAGCAGAATCCCAGGGACCGCACCAGCGATCCAGAGGTCGTCGATATTGGTGGGATAGTCCGGCCTGTTGGCCACAATTCCGTACAGAATGATCGGCAACGAAGGGGGAAAGAGCAAGCCGAGGCTACCGCAAGCAGTGAGGAGACCCAGGCTATAGTCCTCCGGGTAACCATCCGCTACAAGCGCCGGAAACAAGAGTCCGCCCAGGGCAATGATGGTGACTCCTGAAGCGCCGGTAAAGGCCGTGAAAAATGCGCAGGTCATCAGGGCGACGATGGAAAGCCCTCCCGGCGCCCAACCCAGGACCGTCCGGGAAAGCCCAAGCAGTCGTCTGGAGGTTCCGCCTTCGGCCATGAGGTAGCCTGCAAAGGTAAAGAGCGGAATCGCCAAGAGGGTGGGTGCCGAGGACATTTTGCCGTACAGCTCGGTGATGACGAACATGCTTTCACCGCCAGAGCCGTAAAACGCCAGGAGCGCGGCACCGCCCATGACGATGAAGAGTGGCCCTCCTAGAATCGCGAAGAGTATGACGCCAAGCCAGGCAAAAGGCATCCACCAATGCGATTCACCCTCAAAATCTTCGTCATCCCAAGGCTCATTGGCATCTGAAGCACCCAAATCATCGTCTGGAATCTCCGCCCCGGCCAAGGACCCCTCCGAGCTTTCAGTGCCGCCGTCCGATTCATCCGCACCGGCAACTGCTTGGATCATCGGGCTGTTGGAGCCGGCATCCAGACCCTCCGCCGCGGCATCGCCCCCTGCGGATCTCTCCGAAGTGGGGCTCCCTTCAGTTGGACCAGTCTGTCCATGGACCGTCACCGCGGCCATGCAAAGGAAAGAGACGAGGAGCGACGACCAACGACACATGGGAACAGATCTCCAAGAAGAGGACTTTTTCCGCGCTGCCCTACCCCGGCTCTTCCGGTCTTTCCGGTCAGCGCCTCGACAATGCCATTACTGAGGCTGCACTGGAGCCACCGCACCTACCGGTGGTGGTTCTGGCTCCACGTTGCCCGTCCAGCCGCCCCAGAAGTCCTGCCCCCCCCGGATGACGAAGCGTACGGCGATGAGCGTGAAGCCACTGAAAATCGCGTAGCAAAACACCCAGTCGGCTACCACGAAGGAACCGAGCTTGAAGGCTTCTCCGCTGGAATCGCGGAGGATGGCGATCATATCCCAAGTCGCCTTGGCCAAGAGGAGGCAAACGACCGATGAAATCAAGTCGATGACGGCCTTGATGATCACCTTGACACGAGCCGGAAAGAGGCGTGTCATGGCATCGATGTTGAGATGGCGACCCTCCCGAGTCGCCAATGTCGCGCCCAAAAAAGCGATAACGATGACGAGGTGGCGTAAAAACCGGTCGCCCCAGACCATGGAAAGCGACCAATCACCGGCCCAAGTGAAGCCAACCTGGGAAAGATTGAACAAGAGCACCTGGAAAAACGATAGGCCCACCAAAACACCCAGAGCCAACAGCAAAAGCCCCTCTTCCAGCTTAAAGAGAAGCCATTCGATCCGCTTGAGCAGACTCTTTCTCTCGCCCGCCACCGGCGGCTCTGAAGAAGGTGGAGAATCGCTGTCAACTTCGTCTCTTAGAACGTTCATTTTTCCACGCTGAAGTGATGGAGGAAACAAAGGGATCCACGATCTGGGCGGAGCCTGTTGAAACGACTATTTCTGGGCCCTATACTCCTTGACGAGGCCCTCTACCTTGTTCAGAAGCTCCCTGCTGTAAAGTTCGCCGACCAGCGCCTCCCGGGCCTTACGGCTGATATCTTCGAACTCTTCCCACTCCTTGGCCGTGGGATCGCGGGTCACCTTGATACCCCGTTTCTTCATGGCTGCAAACGCCTTGGCGTTGTCCTGCCGGGTGAGCTTCATCAGCTCGCGGCTAAGGCGGCCTGTCACCGCCGATAAGGTCTCTTGCTGCTCCGGTGTCAGTTTTTTCCAGATCCTCTCGGTGAGCAAAACGCCCCCCACAGCCCAAGACACGGGGATTGAGGTCATGTAGTTGATCTTGGTGTGCCACTGCAAACCTACCACCGCTGCCGGCGGACCGAACACGGTGTTGATCATCCCTGTCTGAAGCCCCGTCAAGACGTCGGTCAAAGCCAGGGGAACCGATTGAATGCCGAACGCCCTGTAAAGGGCCGTAATCAAGGGATCGCCCTCCCAGAGCCAGGCTTTGACCTCCCTGCTACGAAAATCTTCCGGCGAGGAAATGGGAATCTGCGAGTAAAAGTGGACAAAGCCCGCCTCGGTAAAGCCAAGGAGACGGAATCCCTTGTCTAGAAACATCTTCTGGAAATCGGGGAAAATCCTCTCCAGCACATAATCCACTTCCTCGCCGTCGTCGAAAAGGAAGGGGAGATCCAAGACGTGGACCGCGGGCACAATCTCCGCCATCCCCGCGCCAGTCGCTCCTATCGCGTGGAACTGCCCAAGGCGCATCTTCCGGATCACGTCCTTTTCGTCCCCGGCAACCCCGCCCGGGTAAACCCTGATCCTCATGGTGTTGCCCGACGCCTTGCGCAGCTTCCGATCCGCACGGAGAATCGCCTTGTGCCAGACAGTTCCCTCGGGAGCAAGGGTCGCAAACTTGATCACCACGCGCCCGCCGCACCGGGCGGAGGGGGCAATCCACTCCCCCAAGGGTGCCAGCAACAACGCCACGCCAAGAACTCCACCTACAACGCCAATGACTCTATTTTTTCGACTCTTCACTACCGTCACCTCGGCTAACAGACCTACAAAAAAAACACGCCTCGACAGCCGGTCTCTCGAACCATCACGGTGGCCGCTACGCTACCCACCCCCACATCCAGCCACAATCTCACACGACCCTCTGCCATTCGCCTACCGGAATGGGAGTCAGCTCGGTCCAAAAGGCCCATGGCCCAGAGGTCTAAAAGAAATACTCGTCAACATTGTCCAAGAGCCTTCGGGCCCTTTTCTTCGCCAAAACGTTGGCCAGCGCCTGCTGGGGAAACAAATCGTCCGGCGCCTCCAAGACCGCCTCAAGCTTCGACACATAGAGTTCTCGATTCTGCGTCTGGACGCCATAATATCGGGCCCAAAAGACATCGGTGAGAAGGAACTTACCCTTGGCAATCCTCCTGGCCGCCTCGAAATGTTTGAGGGCCACCTGGGGCTTTCCGCCCAGGCTCTCCGGCTTCACTCCGTTCAACACGGCAAAATAGAGATGAGCGCCGCCATTGTAATAGTCGGGATCAAGCTCCAGCACGCGTTTCATGAGCGCATCCGCCTTGGGCGCATCGGCCAGAATATCGATGTCGTCCCGAGACAGATTCACGTAGGCGCCCCAGGCATAAGCTGTCCAGAAGAGGATCGGGACATCCTTGGGACCATACTTCTTCAGGTGACGCTCGAAGGTCTGCAACCCTTCATCGCCAATCCCCGCATTCAAGGCGCTCTTGAAGCCCTTCCGGGCAGCCAGGGCCTCCAGGCAATAGTTCCGGGCACGAAGGTAGAAATTCCGAGCCCGGGCGAACTCGACGTCCGCTAGGTCCGGCTCCTCGAACTCCAGGCTCCGAGCATCTTCCTCCAAGAAAAGAAACCCGTAGCTGGAATAGCCTCTGGAAAGCAATATCCGCAGCTCCAAATTGTCCGGATCATTCCGGTAGAGCGTCTCCAGAAACTTGATTTGCCCGCCCAGTGCTTCCCGGGCAAACTGGTAGTCCGGCTCCTCCTCAAAGGCTATAATCCCTTCGGGCAGCATCGGCGTCATCTGACGGATCGCCAGTTTCTGCATGCTACATCCCGACGCTGCCGAAAGGAAGAGAACCCAGGTCACCCACCCCCGCAGTCCAAGAGCGGTCTTCCGGCCACGCACAGCACCATTGCAAACCGCGCCGCAAACTTCAATGTCTTGCCGAACCATCGTCACCTCCCGCCACCGATTCCACGCTCTGTCTATCCGCTGGCCAAACTCGCTGGAATGACTACCATTTTTCCCTGACTCATTTCAAGCCGCTCGCTGCCCGGAGTCCACCGACGGAACAAGCGGGAATCTTGCCATATCCTTCTCAACCAGGGGCATCGGGCCTCGGTCATGGTACCGGCCACGGTTCAGATTTCAGACGCCGCCCCAGGGCTTCCAGCCCTGGAACCCGGCGGAGGCTCCGCCTCCGGACCTCCGCTGGGAGCGCCGCTCCCAGACCCACGCCAGGGAGCCAGCTCCCTGGACCTGGGGTGGTGAATTTGTGGGTTTTTTGAAAAAAAACGGGAGTGAGAAACAGGTGTGTTTTTGTTCCTGCTTGAGAATGTTGTAGTCCTGGCCGATGGATTTTTGCACGTACTTTTGAAGTCGAGCCATACGGAGCGAGGAACGAATGTCTACCCAACCAAGAAACCAGGGCTACAAGAGTCCGTTGCGAAAGCTAGTGCCGTTCTTTAAAAAGAGCCGTGACCAGTGGAAAGCGAAGTTTCAGGAGAGCAAGGTAAAGCTTGAGCGGCTGCGAAACCGAGTGAGGTTTCTGGAGCGAAGCAAAAGCGAATGGAAAGCAGAGGCACAGGAGCTAAGGCACAAAAACAAGAGGCTTGAGTCAGAAAATGCGAAGCTGAAGATTCAACTGGCGGAGAAAGTAAAAAAAAAGCGGCGCAGCCGGAGGAGTTCGCTGTAGCTTCGAGTTTTTCGGAATTTGCGCCCCATCACCATTACAGCCTGGGTCTTATCAGGTTGTGCATTCACCTGATCGTGTCAGCGGGAGCAGGATTACGATGCACATCGCGGATTTGCGAGGTGTTGAGTGAGTTTTTCGGGCTTTCCTGTGCGACTCCGTCCTATTCGAGCGCTCGGATGTGGTTGCTCAGGGTCGGATATTACAAGCTGATGAGAGTAAAGGAAATAGCTGGAGATTGGATATGGATTGTAGATCATACTATTCAATCCGGAAATATGAAATGCCTACTTATTATAGGTGTGCGCTATTCTTATCTTGAAAGTAAAGATAGAGATAAAAAGCTCACCTATAGCGACATGGAGCCAATAGCTCTTTACCCTGTAGAACAATCCAATGGTAATATCGTCTTTAAACAGCTTGAAGAGGCAACCAGGAAAACAGGACCACCAAGGCAAATCATTGCGGATCATGGTAGTGACTTAAAATCTGGAATCAATAAATTTCTGGATAAACATCCTACAACTGCCTATGTTTTTGATGTCAAGCACTTTACAGCTCTACTTCTCGAAAAGGAGTACAAAGATGAATTGATGTGGATATCTTTTAGAAAACATGCTTCTGACGCTAGAAATGCTCTGCATCAAACATCTCTTTCATATCTTGAACCACCGAATCAGCGAACGAAGTCCAGATACATGAATATGGATATTCTCGTGAGCTGGGGAATCGATTTCCTGACCTTCTTCGATAATATGATGACGAGCAAGACGCCTATCCCTGAGTCTGCAACCATCAAAAAGAAACTCGGCTGGATAGTGGATTTCAGGCAAGACCTCGATGAATGGGTCCAGGTCATGGAGATAGTTGGAAAAGCCGAATCCTTCGTCCGAACACACGGTCTGTACCAGGGGGCTGACAAAAAACTGCGGCCCCTGTTAAAGCTTGACTTCGACCGGCGGACGGAACGCTTAATCCGGATCCGCTGGTCCTTAATTGAGTACGTACTGAATGAATCGGATAAGGCAAAAGAAGGGGAATGCCTCCTCGGGAGCAGCGAACTCATCGAATCGGTGTTCGGGAAATTCAAATCGATGCAGCACGAGCAGGTTAAAGGAGGCTTAACGGGATTTGTCCTGTCCATGGCGGCGGGTCTCGCTGAAACAACTGAGGACGTCGTTAGAAAAGCTCTTGAGTCCACACCTGTCAAGGTCGTTCGTAAGTGGGTCCAGGACAGTTTCGGCAAGACGGTCCGGACAAAGCGACAGGAAGCCTTTTTCAAGCCTCCGAAAGCGGAACAAAAACACGATCAACTTGCTCTCACCGCGTGACCTGGAAATTCACCACCCCAGGGAGGGGGTGAGTGTCT
>JAJRTK010000113.1 GCA_024278345.1 bacterium | reverse complement strand
TACTCGGGGTACGGCTTCAGGGAGACAAGCCCGATCCGGTGGTCGCTGAAAGGCGAGTGTCGGCGGACGGACTGCCGCCGACGGGAGCGGAAGACAACCCAAGGAAAAGAGAGCGGTTCCCTGACACCTTGCCCTCCTTCATGCGTCCCACACCCGAGGCTTGTCCGGCATCAGTGACCGCAGTTGTTGGTCGCCCCGTAGAGAGTATTGCCCGAGCCGATGAAACGGTTCTGGATGGCGGAGCCATAGTACTGGTAGACAACGATGAGTGCCACGGCGATCAATGCCACCAGTAGCGCGTACTCGGTCATCGTCTGCCCCGACTCATCCCTGATGATCTCAGTGATCCACTTCAATTTGTTGACTTCCCAACATAGGGTGGATGCCCCGTGCAGCAGGATCCATTGGTCACGGCATCCCCGGCACGGCGGGCGGCTTCCCCAACTTTTCCGCCGAACATCCGAATGCTGAAGATCGCCAGAATCGCCACAAGGACGACGATGAGAATATACTCCGTCATCCCTTGCCCCGTTCGATCCCTGAGGGTCTTGTTGATCCGAATCAATAACCCACGCACTTTTCGGCCCCTTTGCCAGTTTCGGCCCCGTTTGGAGAAGGATTGTAGAGAAGAGCTAGGCCATCTGTCAAGAGATGTATTTCGATGGTTTTGGCGGCAGTCTGAGGCCGTCGTGCAATTTTTTCTCCTCGGGCATCTACGGAAGGTGGGCCAGTTCGGATCGCGGTCTTCGTCCAGGGCGTAGTCTTCGGTAATCCCTTTGCTTTCTTTGTGTTGCGTTCCGCTCCCATCAGGCGCCATCCGGCACCCGCTGCTCGCCATTGTCACCGCTCTCGCCATTCATTGCCCGAAGGCCGGAGCACCACCCCAGTTCGACGCTCCTTTGCACCGCGGTATCCCGCGGCCACACCCTTCAGTTTCGGGGGTATCCACGCAAAGCGGGACAATGGGTCGCGGGAAAGTGACCGAAAGAGATCCCGGGTTTTGTCGTCATGGACCGTGGGGGTGTTCATCGGTTAAGCTGGAGGTTGATGGAAATCGTATCTTTCTGAATCTTCCTCTTTCTCAGCTTATGACACGACTACCGACGCAAATCGGGCCCTACCGGATTCTCGAAGCTCTTGGCCGAGGCGGAATGGGCATTGTGTACCGCGCCAGACATCTGGAGTCGGGGAGCGAAGTCGCTCTCAAGACGGTACTCGTGCCTCATGTCTCTTTTCTTCAAGGGCTCCGGCGAGAATTGAGGGCACTCTCCAGGATTCGGCATCCCGGGATCGCACGGGTTTTGGGAGAAGGCGTCGAAGAAGGAGTTCCATGGTACGCCATGGAGATCGTAAGGGGTCAGTCCCTTCGGCGATATTGTGGGCTCCCGGTGGATTCGGGGAAGCATTCGGATTGGTGGACCTTGTCGGTACAACAAAGCAGTATCGGGGGGGCACTCGATGGGGAGGTCGCCAACACTTTTCCTGTCGCCGACCAAGCCGTGGACGGCTTTTCCACCGGCGGAGAGCTGCCCGTTTCCGAAGGGGAAGCGACCACTGACAACCCAGAGATTCTCAAGGTTCTGACCGTGGTTCGTCGGCTCTGCGGACCTCTGGCTTTTCTTCATGGAGAGGGGCTGGTTCACCTGGATCTCAAGCCGGAGAATATCCTGGTCACCACCGGAGGGCGACCGGTGGTCGTGGATTTTGGCTTGATGTCTCAATTTGGCGGACGCCTTGGCCGCGACTCCCTGGCTCTTCGAAGCGAGGGCGGCGGAACGGTGGCCTACATGTCGCCGGAGCAAATCCTGGGCTCGCCCGTGGATGCAAGAGCCGATCTCTATGGCCTTGGCTGCCTGCTGTACGAGCTGCTCACGGGGAAACCACCCTTCCGTGGCCGGACTAAAAAAGAGCTGCTGGAGGCCCACTTGCAGAAAATGCCCGCCCCTCCGTCACGCTACGTGGAAGGGATCTCTAAGAAGCTTGACGATCTGGTGCTGCGGTTGTTGGCCAAACATCCCCGAGCGCGGCCGGGATACGCGGGTGACGTAGCTTCGGATCTCTTGCTCCTGGGCGCGGATTCGGCGGTTGCGGAACCATCTCCGCAGCCACGGGCCTTTCTTTACCGCCCGGGGTTCACAGGCCGCGAAAAGCTGTTCGGCCGATTGCGAAACCGGGCCGGCGCCCTTGCGGCGACGCCCAAAGGTGAAGTGCTTCTGATAGGTGGCGAACGGGGCGTAGGCAAGACGAGGCTCGCCCTGGAATTAGCCTCGGCAACGGCCCGAACAGGTCTTCTAATCTTGACGGGCGAGGCTCGTCCATTGGCTGGTGGTATCCCGGGGGAAGCTCCAACCATGGCGCCACTCCAGGCACTCCGGCGCCCTCTGCAGTCCATTGCCGACCGCTGCCGGGAACTCGGTTTCCAGGAAACAAACCTGCTGCTGGGCAACCGCGGTAAGATTCTTGCCCTCTATGAGCCCGCGCTAGAGAAGCTCCCGGGCCAGGAGCTCTACCCGGAGCCGGTAGATCTTCCCCCGCGGGCAGCCAGGCTCAGGCTTCTCAGTTACTTGGCGGAGACCTTCTTGAACCTGGCAATGGCGGATCCCGTCTTACTGATTCTCGACGATTTCCAGTGGGCGGACGATCTTGCCCTGGGTTTCTTACGCCTTCTTCTGGACTCCGGCCGCCTGGAACGAAGCCGTCTCCTGGTCGTCTGTCTCTATCGCACGGAGAATGCTCTTCCAGAGCTCGAGGCTCTGGAAAGCTCGCGCCGCTGCTCCAAGCTTCTTCTCGAGCCCCTGGACGAAAACGGGATCGGCCGGATTGTGGCGGACATGCTCGGCCTTTCCGCGCCGCCTGAGCTTTTCGTCCGGTTACTGGCACAGCAGGCGGAAGGCAATCCTTTCTTCGTCGCCGAGTATCTCCACGCCATGGTGGCCGACGGCCTTCTTTCTAGAGATGAAGTGGGTTGTTGGCAGGTTTCAGTGAGCGGAGAGGACAGCTCTTACGAGGCGATCTACGAGGCCCTTCCCCTTCCGCGCTCCCTACAGGAGTTGATGCGTCGGAGGCTCGACGGCGTCGGCACCAAGGCACGAAAAACCATCACTTGTTGCTCGGTCCTCGGCGCCGAAATTGATGCCGAACTCCTGGAGCGCCTCCTCAAGCCGGAGAAAATCTCGGCTCTCGATGCCTTGGAAGAGTTGCTGAACAGACAGATTCTGGTGGAACCGAAGGCCGGGCGGTTGAGGTTTGTTCACGACCATTTTCGTTCCATGGCCTATGGCGCGATCCCCTTGGAGGAACGCCAAAGTCTGCACCGACGAGCCGCGGAGCTGCTGGAGGCCGGCGGGCTCGGGCTCGAAAGTGAACGACTGGCATCCATGGGACATCATTGGGAACTGGCGGAAGACCGGGATCGAGCCCTAGATGCCTATCTTCGGGCCGCTGTTGTCGCCAGGCACCGCCATCTCAACAGTGAAGCGATTCGCCTTTATCGTGCCTATTTCCATCTGCGGCCAGGGCCCTCTTCCCAATCGGTGAAGGCCCGCAATGAATTGGCGAAACTCCTTTTGCAGAGCCAGGGCAAGATCGAGGAGGCCATCGAGCTGCACAAAACGGCACTGCAAGAGGCACGGGACCTCTGCGACGGCAGTCTGGAAATCGAAGGGCTCTTTCGCCTTGGAGCCGCTCGCGATGCGGCGGGAGAGTCGGCGGAAGGCCAAAGCTGCCTGGAGCAGGCCCTAAATCTCTCCCGACGGGCCGGCGATCTTGGCCAGGAGGGCCAGATCCTCATGGCACTGGGAACCCTGGAGCATCGACGGGGCCACTTCATTGAAGCGCGGGAACATTACGAGCGCTCACTGGAGATCCACCAAACAACTGGAAATCTGCGGTCCCAGGCCTTCAACTTGGCCAATCTCGCATCTCTCCAAAAGCAACAGGGTCGGAGAAACAAGGCCCGAAAGCTCTTCGACGAGGCCCTGAAACTGACACGCCAAGTGGGAGACCCCATCAACGAGGGGAACATTCTTGGAAGCTTGGCGGTCCTGCACAGCACCGAGAGCCGCCTGGATCTGGCGAGGCCCCTGTACGAAAAGGCGCTGAAGATCCACCGGAGTGTGGGCTACCTTCGAGGTGAAGCCGTTCAGCATGCCAATCTTGGTGAAGATCTCTTCCTCACCGGGGACTTCTCCGGAGCCGTCAGCCGATGGGAGCTGGCTCTCTCCTTGGCCCGGGAGGCCAGCGATTACCGATCCGCCGCTCTCGTCACCGGAAACCTGGCCCGGTTGCACCACCACCAGGGCAAGCTGGACAAGGCGCAGCTTCTCTTTCACGAGGCCCTGGAGCTAAGCAGAAAAATAGGGGACCGCTATACCGAGGCGATCACCCGGTGCAATCTGTCCGCTCTTCTTCTGGATCAGGGTGATCCCCTCATGGCCCGGCGCCTTCTGGAACAGGCGCTCGCTGTTCACCGGGAGACTGGAGATAGAAGATTTGAGGCGCGTACCTTGCTCCAGATGTCTCGCCTGGAAAGGCTCGCGGCCAACAATGCATCCCGCGGCGATGAAATGACGCGTCGGGCAGCGAGGCTGTTCGATTCCCTTGATGACCGCTATTCCCAGGCTCTCTGCCTTTGCGAGCAGGGCCACGCTCTTTTGGCTCAAGGAAGGGACGGCAACCCTTGTCTTGCTCGCGCCAAAGAGCTGGCTTCCCCCCTCGACCTCCTTACCGAAAGCCCACTATGCCAGGCCATCAACGGTCTTGAGCGGGCTCAGGCCGCTTTCGTGACTGGCGGCCCCAAGCAACTGATCCGCGGGCAAATCAAGGACGACATCCCGCGCCGGCTCCGGCTTCTTCTGGACCCGGATCCCAGCGGGCCGGGAACCCCGGGTTCGAGTTGGGCCGGCCCGAAAATTTGATGAACCGAGCCCGTCAGTCTTCGGAAAAGTAGCCGTATTTATCCCGTTGCGGTTTCACTTGCTGCCGCGATGGGTCGAGGGCTGGATCGGCCGCCCCCCGCCTAGGCCGCCGAACTTTTCGAAGCCCCCCGAACAACATGAGTGAGTGCTTGGAGCCCGAGATCCGAATTTTTGCTCGGCCTTCGCCGTCTAGCACCTCGAAGCGAATCCGGTTTCGGGTGCCGGCCCACTCCCTGATCCAGGGCCGGTAAGGGTCGGCTTTCGGTTTGCCGTACACTTGGACCAGGAGGCGGTAGAGCTTCGAGGCTCTCTTGGGATCATCCACGCGAAGCCAGATAACACCGAGCCGGCCATTCTGGAATCCGTACTCGACAGCCTCGACCACAACCCCTCGAAAGTTGGCCTGATCTCCGGGCCGGCGCCCCATTTCCAATCCCTCACGCTGTCCCGCGAGCGCTGCCACCCCCACCTGGTGGGGCGACATTCCGAAGATGGCACCGCAAAAACCGGTCTCTTGGTCCAGAGCCGCCGGGTTCCCACACAGAGCCGAAAAGGGGAATGCCAGGCAGGCCAACCCATAGGCAAAGACCAGCCCAATTCTTGAACGGTGGATTTTAGGGAGCTTCCATCTGAGCTGACTTGACTTCATCATACTGTTCAGTTTACCAAAAAAATCATTCGCGGCACTTTCAGGAGTGGACACCGGTTCAAAGCGGCGGCCAGAGCCGGGTCTGGTCATGGCCGCCAGGATCGGTCACGCGCCGACTTCGACGGGAGATCTTCGCTGTGAAAACAGGTCAAAACACCACTTTGGCCAGCAAACTGGGAGACCGGTTCGTGGGATTTCTGCTTTTCGCCTTCATCCCATTGACCCTCATCATGATGCTGAAACTACCGTTGGGGACAGGTTTGAGCCTTCTCCTTGCAGCGGCGATGATCGGCCTCCACCGGCCGCTGGCGAGCCGATGGATCTACTCTCGAAGCAACCGCCGCTGCCTCTGGTGCGGCAAAACCGCGGAAGATCCCGCCCAAATAACCCTCCAAGAGCTACCCTCCTTCGCGGTCTGTGAAAAGGAGAAAGGGCAATTGCTTCAATTCCTGAGCTTTTGTGACTCCGCGGCCTGGCCTCTTCGGGTTGGCATTTTGCTTCCGACTTTGGGGTATTTTATCCTTGGTTTTCTAGCTCTGGCAGGAATCGAACCCATCTCCCTTGAGCTTCGCCAGGCTCTCTTTCGCGGTTTGGTAGCCCTCTCCGTCCTTTCGGTCGCCCTATTCTTTCGCTTCGCCGCCGTGCGGCTCCCTGGGGGGTTTCCTTTCCCCATCCATAACCTTGGGCTTCTGGGAGTTCGCACCACACTGTCGATCTTCTTCGTCGTGGGAGTCTATTGGCTTGTCCTGACAGGAGTCTACTTTTTGTGAGCTGGCGATGGGAAGGCTTCGGGCTCACAAATTTGAAAGGTCCGGTTTTTTTCGGTGGAGAGGCCGAGAAGTCGAGCAATCTATGCTATCCATAGCGCTATCTAGCCCTTGGCGCGGAACCGCCGCCGGTGGAAAAGCAGCGATTCGACGGGATTCCTTGAGCTAGGCCGGTAGAACTGGAGGGAAGACGGATGACCAAACATATCGGGATCCTGACTTCGGGTGGAGACAGTCCTGGTCTCAACGCGGCGATCCGGGCTGTAGGCAAAGGAGCTCACAAGGTGTTCGGCACGGACATCGTGGGTTTTTACGAAGGGTTTCGCGGGCTCATGTCCAACAGGTCCATCCGCCTCGGCATGGGCCAGCTTTCGGGGATTTTGACCCGAGGAGGCACGATCCTGGGCACCAGCCGCGACAAGCCGCACAAGATGCCCGTCGGTGGCAAGCTCCTGGACATGACGGACAGCATGGTAGAGACTTACCGAAAACATCAACTCGATGTGCTGGTCTGTCTGGGCGGCGGCGGCACGCAGAAAAATGCTCATCTGTTGGCGGAAAAGGGGCTGAACATCATCACGCTGCCCAAGACCATCGACAACGACGTGGCGGGAACAGACGTGACATTCGGCTTCGATACGGCCCTGGGCATTGCTACCGAGGCCCTCGACCGCCTTCACAGTACCGCCCACAGCCACCACCGGATTATTGTTGTGGAGATCATGGGGCACAATACTGGCTGGCTGGCTTTGGGGGCGGGGCTGGCCGGAGGCGCCGATGTCATTCTGATTCCGGAGATCCCCTACAACGTTGAAAAGGTCGCCGCCGCCATCCGATCCCGGAGCCGCGACGGCAAGAGGTTCAGCATCGTCGCCGTTTCCGAAGGAGCCATGCCTCTGGATCTCGCGGCCAAAGTCCAGGTGCTGCTTGAAAAGAAAGACCAAGCGAAGGGCAAGGAACGCAGAAAGATCAAGAACCACCTCACGGAACTCCGGTCGCACCGATCAGAGCATACACTCCGCCTTACCCGCCGACTCGAGCGCCTCACGGACCTGGAATCTAGATTGACGATTCTGGGGCACTTACAAAGAGGAGGCGCGCCTTCAGCCGCCGATCGGCTTCTTGCAACGCGGATAGGATCCGCCTGTATCGACTTCATTGCGGAAGGACGGTATGGAATCATGGTCGGTGTCCAAGGCCAAGGTACCGTCGCCGTTCCTTTGGAAGAGATTGTGGGAAGGCGGAAGACCGTTCCCATCGACCATCCCTGGATCCGCAGTGCGCGGCAGGTGGGAACAGCCTTCGGGGACTGACTTCGCAAACCGTTTGTTTTTTCGTGGAGCTTTGAAAACACAGGGAGTGCTCACCCGATGCCTAGTATCCTCGCAACTTTTTTCCTGGGAATCGCTCTTATCATTGCCGTCCTCTTGCCAAACGAAACCTGGGTCAAGATCCTGGAATTTCTGCGACCGCCACCCAAGGAGCTCCTTCCCGTCCCGGAAGAGCTCCCGATGCCAGCGGAGGCTCCCGTCCAGAAAAAGCGGCCACCCAAGAAGCAAAAATCCGCCTCAAAATCCGGTTCCCGAGGCTGGAAAGGCGGGAGCCGATACCGCCACAAGAGAAGGCGAAAGAAATGATCTGGGGGCCTCTCACCCCACTGGCAGAGCTTATGAGGAACAGGGTATGACCCGCGCTTCCGGCAACCAACGGGAAACAATCCGCGACTGCCAGGTCCAACCCCCCGCCAAAGCCGACCGGGAGTGGGCGGCAGCCTCAAAAAAAAAGCCCAATGCCGTGGCTCTTTCCGCAAAAAGACCGCCATACGAAACATCCCTTGAGGCGCTCCAGAAGATCGTCTCCGTGGAAGCGACCCGGGGGAGTGGGCCCGGAGGCCAGCGGCGGAACAAGGTTGAAACCGGGGTGCGGCTGGTTCACCCTCCCAGCGGCACGATCGTCGTAGCAACCCGCCGGGCGAGCCGGGAAGCGAATCTCCGAGAGGCTTTCCATCGACTCATCCGCAAACTCAAAGAACTCAACTTCGTTCCCAAGAAGCGGCGGCCGACCCGCCCGAGCCGGGCCAGTCGGGAGCGGCGGCTTCAGGGCAAGAAACATCACTCCGAAAAAAAGAAACAGAGGCAACCCATTCGCCAGTTTCCTCAATAGCCAGACGTCCTAGTTTTCGCTGCCGAAGAGAGGGCGAGAGATAGGAGCGGAATCCAACCCGGCGGAAGATCCATGGCATACATCGTTCTCGACCCCGTTTCGAACTATTGTTCGGCCATCATTGAGTTCCTGGGCCGCTACGAGCGGCAGGCCATCGCTATCTTCACCTCGGAGAAATACTACCACGGCTTTCACCACATCTTTGCCGAATCTTTGGGTAGCTACTTCATTGACGAGTATCTCCTGGCGGAGTTCCCCAGCGTCGAAGCACTGGCGAATCGGATCCGGATCGATTGGCCGGAGCCTCTTGAGGGAATCGTTCCCTGGGATGAAATGACCATCGAGATTGGCGCCCGCGTCGGCGAAGCCCTGGGCCTTGATTGGAATAGCCCGGAAGTCATCCACCGCTTCCGGAATAAGTGGGACATGAAATCCTGGCTCAGGGAGCAGTCCAGCGTTCGGATCAACGCATCGCGCCTGGCGGGAAACGAGGAAGAGGCTCTTGAGTTTCAGGCGCAACTTGGCCGGTGGCCCATCGTCGTCAAGCCCACGGAAGGTGCCGGATCGCAAAATGTCTATTTTGTCCGTGACATCGAAGAGCTGATCCTAAGAGGAGCCGAAGTCTTCCGTCGCGGTGGTGGGCAAGTGCTCCTTGAAGAGTACGTGGGTGGCGACGAATTCGTCGTCAACGGCATCGTCGATGCCGAGCGCAGGATGCTTGTCACCGATGTCTGGTTCTACGACAAGCGGGAGAGCCACGGCATCGAAAACCTCTATTACGAGACCATCAAGGTCAACACCTACGATCCGGTTTTTTGGCCTCTGGCCAAGTATGCCGGGCAAGTTGTGGAAGACCTGGGTCTCCGCCGCGCTCCGGTCCACGTGGAGCTCAAGCTGGATGAGCTGGGGCCGTGCCTCATCGAAGTGGGCGCCCGGTTCGCCGGAGGAAACCAGCCGATGCTCGCCTCGGCACTCCACGAGCGGAGCCTCTTCGAGTTGGCTGCTTGCCACTACATGGCTGAGCTTCCCCTAAGCATCGACGATCTCTCCTACGAAAAGTACGACCGCCTTCAGGCGCGGATCATCAGCGGTATCCAGCCCAAAAATTTGCCACATATTTCGGGGGTTCACGGCATTGACGAAGTTCAAGCCCTGCCATCCTTCTTCGACGTGGGCTTCATCAAGCCTCCTGGCCTGCCTCTTCCCAAAACGCGGGACATGGATACCAAGAGCTACGAAATCTACTTGCTCCACGCCAACCCTGACCAAATTGCCCACGACGCCCGGCAGGTCCGGGAGTTGCTCCACTATTTCTGAAAATTACGTCCTAGGCGAAAAGCACGAGCCACTTTTCCACTCCAGCGGGAGTCGTTGAAGACGTAATAGCGGTGGAGGGGGTAGTTCCAGCCCAGGAAAACCACGATTCTGGTCAGCCACCAGGCCACGCGATAGTCGGTCCCCGCCTTCCAGAGAAGCTGCACGCCACTTGCGTTGAGAAGCAGGCTCGATCCGCTGACCAGGGCATAGCGTATGGCTTCGAGACGAACCGAGCCCGAAGTCTGGAAGGTCCAAGTCCGGTTCATGGAGTAGTTGACCACCGCCCCCAGCACACAGCCCAAGGCCGTGGCCGTGGCAGGCTGGAACTTCGCGCCGGAAACCAGGACGACAACCAGAGCGAAGTCGCTTCCCGTCGCCGTCACGGCGGAGATCGCATTCTTCACCAAGAGCCATAGCCCCTGTTCCCCCTGTTCCTCCGTGGGAAGATCTTGCCGGGCCAGGCCTTTCATCTCTCTTCCCCCGTCAGTTGCATGGCTGGGTCATCGATGGCGGCAGCAGACGGTCCTTCGGGATTGACCATGGCAAAGCGACGCACAAGTTGCCACACCACGGCAAAGGCCACGCCGGCGTAAGCCCACCCCATCAAGACGTCGATGACGTAGTGGTGCCGAAGATAGACTGCCGAGAAGCCCACAAGAAGGGCAAAGAGCGAAGTCCCTACGAGCCAGGAGACCCCCAGCCCCCAAACCGAAAGCAGGCAAAGTACCGGATAGGCCGCGTGGAGAGAAGGCAGCGCACCAAAGACGTTGGCGCTCCTTGCGTAGAATGAGGCGAAGTAGGGAATCCCCACAAGCGCATCGAAGGCCGCGGCGCCGGCCGGACTTGGGGGTGCCGTCAAGATGGCCGGCCCCATGCCGTACTGCTGGACATACCAAGGAGGTGCCGCCGGGAGCAGGATGTACGTGGCGATCCCCATGAGATTGACCAGCAAAAAGGCCCACGCGAGCCGAGCCGCCCGTACCGGAGCCCGCCACAGGAAGTAGAGAGTCAAGAGCATCGGCTCGAACAGGTAGGTCATGTAGGCGAACCCCGTAACGAGGTCCACTGAGGGCCAAGTGTGCCTTAAAAAAAAGTCCGCGAGGATCTGTCGATGACCTTCAAAAGGAACGCCGAAGAACAGGAGCTCCAGGGAATGGAGGCTGCCGATGTGAATAGAACCTCGAAAAGGCAAAAGAAAGATCTGGTTCTCATAGGCAACAGCCACGAGCCAGATAGGAAGGGTTCCCAGAGAGACCTTTCTCCCCCACTTCCCAGACCATGCAAGAACCAGGAAAAGAGCATCGATGACCAGATGCTCCGGTCGCGCTCCTACAGTGACCGCGGCAAAAAGCAGGTGCCCCGGAAAGAGAACAAGAGCGATCCAAGGCCAACGGTCCTGTGAATTCTTTAAACACCCAACAACTTTCAACTTACAGTCTCCGCAATATTCGCCACCACCCCAGCCCTCGCCCGTTCACTCTTTTTTCGGGTCCCCTGGCTCCTGACGAAGCCGACTCAACTCTCGCTCCATCCGTTCAACGCCGACCTCTTCCACGAAGCGCGAAAGCCCTACTTCTAGCAACCCGCGAGCCCTACTTCCTCCACGACCCGACGGGTTCCGAGATCCTCTACGGCGCCTCGGATATCGATGGTTAAGGCGCCCGCGTCCTTCCCTTTCATTCTCAAGACCTCCTTTCGACCTGCAAATCGTCCCACTCGAAGGACAGACCGATCCTCCCCTAAGGTTGCCACAGGCCGAAAGTCCACTCTCTTCGCCACCGATCTCGCTCACGTGTCACGCCTGCGCTCCCGCAAAGCTAAGAGCCCCGGCAAAAGCACCACCGCCGTGAGCCAACAACAGCTCAGTCCCAAAAGCGCGAGCTTGCCAATGGCTTCCAATCCTGGATGATGAGCCAGCGTCATGCCGGCATACCCCATGATCGTTGTAAAGGTACAAGCGGTGATCGGTTCCAGAAGCTCATCCTGCGTCGTCTCCACACAGCCCAATTCTCGCCACCGGCGGTAGAAATGGATGCCCTGATCCACGGAGATGCCTAATAAAGCCGGCAACACAACGATATTGAAAAAATTGAGCTTCCAACCCAGGGCCACCATGCTTCCTAAAGTCAGTAGAAGGCCGGCCACTAGGGGCATCAGCACCCAAAGAGTCTGAAAAAACGACCGCCGATCCAAAAGAACGAGCAAAAAGATCCCCAAGAATGTGATGGCCACCAGCCAGGGACCTTCACTGGTCACAAGCCACAAAACTTCGGCGAAAATAGGGGTTTCTCCCGTGGGACCGCGAACTCCAGCCGGCATCTTCATGGAATACAGGGTTTTGGTGAAGGCCATGGCGTTCTTCCCATGCTTCCGTTCCCTGGATGGAAAGACCGCGATGACCAAGCCTCCCGAGCCGTCCCGTGTCTCAAGTCCCCGCCGGACCATAGCAGGCAGATCCTCACGGGTGGGCGGGGCCGGCGGCGCCTTGAAGTCCCGGGCATCCTCGATCCAGCGCCTCCGGTCCTCCTCCTTGACCCGGCGAATCCAACGACCCTTGAGACGATCCTGAAGCTCGGAAAAGAGCTCTACCCGCTTGGCGGCCTCCTCCCGCCCGGGAACATAGTCCCGAAGGCTGCCAACGCGCCCGATAATGGAGTCTTCCCCCTGCTCTTTTCTCGTTTCTTCAAGGAGATCCAAGCCCCTATCCAAAGCATCCATATCCTTCGCAACATAGAGGGCCGCGGGAGACATGGAACCGCGATGGTACACCTTCTGGTGGTGCCTTTTCACTTCCTGGGAGGCCGCCACCTTCACTTTGAGGTTCCCGAAATCGTAATCGAACTCCAGACCCGTGACAGCGTAAACCGCGGCGACTAGGACTACCGCCGCCAGGGCCCAGGTGAACCAGAGAGGCGGCATCAGCTTCCAGCTTTGAGGCTTGTGGGATTTGTACGCCTTGACGAGCCCCCACCGGGCGCCCACCACCAGTGCCGACGGCAAGACCAAGAACATGCTCCCAAGGATCATCATGAGCGACGTCCCACTGATGATGCCAAACTCAGAAAACCCCCGAAAACCAGAAAAAGATAGAATCGACAGAGATAGCGCCGTCGTGAGGCCCGATGTGCCCACCGAATAACCCGTGGAGCGATAGGTCTCAAACAAAGCCGCTTCCGTACCGCGATCCAAAAGCTCCTGCTGGAAACGCTTCACAAGGTGGATCGAATAATCGATCCCCATTCCGAAAAGAACCATCAGAAGAAACGACGTTATGAGGTTCAACGAGCCCACCAGACTCGGAACCAGCGCGAACGACCAAAGAAGACCCGTGACCAGCGGATAAACAAGAACCGGCAAAACCGTGAAGCTCCGAAAACTCACCAAAAGCGTCGCCAGAATCGCGATGAGGGCAAACGTCCCTGAAACATTCAGATCGCGGATAATCTGATCGTATATGTCCACCTTGTTTCTGAGCGAACCGCTCACTCCGCCCCAAACAGCGTGGGACTTCGCCACCTTTTGCGCCAATGCATCGAGCTTCCGAAACAGCTTCCTGGTGGCTCCCAAGCTTGTCGCACCCTTCTTTGCACGAATCAGCATCCCCATCTGGGTGCCATCCTCGCTCTGATGAAACTCCGTAAACGACTCGTAGTCGTCCAGGCGCTCCCGGGCCTCGTCATCGGACGCACCACCACCTCCGGAATCCAGCTTCAACCCAAAGGGGCTTGCCTCATCCTTCCACCGCACCAGCGTGTCAAACAGCTTTTGAAGACTCTCCGACGGCAGGAGTAAATACTTGAAACGCTCAATGAAATCCAGCGGATAACGGTAGGTCACCGACTGAACCTCCCCCATGGCCTCCACCTGCTTGGCCGCTTCCTTCAAGGCCGTGAAAACAACCTCGTGATCGGACCCGGCAAAGATCATGCTGAAATGGCCACCATCGCCCACGAGCTTCTCAAGCTCCTCGCTGGCGAGAACCGCCCGACTCTCCTCCGGCAACAGCCTCTTGAGGTTGGTATCGATCTTCAGCCGTCCCAATTCACTGACAGCGGGAATCGACAATAGCGCCGTGACCAGAAGCCAACGGAATGGATGACGGGCCGAGGAGCGACAGATGATTTCCAGGATCCGGTTCAACATGCGTTCGTCCTAGGAGAGAATTTCAAAACGGTGAAACCCTACTCCCACGTGCTGCAACGCGCAATTGGAAAGACGCCATCTTCTCTTGTGTTGTGTTCCGCTCCCATCGGTCGCGTCCGCTCCCGCTGCTCGCCAAATTCACCGCTGCGAACGAATCATCCACCGACACGATCCCGTTGCCCGCTGGCTCTGATTCTTGTGGTTCCTGGAATCCCAGCGCCCGAAATTCCCAAAATGCCCTGCCAGTGAAAAAAAGAATCCTCTCCCCGCTATTGACAGAAAGAAACGTTCGTGAAATAGATTACCCAGAATCATGTAATGCGTTATGCAACAGGGAAGCAATGGCGATGCTCCATCACGCAACCGCGAATCCGACTTCTGTGGCGCCGGCTCTCAAGATCAGCGAGGTCGCCGATCAGAGCGGCGTCTCCAAGGAGCTTATACATCACTACGTCCGGCAGGGACTCGTCCCCAAATCCCCAGCCCGAGGCCTCTACACTCCGGAGCAGGTTCGATTGCTGCGCCAGATCCGGCTTCTTCGTGAAGAGCACCACCTTCCGCTGGAGACGATCCGGCAGGTTTTCGAAGTGTTCGAGTTCGATCTGGGCCGCATCGAGTCTCTCACCCTTTCAGAATCTCTGGGCCGCCGAATGATGCGGTTGGCCTCGAACCCCGGGCGGCTCCATGCACCGCGGATCCCAGCCGGGGAGCTCCTGAGGCGGACGGGGATTGGTTCGGAGCATTTGGCGGAATACCGGGAATCGCGATTGGTGGAGCCGTTGGAGGAGGGTGGGGAAGCTCTTTTTACCGGGTACGACGCGAAGATCATCGGACTTTGCGAGCGGGGCATGGAGCTTGGGATATCCTTCGAGTCGTTTCAGACCATCGCCTCCTATATTCGGATCGCCTTCGAGCTCGAGCAACAGGTCTTCTTCGGGGCTCAGTCGGCTTTCGGCACGGCGGGAGAGCATCTTCTGGGCGAGCTTTTTGTCCGGCGCGAGCTGGTGGGGAGCTTTGTGCAGAACGTCCTCCACAACCTGACGGAGCACCGCTTTCGGGAAACCTTGGGTGAAGGGGCGGTAACCCATTTCGAGCCGGATGGAATCATCTACCGGCCGAGCCGTGCTTTTGTAGCTCGTCATGGTCTTGGTGCCGCCGTTGACGAGGCCTTGATCCAATTGTCGGAAGAACCGGATTCTCCGGGCCAGTGGCGTAGGGCGGCGGCTTTGCTGCTCCATACGGGTCGCTACCACGAGGCGGTCTTTTTCCTTGAGCAGGCGGTGAGAAAGTGGAAAGGCGATCCGATTTTGGCGGCGGCGCACGGCAAGGCGGCTCTTCTGGTGGGTGATCTGGAGCTGGCCATGGCGAGCTTGCAACGTGCCCTGGATCTCGATCCCCAGTCGGCGGTAGCCCATATTTGCCTGGCCCTGGCCCTGTTTGGCCGGGATCGTGCCGGCGGCCACCCAGAGCAGGCTTTGACGACGGCCGGCACCATTTTGGCCCACGTGGAAAACGCCCTCTCCAAGGCCGCCAAGACCCCGGGGGAAGAGCTGGAAATCCAGGCCTTCGGCGGTTGGGTGTACACGGCCATGCCGTCAGTCCTTGGGACGCGCTCTCGGGGGCTCCAGTTACTGGTTCGTGTCCTGCGCGCTCTTCAAGGGAGAGGGGCATCCACTCAAGGCAGGACAGAGAAGAAACAAAGGGAAAAGCAGGCCGCGCTCAAAAATGTGGGTGGGAAACGGCGGAACCGTCCACCGGACGCTTCCTCTTCTCTGTTTCCTCCCGTTGCCTTTCATGGCAGCGGGTCCCGCGAGCTCCCACCGGAAAAAGTGCCGCTGTCCGGCCTTTCCGAGCGTCGTCTCATCAATACCGCCTATCTGCTTTTCGAAGCCCTCACCAGGACTGGATCCTCCCCATTGGCTTCAGAGATGGAGAGCCCCAGTCTGGACGAGCTTCGCCGAACCATCTGCCTGGCCGATCCCGGCTCGGCCTTCGCCGAATCCGTCTATCTCAAAGGAGAGCTTTCCAGGGATTGAATAGCGGGCAGCAAGAAACTAAGAACTAACCATTAACCACAACCCTTTACGGAAGGATCTGCCATGAGCTCACCGGCCCTTGACAAGAAATTCGTCTCCACTTCCTTTGGCGATATCGCCTACCTGGAGACCGGTTCTTCGGAGAAGCCTCCAGTTCTCTTCGTCCATGGGATCCCCACGTCGAGCTACCTTTGGCGGCATCCCATGCGGTTCTTGCAGAACGCTCTTCATTGCTACGCGCCGGATCTGATGGGGCTTGGCGACACCCGGCCAGCGGCTTCCACCCGGTTCGACATGGAGGCGCAAGCCGAGATGCTGGGCAGTTTCATGACTGCGCTTGGCCACGAGGAATTTGGGCTGGTTTGCCACGACCAGGGTGGCGCCGCGGCACAGATTCTTGCAGGCCGGTTTCCGGATCGGGTCCGGGCTTTCGTCCTCACCGACTGCGTTTGTTACGATAACTGGCCCGTGCCGGCGATCTTGCGCCTCCAGCGGTTGACCCGGATACCGTTCCTTCCCAAGATCCTGGCAGCCTTGGGAGTCTTGGAATGGATCGAGCTTTTCACCCCCTTCTCCAACTTCCGCAGGGGAGTCCACGACCGGTCGAAGCTCAGCAACGAGTCGATCCGGGAGTATCTGCGTCCCATGAGTTCAAGTGGTGAGGGTCAGGAGCGTTTCGAGCGATTTTTGATGGCGGGCCATCCTCGCTACACGGAGCTCATCGTACCCGACCTCAAGAAGTTCACGAACCCGACCATGGTCATTTGGGCAGGCGACGACTATTATCTTTCCCCGTCCTGGGGCCGGCGTCTCTACGAAGATATTCCCGGCGCGGAGCGGTTCGAGCTGGTGCCCTTCTGCGGCCATTTTTGGCAGGAAGAGCGTCCTTCGGAGTTTTCGTCGATTTTCGGCGAATTTTTGGTGGCGCATCTGGTGAAAGAGAGTTCTGCTGCCGAGATCCAAGAAGAGTCTTCCCCGCCGCCCAGCATTTCGGAAGTAGCCTGAGATCCGCTGAAACAGGGCGACCAGCGCGAGCGGCCGCGAGTGATGGGAGCGGAACGCAACTCCCAAAAAGAGCTGACTGCCTGCATTCCCGAAATTCCTCACACGGAGGTGACCCATGTTGGAGAATACGATTCTTCTCACGACTCCCACCTATCCCTATCCGACGCTTCCGGCCAACGAGTCGATCACCGACGCCACGGCCCAGCGTTTCACCAAGGGCGGCGAGATTTTCACGATGATCTCGCATACACACTGTTACGCTAACCACATCCTGGCGCAGAACGTGAATGTGCCTTCCATCGTATTGGAATATCCGCGGTGGAAGGACTTTACCGATGAGGTGGACAAGGGGTATCCCGTTCTTGGGATCAGTGCCTACCCGCCGCATCTGGAGCGGGTGAAGGAGATGTGCCTTTACGTCCGGAAGCGGTCTCCAGCGACGCAGATTCTTCTGGGATCGTATGGTGGAATGGCGTTCCGCGCTGCTTATCCGCCGGAGACGGTCAAGAAATATGTGGACCAGATCGTCCATGGCGAGGGAGTCCGGTTCTTGCGGAGCTTTCTTGGGGAGCCCACTGGGCGGCCGATTCGCCAGGCGCTCATGCCTAAGGCGGGCTCCGCACCCGCCTACATCAGCCGCTATCCACGTGGGAACATTGGTTTTTTGGTTTCGGGGCTGGGTTGTATCGGCGGGTGCAATTTTTGCTCGACGACGTCACTCTTCGACCAGAAGCGGCTCCAGCTCTTGTCGTCGAAAGAGCTGGTGGAGCACATTCGGCTCTACTACGACCATTTTCCAGAGATTTCGCAGGTTTTCGTCATCGAAGAGGACCATTTCCGGCACCCGAGGTATCTCATCAACATTCGGGAGTATTGGAAGGAGAACCCCGAGATCGTGGAGCGCCTGGACTGGTTCGGCTTCGGGTCGGTGGATTACATCGGGAAGTTCGCCCAGAAATATGGGTGGGATGCCATCGCCGAGATCGGCATCGGCACGATTTTTATCGGCGTGGAATCAAAATTTGCCGGCGAGCATGGCTACGAGAAGCGATCCGAAGTGGACGCCCGGGTGGTGTTCGATCGGCTCCATGCCATGGGGATCCGCACCGTGGGCGCCTGGATGTGCGGTTGGGACTTCCACCACCACGGAAACATCCACGAGGACCTGAACTACTTGATCTCCCTTTACCCCACGTACCAACAGCTCACCAGGGTTTCGCCCTTCCCGGGAACGCCTCTTTGGGAGAAGCTCCAAGCGCAAGACAGGGTCCGCGAGGTTCCGTGGGAAGATGTTCACTTCTGGAGTGGCGCTCAAAAGAACGTGGCCCTTGAGGCTCATGAGACACTGAACTTCACGGAGTACGGTTACGATCTTTTGCACCAGACGTGGGGGCCGAGCCTGCTCCGGAGGCTGGACGTGGAGCTTTCGGGCTATTCTTACTCCATGCGCTCGTCGAGCCCGCTGCTCCGGCGCCACCGATCCCGCCTGTTCAAGCGTCATTCGGCCATTCTTTGGACCAATCTCTATGCCCTGGACCGCTTTGCGCCCAACGGCGTGGTCCGGCGGCGGGTCCGTAAGATCGACGAAAAGTACCGGAGCTTGCTCGGGGAGCCGACTCCCACCATGAAAGTTCTTGGCCGGGCCACCGAGGTATTAGCGACGCTGTTCCAGGCCAAGGAGTCTTTCGATCCCATGAACCGCCACCCCAAAGAGGAGCCGTACAAGCGGTACATCTACAGCAAGAACGGAAACAACGGCAGCCCGATTCCCTACCGGACCGAGATGCCTCACCAGCCGGTCTCCGTTCGGGCGGGGAAGCTCCAGGCGGACATGGTTTCATCGACGCTGGCCATGGCGATGAAGACGGCCCGGTTCACCTTGGCGCAAAAGGGAGATCCGGAGATCGACGACTATCTGATCAGCCGCCTGGAAACGGGGTGGCTGGGGTTGGGCTTTTAGAATCGGGAAGTTTCATATACGGGAAGGCTACGACGCCAGCTCTCAAGCGAATTTTTCACCCGGAGATTCGGGACGGGGAGCCCGAGTTCCGGAAGCTCACGAGGAACGGTCATGCAGCAAGATGGTTTTCGACGGGTCGCCGGCTGCGACCTTGGAAAAGCGACAGCTAAGTTTGTAGTTGGGACGGTACGTGATGACGGAGATCTTAAAATCGACCAAACGTGGGTCATCCCCCACGAGGGGCAGCCGTTCGCTGTCTTCGGGAATTGGTATAGGGAGCAGAAGATCGCCCAGTGCTCCGTCTTGGGCGCCACCGGATTCTACTCTGGCGACTTGTCTTTCCCGGTACGGCGTGGAGCGAATGGTTCCGGAAAGAGAGGATTGTCCCTGGATTTCGGACCCGGTAGGCCCTTGTCCCCAGTGTATTCGCCCCTTCCCGAAGACGCCTGCTTGAAAATGGCCCTGGCCCAACGCCCGGATCTGCCACAGTCGGTGAACCTGGTCTCCATCGGGGCTCGGGGCTACTCAGTCATCAGCCGTAGCCAGGAGGGCCAGATCGAGTTTCTGGAAAACGACAAGTGTTCTTCGGGCACCGGCGAGACCATGGTGAAGATCGCCGGCCGCTTCGGCCTTTCAGTGGAAGAGGCGGGAAAACTGGCCACGGTCGCAAAGCGGAGCATTCCCATCACGGCACGCTGCTCAGTTTTCGCCAAGAGCGAGATGACCCATTTCGGAAACCAAGGCAAGCCAGCCGCCGAGCTTTTCCGAGGCTACTTCGAGTCCGTAGCCCGGTATGCCGTTGCGCTGCTGGCGCGGACCCAGGTTCCGGGCCCTATCGTGCTCATCGGCGGCGGGAGCCGTATCCAGGCGCTGGTGGACGCCTTTTCCCGGCTGGTGGATGCAGAGGTTCTGGTCTTTGAGGACGGACCGCTCATGGAGGCCCTTGGAGCCACGCACCTGGCGGCGAAACGGCTTTCTTCCGAACCTGTGGAACGGCTACCTGCCAATCCGGCGGCTCTGGTGCAACCCAAAAGCAAGCGGATCGCGGTCCTGGAACCGGCTCGGCAATGGGCGCACAGGGTGCGGCTGCTGGAGGCGGTTCCCGTACAGGAAGAAGAGAAGAGGGAGCCGGCCATCCTGGGCCTCGATTTGGGGTCCACTGGGAGCAAGGCCGTCCTCACCTCCATCGCCACTGGAAGGTCGGTCCTGGACGTGTATGACAGGACGCGGGGAAACCCCGTGGATGCGGCGCGCCGGCTTGTGGACGCAATTCTGGGGCAGGTTGATCCCGACATTCGGGCCATCGGCGTCACCGGATCGGGGCGGGAAGCCGTGGCCACCGTGCTCCGGGCCACCTACCCCGAGATGGAGGATCGCATCGTCGTGATCAACGAGATCGTGGCCCACGCCACGGCGGCTCTGGAATGCGATGACTCCGGTGGCCAGAGCCTCTCCGTAGTGGAGATCGGAGGGCAGGACGCCAAGTTCATCCAGATCGCAGGCGGCCGGATCGTCGAGAGCGACATGAACAAGGCTTGCAGCGCAGGCACGGGCTCGTTCTTGGAAGAACAGGCCATTTTCTACGGCGTGGACGATATTACCGAGTTCACCCGCATGGCCAGACAAGCGAGCCGTCCCCCCGACCTCGGCCAGATGTGTACCGTCTTTGTGGCGGAAACCGCCGCACAGGCTCTGAATGAGGGCTTCAGCATCCCCGACATCTTCTCTGGATTCCAGTATTCGGTCATCCATAACTACATCAACCGGGTCATGGGACAGCGGACCTTCGGTGACCGGATCTTCTTCCAGGGCAAGCCGGCCACCAGCCCCTCCTTGGCCTGGACGCTGGCCGCCGTCACCGGACGGGAGGTGCTGGTTCCGCCGAATCCCGGCGCCATGGGCGCCTGGGGCATCGGCCTTTGCGCTATCTCCGAAGCTGGCAGGGAATCGCTTGAAGCGGCTTCGCCCTTCGATCTGAACGCGCTTCTCCAGGCCGCCGTCGTCGGTCGCGGCGAGATCCGTTGCCGCGATTCCCGCTGCGCCACACTCTGCATCATCGACAAGACGACAGTGGAAATCGGCGGCAACCGCCACAGCGTCCTCTCGGGAGGCGCCTGCCCCAAGTTCGAGGTTTCCACGGCCACCAGGCCAAAACTTGCCAAAGAAGCGCCCGACGCCTTCGAGGAGCGGCTGGCCCTTTTGGCTCCCTATTTTCAGGACCGCCCTGGAACTCCCGTAGTGGGGCTGCCAGTGGTGGGGCCGCTCCATGGAGTGATCCCCTGGCTGGCCACCCTCCTCACCGAAGCCGGCCTGGGCGTGCGGATCTTGCGGTCGGGAAGCCGGTCCCTTGGCCTGGGAGAGGAACGCTGCCACTCCTACGACACCTGCGCCCCGGTGAAAGTGGCCCACGGTGTCGCGGACGCCGATGTTGATCTCCTGTTGATGCCGAAGATCGTGGACCTGCCGGATCGGGATGGCCAGGGCGGCAACACTTGCCCCATGGAACAAGCCTTGCCCGAGATGATCCAGCGCTCCTTGGAGGCCCGGGGACGGAAACTACCTGTTTTCCGACCCGTAATTACCTTGAAGAACGGCTTTTTGAACCCCGGGACCGCTCTCCGGATGCACGGCCTCCTTCAGGACCTAGGGGCCTCGCCATTCCGGGCAGCCAGGGCGATTTGGACCGCAGCCCGGCGGCAACAGGAGTACGAGCAAAAGCTGGCGAAGATCGGCGCTGTGACGCTTCGCTACGGCGCCGAGCACCGGATTCCCGTGGTCGTCGTCTGTGGGATGATCCACGCGATCCACGATCCGGCGACCAACGCGCAGGTTCCGAGGATCTTGCGCCAGAACGGCGTCCTTGCCTTGCCTATGGACTGCTTTCCCGTGCCAGAAGAGATCGACCCGCTCCCCAGAATCGTCTGGAACGATTCCAGTCGGGCGCTTCGGGTTGCGCTGGCGGCGCGGCAGCGAGGCGGCGTTTTTCCTCTCATGCTCTCCAGCTTTGGTTGTGGGCCGGCTTCGTTTGTGGAACAGTTCTTCCAGTCTCTTATGGAGGGCTATCCGCAAACCGTTCTTGAGAGCGACGGTCACGGTGGTTCCGCCGGTTATGTGACGCGGGTTCAGGCCTTTTTGCACGCCGTGCGCCAGCACGGGATGCGCCCAAATCCAGCATCGGAGGAGCGGATCGAGCTTCTCACGCCTCGGCCGCCCGTCCAGATCGAAGAAGAAAAGGATTCGCGGCTGGTGATCTTCTCCATGTCGAAATACTTTTCATCACTGACGGCCGCCTTTTACCGATCTTTCGGGTACGATGCAGTTGCTGCCGGCCCAAACACCAACGAAAGCCTGGCTGCGGGACGCAGGGACTGCTCCGGTAAGGAGTGCCTGCCGTACCAGCTCATCTGGGGTAGCTTCCGAAAGCACCTGGAAGAGCAGCCGCCCAAGGGCCGGACCCGCTTGGTCCAGCTTTCCGGCAGTGGCGCCATGTGCCGCAACTGCATGTTTATGGTGAAGGACCGGCATTCCCTTTGGCGGATGGGGCTGGACAATCTCGTGGAGCTCCGGGAGCTGCAGCCGGAGCCTGAATTCGGGCTCCATTTCATCACGAAGTTCTGGGCTGCCATGGTGAGCTGGGACATTCTTCACCAGATGGCGGTCTACTTTCGCCCCCAGGAACCGATGCCCGGGCAGGTTGATCATTATTATCACCACTTCTGCCAGGAACTAGAGCAGCACGTGGCCAAACCCAGCCAAGGCGGGTTGACACGGATCTGGTCCGACGGGATCTGGTTCCGGGATCTGTTCGCTCTCATGGAGCGGGCTTGCGAGGCCTTCGCCAAGCTGGTGGAAGGGAGAACCGGCAGCGACCAGCTCCGGACCGTTCTACTCACTGGAGATGTCTACCTGCGTCTGGACGAATTCGGGAGCGGCGATCTTATCCGAAGGCTCAATGATCGCGGTCTCCAAGTTCTTTTAGAGCCGTTGAGCACCCTTGTGGAGTATTTGGCTTCTGAAGGCTCCGACGAGCTGCTCATGCTGCCCACCAGCTTTGCCGACAATACGGTCATGCGTGCGCTGCTGGCCGGAGTGCGCAAGGAGATCTACAGGCGCGCCCAGAGATGGCACCCATGGTTGCTCTCGCCCGATATCGAGGAAATGGGAAAGCAGGCACGGACGCTGCTGGATCGTTATCCCGTGGGCGAAGCCCCCATCACCCTTGGCAACACTCTTCTTTCCTGGAAAGAAGAGCGCTGTGACGGCGTCGTGGCTGTGGCCCCGTGGGGGTGCGGGCCTTCGCTGGTGGCCGAAAGCCTGCTCCGTCACCAGAAGCGGATCCCCATCCTGTTCATTTACAGTGACGGTTCGCCTCTGGACGAAACCCGCCTTGACTCCTTCGCCTTCCGTCTCCAAAGCAACCCGTCCAGGTGCAAGAAAAGAAGAGGTGCCGCCGCAGCCGACACAGGTCTGACGGCCGCCGCGGGCTAGCCATACCATCGGCTGTGAGGGCCGCCTTGGGCGGTCCTCACAGCCCGTAAAAGACTATCTGTGAACGAGGGTATCCACTCAAGACGGGACAGTTCGATGCGGGTATCAACGTAAGCCGGGACACCCGCCCCAAAAAAAGACGCAACGCGGCGTAAATGAATGTGGGTCCAGATTCCGTTGCCCGCAAGTTGCACCGGGAAGATGAGCGCGCTCCCTGGCGTGGGTCTGATGCCGAGCGTAAGCGAGACGCAGCCCAAGGGGCCGCAGCGCAAGCTCCCAGCGGAGGTCCGGAGGCGGAGCCTCCGCCGGGTTCCAGGGCCGGAGGCCCTGGGGCGGCGCCTGAGATTCTGCAGGGTGGCCGAAACGATGACCGAGGCCCCTACCCGGCCTTGGTCATAGTACCGGCCACCCGAAAAAAGCGCGCAGCGCACAAAGATGTGGATAGGGGTAGGGAAAGCGCATTGGTTTGCGCCTCCCCTCCCTCCGAACCGTACGTGCGGTTCTCCCGCATACGGCTCTCCAGTCGGTAGGGTCTCTC
>JAJRTK010000112.1 GCA_024278345.1 bacterium | reverse complement strand
ACGCAACGCGTCGTACATGAATGTGGGCAGGGATCCCGTTGCCCTTCGTTGCAACGGGAAGTTGAGCGTGCTCCCTGGTGGGTGCAGGGCAAAGCCCTGCCGGGGACCGGGGCCGGAGGCCCCGGACGACCTTCGGGTAACGCGCAGCGTGACCCGCCGAGCGATAGCGAGGCGTTGGCGCTTGCAGTTCCACAGTCCTGGAATTGTCCCGCGTTGCGTGGATGCCCCTTTGGCGCGAGTTCCTCCCGTCCGACCGCCGCCCAACTTTCGTCACAATCCATCCACTCTGGAAGCCCTTATAACCGGGGCGCTCCCGAAGCCCCGGCTTCGGACGGGGACCACGTGGAACAGACTGGGAATGCCGGATTACCCGCTACCGGATTTTGGGTTTTCGTGAATCCCTTGTATTCCTGGCTTTCGAGGTCGGCGTGGGCATCGTGTTCCTGCAATCGGAGCGGGTTTGCTCGTCGGAGCGCTTGTGCTGGTAGGCTTGGATCTGTTATCGAAATCGTCTGGATTCCGAGGAGGGTAGTGTGGCGATCTTTATGACCGGTGCGACCGGATTTCTGGGGCGATACCTGCTTCGCAGCCTACTGGATGCCAAACGGGAGATGGTTCTTTTGGTGCGCGGCAGGGACCTGGAGGAGGCTCGCGAAAAAGTTGTGCTGGCCCTTCGTTATTTTGGCGAAGTGGACCAGGGTACGCTTGATTCGAATGTGACGGTACTTTTGGGAACGCTGGACCGGTCGGATCTTGCGTTGAGTGACTCGGATCGGCGGCGGGTCGTGGAAAGTTGCGACGAGTTCTTGCACTGCGGGGCCAGCGTCCGTTTCGACCTGCCTCTGGATGATGCCCGGGTCATCAATGTGGGCGGAACACAGGCAGTGTTGGAGCTGGCTCGGGACTGTATGCGGAGTGGCAGCCTGCGCCGGTTTGACTATGTGGGGACGGCCTATGTGGCCGGGAACCGGACCGGCGTGGTTTCCGAGTCGGATCTGGATGGCAGCCTGGGCCACAAAAATACCTATGAGCAAACGAAGTTCGAGGCGGAACAGCTTGTACGGAAGGCCCGGGAAGAGATGCCCATCACCATTTACCGCCCCAGCATTGTCACGGGGGATTCAGAGCAGGGACACACTTCTAGCTTCAAGATGATCTACTGGCCCGCCCGGGTCTACGCGCTGGGGCTTTGGCGAATTTGCCCGGGGAATCCGGAGACGCCGCTCGACCTGGTTCCGGTGAACTTTGTCAGCGATGCACTGCTGGCGATTCGGAGTCGTTCGGAAAGCTTGGGGCGCTGTTTTCATCTGACTTCCGGCGTCGAAGGAGACATCACGCTCAAGGCGATGTCGGAGATCCTTCAAAACTGTTTTTCTGTGGCCAAGCCTTTGTATTTTGTCAACCCTGGCTGGTGGATGCGTTGGGTTCATCCCTTGCTTCGGGTCTTGACCTTTGGCAAGCTGAGGAAGGTGATCCGGGGTGGAGAGCTCTACGTGCCCTACTTCATCCAGAACCCGCGGTTTGATAATTCAGGGACGCTTGAGCTTCTGGAGGGCTCGGATGTCACGGTGCCCCGCGTTTCCGACTACGTGGAGAACCTGTTTCGTTACTGCGTTGCCACGGATTGGGGCCGGAGAGCCTTGCCTGCGGGGTAACCCCCGTTGACTTGGACCGGGCGGCGGCGGGTTGGTGTGGCTGACTGGAACTGTGGCGGAGCCGACCTATTGGCAAATGAAGGTGCGATCATGACCACGAAAATTCTCCTCATAGACGACGAGAAACCCATCGTTGAGCTGGTGACGGTGCTCCTTCAAGATAATTCCGACTACGAGATCCACTCGGCCTACGATGGGGAAGACGGGCTCAAGGTCATGGAAAAAATCCGGGCCGACATCGTGCTTCTCGATTATATGATGCCGCGGATGAACGGCTTGGAGGTGCTTCGAGAGATCAAGCTCCACTGGCCGGCCACCTACGTCATCATCATGACTGGCAAAGGCTCGGAAAAGGTCGCCGTGACGTTGATGAAAGCTGGTGCTTCGGACTATATATCGAAACCCTTTCGCGCTGACGAGCTGGCGGAGATCGTCGAAACAGGCGTCAGCATGCGCAAAATTGAACTCGACCGACGGTACGGACCCAGCCAGGATGATCAGGAGGTTGAAGGGGTTCGGAACAAGGCAGCGAGCGGCCCTCCGGCAGAGCTGACCGATTCCGTGATGGTGGGCAACTTACAATATCTCATTGTGACCAGGGATTTGGGTTCCCGAGAGCCAAAGGTTGTGGTCCGAGCCACGGCGAATCGAAAAAAACTCGGGGAAAAAACCATCGACTACACTCCCTACGTCCATCGCCCCAACATCAAAGAGATTGTGGCTGCCCTGATTCGACGCCTTCACTCCGAAATGATCGAGTGTGTGCTGGCGGGAAGCTTCACTTCCAACACGTCCCATGACCGGCAGTCCGAGAACTCGCCGGCCTCCCACGAGGCGATGCCATGATTGACGGTTACGAAGATCCAGAGCTCAGTCTCCACGGCATGGACTATGCTCAGGCACGCGAATACGTCCTGGCTTACGTCAAAACCCTCCACAAGCTTGACCGGGAGTTCCAAGAAAAGCTCCAGGAGGTCATTGCTTGGGAACGGCGACATCAGATCGCGGAGAAAAGCTCCCACCAAGAGCTTGCCGAGGTTGCTGGCCGTAAGGTTCAGCTCTTCCGTTCCGATGCGGCCCGCCTCAAGGCAGAAAAAATGGCCCTCGAAGCGAAAGTCGAAGTCCTCCAAGGCAAGCTCAAACAAAAAAGTGAAGCAGTACCGTTCACCAATGCCAAGGCTTTGCTCCACCAGTTCGAGGAACTGCTTGGGCCCGACGCCGCGTTGGAGGGACAAATGCTCCGGGAAGAAAAGGAGCAGGCCGTGGAAGATGAACTCGCCATGCTCAAGGCGAAGCTGACCAAGAGCTAGCTCTCTTCCAGATATTCGATGAAGTCCCTGACAGCTTCCAGGAGCATTTCGAGGCGGAGCAGGGTTTCGGGATGGGTTTCCTCCATGGCGCGGACAAGAAGTAAGTCAAGCATGTTCTGGAATTCGTAAAGCGAGTTTAAGAGACCGGCGTCGCTTTCCAGGTCCAGATGGCAGATGATTTCAGCAAAGAACTCCATCATCACGTTGGAATCGGGCGGATTCAGAACGTGATGATCGGCGAGGGCCTCCGTACCGGAGCACTCTTCCTGAGATGCGGGAGTCCAATCCTCCTGCTCTGGTTCCCAGAGTGGGATTTCATGTCGGCGGAACAGGCCAACCACGTTGATGGAGGAATCGTCGCTTTCTTCCCAGTCACCTGTTTCCCACGGTAGAGGAGCATCTTCGAGATCGTCGTCGTCGACCGGGAAAAAGGCCGTGATCTCTTCGTCTGGCGTATTCACTTCGTCAATGCAGATTCCCATGGGATCGACGTGAATAATCCCCAGATCGAGGCAATCATCTCCCTGCCAGTAGATCGAGCCAACAAGATCCCGGTCCCATGGATAAAAGAAGTTGAGAAGCATGTAACAGAGCCATTCGGGGAGATGGCCGCAGGTCCCATTCCCGCTCCAGACCAGGAAAGCTCCATCTTGGGTGGGAAGCCAGGGACAGGTGAGGCAAGGCAGTGTATTAGGAGGCAAGGTTGTCTCGATGACTGTGGGGTCGTGAGCGGGGGCGGGAGCACCCGGGGCAGGCACGAAAAACTCGCCGAAGGCGCCAAGAGAGACGATACCAGCGGAGAGACGCAGAGAGTCATCGACTTCGCCCTTCGAGGAAAGGAACCGAATGAGCTCCGGATCGCGGCGAACCCTTAGAGTCTGAGCAAACCCCCGCAGGTAAACGACTTGTTCCATTGAGAGACAAGGCTCGATGCGGAACTTCCCAAACACTTCCGTGTGATAGGGGGACACGAGAGAAACCCTCCCGGGCGACTCCAAGCTGCCGAAGAGCGGAGAAACGAAAAACTTTCCGCTACCCCTTACAAGGAACGCCGTTGGGTAATTTTTCCATAAATTCCTACCATAGGCCCGTTGTGGCGATCGACCCATCATCCGCACCGACGTCACGGACGGGCGGACATGACCTGGCGTGCGGTAGAACGGGTTTGACCGCGCCCACGCCTTCGGCGGGGCTCCCTGATCTTGCTGCCAACGTGCCTCAGATTGTCCCGCTACAGTCCGTGGTAAGAATATTGGTTTTGAAAACGTTGTTTTTTTGGCACCGTTCGGTTGTAACAGTTGCCTCGAAATGGTGTTCCCAACCTTTGCTTGGGGTCGCTTTCCCATTGGAACTAGTTTTTTCATGGAAATCTATAAAGAATTTCGGATTGAAGCTGCTCACCGTTTGCCTAACCTTCCCGCGAGCCACAAGTGTTCCCGGCTCCACGGCCATTCGTTTCGAATCGAACTCCGGGTTCGGGGTGGCCTTTTGGAACCGGAGGGTTGGGTCCTGGATTTTGCCGAAGTCAAGGCCGCATTCGAGCCATTTTACCGGCAATTGGATCACCACTACCTGAATGACGTCGAAGGGCTGGAGAATCCTACCAGCGAAAACCTGGCGCGGTGGGTCTGGCGGAAAGTCAAACCCCGATTGCCCGCTTTGTCCGCCGTGATCGTCCGGGAGACTTGCACCGCGGGATGCGTCTATCGTGGGGATGACCAGTGAAGCAGCACTTCCCAGCGATGGAGCATTCGCTCGAAAGAAAACTCTTCCTCGAATCGGCGGTGGCCATGGTCCGCCAGTCTTCTTCGTAGCTCGGGGGAGCCCAGAAGCTCGCGGATCCCGGCTGTCAATTCGTTTTGCCCGAATCCCACGATCCGGCCGGCTTCCCTTTCTCCTCCCCGGGGCGACAGAGCACCGAAAGCTCCACTCACCGGAGTACTGATGACCGGGATTCCGACAGCCATGGCCTCCAGCATGGAGTTGGCCATCCCCTCCCGATCCGAGCAGACGACAAAGAGGTCGAGAGCGGACAAAACGTCTCCCACGTCCCGGCGGAATCCAGGAAGGTGCAACCGATGGGCGAGGCCGTTTTTTCGGGCCATGGCCATGAGGGGAGCACGTTCGGGGCCTTCTCCGGCCAGGAGGCCGTGGACTCCGGGAAGCCGGGCCAGGGCCTTCATCAGACGGTCGAACCGCTTTTGCCGGACGATCCGGGCCACGGCGCCGATGACGGGAGAGGTTTCCGGAATGGCCAGCTCGCGTTTCACGGCGCCTGGCGGTTTTGTCGGAAGCGGATGGGGCACGCCGTCGTGGATGAGGACTATCCTCTCGGGAGCCAAGCCCGGGAGAGACTGGAGAAGGGGCGCTCGGATCTCTTCGGCGTTGATGGCGATGCGATGGCAGAACTTTCCAGCGGCGACGCGGTAGGTGAAGTTTCGCGCGGTGACACCGGAGATGGCGATCCGGAGGAGGATGCGGGGAACCCGGGCCAGTCGAGCCCCCAATCCGCCCAGCCATGCCTTTTTGAAGGTGGTGAAAAGAAGGGCGTCGGGAGCCAGCCGACGCAGGAGCCAGGCGAACCGGATTGCGTCGGGGAACATGGCGTCCCCAGCGATCCGAAAGATCCTGGCCGGGACGCCGTGACGCTCCATCTCTTGGACGATGGGGCTCGTCGCGCAGAGGGCGAGGGTTCGGTGGCCTCGCCTTTGGAGACCGGAGAGAAGGCGGGCTAGCCAGATTTCTCCGCCGCCAAGGAGGGGGGATGCGTTGTGGGCGATGAGAAACAAGGAGGAATCTCCGGTGGGAGGTTTCTGGGGGAGAACCGATGGCAAGAGAGGCGAAGATGGCGAGCAGCGGCGGACGGGGGCAACTCGCGCCGGAAGCGCGGGTCGTGCCGATGCGAGAGGAACGCAGCGCTGAGCAATGGCGGGAGGAGCGCTGCGCCGATCAATGATTACCAGACCTCGAAGAGGGCATGATTGGCGCGGCAAGCGCGGCGGAATTCGTGAAAACAGGCGTTTCGAGAAAGCGCCGCCTCCCATCGAGGAACCCTGGAAAAAAGCTCTTGGCTGCCGATGACTACGAGTTTTGTCCGGGCCCTGGTGATGACGACGTTGAAGCGATGGGGATCGTTGAGAAAGGGGCTCTCGTCAGCGCTTCCTCCCACGATTGCCGTCAGGATGACATCCCGCTCGCTTCCCTGGAGCCTTTCCACCGTGTCGATGACGGGAAGTGAAATCGAGTTCCCCAGGAGCTGGCCAAGACGCTCCTGGATCGCGCTGTTTCTGGCGCGGTGCGGTGTGATGAGAGCGAGGCGGTGAGCACCCAATCCCTGCTCCTGCATGAGGCGTCTCGCCATTTCGGTCATGAGCTCCACCTCGCCGCCAAGACCGGGACCGACCTGCTCCAGAAGGACGAGTGTACACGGCTTCTGAGGATCGAGAGCCCTTGCAATGAAATCGCGGCGGATCAGGCCGGGAAGAAGAAGCCGGGTTTCGGCGTTTCCGGGGGCAGGTTGGAGATCACCGTCATACCAGGTCTGGCTGGGAAAGGCGCAGAGTTCCCGGTTCATCCGGTAGCTGACGTCGAGGCGCACGCGGTGCCGGGAGCCGTGGAGATCCCCCAAAAGGCCGAGAATCGAACGACCAGGATCGAGCCTCGAAACACCGGCCACACCCCCTGCCCGTACCGTGAGATTTTCCGAGACCATCTCCGGGTACACCGACCTTTCCGAGGAAACAGATCTCCCGAGGATCACCGGAGGGAGTTGGCGCTCGTCGCCGGCCAGAAGGGTGTTTCCCTTTCCGTGAACCAGGGCCAGGAGGGCTTGAGGCACCAGGATCTGGGAGGCCTCGTCGATGACAATCCAGTCGAAAGTTCGGGAAAAGGCTCCCCGCTT
>JAJRTK010000111.1 GCA_024278345.1 bacterium | reverse complement strand
GCTGCTTTTCGTCCCGGGACCCACACCATTCGCGTTTTTGATGTGGACAACCCGGCCACCAACGGAACCGATACCGTCGATGTGACCGCTGTTTTTCCCGGCATCTTCTACGTCCATCCTTCAGGGCGTGATGTCGCGGGTCGCGACGGCTCCAACTCCCAGCCCTGGCGCCAGATATCCTACGCCCTTTCCCGCCAGGAAGTGGTGGCCGATTCCATGATTATCGTCCAGGTGGGAACCGATGGTAACGACAGTATCGTTCCTAGCTATTACGATGGAAACCTGATCATCGATCGGCCGTTGACCATCATCGGCGAGAGTATCCTGGGCTGCATCGTCCGACCGGCGAACGGCCAGGCCGTGGGGTTCAAGCTCCTTCCCGGTTCCTCCGGGGTTGCCATCCGCCGCCTCACCATCGAAAACTTCGCATCCGCCTCGCCGACGGGCGGCGCGGGAATTGGGATCTACGGAAGCAGTGCCACCATCAGCAATTGCGTCTTCCGGGGAAACTCCGTGGGAATCGATCTGAACGAGTCCGTTTCCCCGGCTCCCATCCTCCACAACAACACCTTCATCGGTCAGTTGGTGGCGGCGGTCCGTGCCCGGCACGCACAGCCTTTGATGGTGAACAACGTCTCCCTCGGGCAGCCGTGTGACTTCTATGTATGGTCGGTGGATAATGGCAGGATTCCAAACTTGGAGACGAATCTTTTTCCCGAGGGTTGGAAACCCTGTGCGGACGGTGAGACGTACAAAAACTCGTTGATGGTGGAGCGCCAGGCAGTTCTCTTGGAGCCGGACTCCTACCTTATCGATCTTCTGGCGCCCAGCAACTATACAGACATCCTGGACGGCGGCGATAACAGCGAGGTTTACGGTGGCCGGGATATCGATGGGACAGACAACGACATTGGTTCCATGGGCGGAATATGGGGAGAGCGCCACTACCGGCCTGCCACGGAGTTCGTCTCTCTTTTTTCGGACCTTGGGTCTCTACTTTTTCTTGGCGGTTTGCTTTTGGGGGTCGGTGTCTTCTTCGTGAGGCGCTTGGGTCGGTTGCGGGGCGTTTCCCTCGGCGCTTTCCACCCGTAGGCTCACCGAGTGAACCATGGGGGGAAATGGCGGACGGCGGCGGCCGGATGGACGCCGATGGGAGCGGAACGCAACGAGAAGAAAGAAAATCTCCCCCTTCAGGGGAAAGGTCGATGGCTTGATCTGCTTGTGGAGGATCATTGGTATGGCTGGAATCGATGAATCCCGTTCTTTTGTTCCTCTCGAGATCGCTATTCTGACGATTTCGGATAGTCGCACGCTGGAGACGGATGGCTCTGGCGCCACGTTGGCGGCACGGGTGGAGAGGGCTGGCCATCGCTTGGCTTTGAGATCTATCGTTACCGACGATCAAAGAGCCATCGAAGCCCGGCTGAAGGAACTGGTGGTCTCGCGGGATGTCGATGTCGTCATTGCTACCGGCGGGACGGGGATTACGGGGCGGGACGTGACTCCGGAGGCTTTTCGGGCGATTTGCCAGAAAGAGCTTCCGGGTTTTGGCGAGCTTTTTCGTTCCATCAGTCTTCGGAAGATCGGCTTGGCGGCGATCCAGTCCCGCGCTCTTGCCGGCGTCGCCGATGGTACTCTTCTCTTCGCCATCCCCGGCTCCACGGGAGCCTGCGAAGATGCCTGGGACGAGATTCTGGTGTACCAACTCGATAGCCGATACCGGCCCTGTAACTTCGTCGATCTCATGCCCCGCCTCCGGGAATAGGCTCCTCCCTGCTCCGACTCGTTACAACAGCCGCTTCATTTCGGCGATGAGATCTTCCACGGGCTTGGGATATCCCAATTTCAGGTGCGCCCGCCAGCGGGTCATCAAGGGCAGTTGCATACGCATGCCCACGGCGTATTCGTGGCCCTGGACAGCGAGGGGGAATCCGTTGACGGCCTGGAGATTCAGGAGGTGCCGCAGATCGAGGCCGCTCTGGTGCCTGTAGCGGTGAACGCTGAATCTTTCGGGTGCGTGGACGAGGAGGGCGGCGTCGGCTTCGTGGGTGCGGCAGGCTTGCCGGCTCAGGGGGACGGGGTTGGGGAGCCGGTAGAGGAGGACGTAGTGGGTCTGGCCGTTGCTCGCGACTTCTTTGTGCAACCGCCGCAGGTCGATGATGAGCAGCTTTCGGCCAGAATCGGTGAACTCTTCCCGGTGCGCCAGGTTTCCCATCTCGTCAGTCAATGCGTGGCGGGTGATATTGCGGCGGATGAGCACCCGTTCCTTGGGACCCGGTGCTCGGTTTTGGGACAGTCTCCGGATGGGACCGATCCGTGCGCTAAGGCGGCGGTGGGGTGCGAGCTCTTCCAAGAGGCAGAGCCAGTCGAGCCCCCACTGCTCTTCAGCGGGGCCAAGGCGATTGGCCACGAGCCTGTCCAGGCGGTGGGCGTAATCGTCCTCCGGCAGGAGTCGGCGGGCGAGGATCTGCACCACTGATCGGGCATCGGGTCGGACGAGAAGATCTTCGGTCTTCCGTTCGATTTCCCTTTGGACGTCCGGGTTCCAGGGGTGGTGATCGTACCAGCGGATGGCGCAGCCATGGCCTTGGAGCAGTTCCATCACGGCAGTCAGGCGTTGGGTATCATCGCTTGGGGCAGGAAGCCCTACGATGACGAGTTGCCTGTACCTCGTGCTTTGGCTGGCTGCCCGGTCCAAAGTGCCCGTAAGCTGATTGGGGTGGGCGAATTCAATTCCCGCCCATGGCATTGCGCGGAGAACCGCCGCCGATCCCACCATTCCGTACAAATCGGGGTTGGCGACGATGAGAGCGGGAGTTCCGCCTTCCTTGGCCAATGGTCTGGCCTCGATAGAGAGGGCAACGCTCTGCTCGATCTTCTCAGCCTGTTCGGTGCGGCGGCTTTCCAATAGGCGCCGTCGATGGCTTCTCTCCTCCAGAAGTGCCGCCGCTCGCTCCAGCCCGGCCCGGATCCCGCTCTGCCGAGGTCGGCTTCGGTCCTTTGCCAGAAGCAGTTCTGGCGGGATTTTTTCTAGAAAGGGCGACGGTGGATTCTTCTTTGTGTGCCCGTAATGGCGGCGCTTTTTGGCGTTCACGAGGTAGAGCTGATCCCGCGCCCGAGTAATGCCAACATAGAAGAGCCGTGCTTCCTCCTCAAGTTGCTCCCTGGCTTGTGCCGGCAGGAGGGGCTTTCCGGGTTTGCCCCGAGGGGTGTGGGGCGACAGGCCCTCTTCCATGCCCACGTAGAAGACCGTTGGCCATTCCAGCCCTTTGGCGCTGTGGAGCGTCAATAAGTTGATCCGGTCTTCTTCGTCTCCCGATTCCACCAGATACCGCAAGAAGGAGCGCAGCTTGCCCAGCGCCTGAGTTTCCAGCTTCCGGGAGAAGTTCCGGTCGAAATCGGTGGCCAATTCCACGAGCGCTTCCAGCTTCTCCCATCGAGCCTGTTTACCCTCTTCCTCGGAAACCCTGAGCCGCGAGCTCAAGCCCCACTCGGCCAACAGGATCTCCACAAGCTCCCCCATCTCGTATTGGTGAGCGACTTGAGCAAGTCCAGAGACCATCTGGAGCAGCCCATGAATGTGTTCCCACGTTCCCTCCCGCACGAACCGAAGCCGGTACTCCGGCTTGAGGTCTGGGTAGTGCAGCAGTGCTTCATAGCTCGAAATGGTCGTCATGGGTGGCTGCTCGGCCAAAAGAATTGCGCATTGGGGACATTTTTCCAGTGGAGCGCCTCCCAGGAGCGCTGCACAATTGGAGCACCTCCGGCCCCGTTTTCCCGCAGGAGCGTCGGCGTACCAGTGATCCGCAAGTTGGAAGGTCTTGGTGTCTAACCGGAAGCGGGTGTGAGGCACCAGCAGTAGACGCAAGAACAGATCGTGGGCTCGGAGGACGAGTCCCGGGTCGAGCTTGCCCTGATGCAGGCGCATCTCGAAGTCGATGAGCCGCAAAGCCGCAATGACATCTTGGATGATTTCTTCATCGACGATCCGGCCGCCTACCACTGAATAGGGAATCCCGTGGGCCTCGAAAACGTCGCAGAACGGTTCCGCCTGGATGTTCGTTCGGTACAGGACGGCGAAGTTTTGGAGTGCCACGCCCCGCCCGCGTTGGATCTGGATCTCTTCCGCAACGAACTCCGCCTCGTCCCGCTGGTCCACTGCCTGGTAGTGGAGGATCGCCCCGCCGCTGAACGGTTTCCCCTCGGTCTGGCGGCCGACGCGGAGTTTCTTCTCCAGGCTCTTGTCCGCCTTGTCGAAGACATTATTCGCCGTCGTGATAATCTCGATGCTGGACCGGTAGTTTGTCTCTAACTTGATGATTTTGGCGTTGGGAAAGTCCTTCCGAAACTCCAAGATGTTGCGGATATCCGCCCCGCGAAAGGCGTAGATCGACTGGTCGTCGTCGCCCACGACGAACAGCTCCCTGCTGTCGCCTACCAGCAGGCTCGCCAGGCGGTATTGCGCCATGTTGGTGTCTTGGTACTCGTCGATGAGCAAATGCGAAAAGCGCCGCTGGTAGTGGGCTCGCACTTCGGGAGCCGTTTCCAAGAGATGGACGGCTAGGAGAATCATGTCGTCGAAATCGAGGGCGTTCCTGGCCACTAGGCTCTTCTGGTAGGCGACATAGATCCGCACGAGCCTTTGCTCAGGGTCTTGATCGATTCCGGCTTCCGAGAACTTGTGCGGGTCGAGCAGTTTTTGTTTCGCGTCGGAAATCTCTTCCAGCGCTCGCTTAGGCGTGAAGAGGTGGGCCGCGCCGCGAACCGATTCCACAGCCCGATGCACCAGCCGCATCTGCTCTTTGCCTGTCACGACGCCAAATTTCTGGTGGCGATAGCCCAGGCGCACAATGTTCGGCAGCCCGCCGACGCTTTCCCGCAGCAGCCGGCCGCAGGCCGAATGGAACGTCGAAATCCAAAGCCGCCCGGTGTCAAAAAAACGACTGGGCATCTCCCGAGCTAGCAGAGCCGCCAAGCGTTCGGCCATTTCGTTGGCCGCCTTGCGGGTGAACGTTACGGTAAAGACTGATTCCTCCGGTACTCCAGAGGCCAGAAGAAACGCGATCCGCCGCGTCAAAACCGTCGTTTTTCCAGAACCGGCCCCCGCAAGGATCAACAGCGGCCCGGAGACCTCATGAGGGTGGAAAAGCGCCTCGAGCTGCTCGGCATTCAGGCGGCCCGAGAACGAAAGAATCGCCGACAGCGCATCGGCATCCATACCGGCCAAACGCACATCGATAGCCCGTCGCTCCGCTGCCGTGAAGCTCACCTCATCGAGGCGCCCCGAAATCCGATTTCTCGTTTCTTCCGCCATCGCTTTCTATTTCTTCTTTCCGGTCGCGCCGCCTGCCCACTTAGCCGCCGGAGCCGGCGGCAAACCCCAACTAGCCATGAAACTCCGATTCCCGCCGAAGCTCCAGCAGGAGGTCTTCGGGAATTGCCCCCAGCTTCACCTCCACAAGCTCCCGGATCAGATCAAAACATTCTTTCCGAATCTCCTCCGTGTTGTCGAAGGTGATGTAGTCCTGGACTCCATCCACAAAGTCGATGAGTCCCCTAGTGGGGCGATTCCCCCGGGACTGCGCCCACATCAGGAAGTAGGCCATGATCTGAAACCGGTAGTAGTCAAACTTGTCCGGCAGCTTCGTTTCGACGCCCACTGCGGGGCGTGCCGACGTTCCCGATTTGTAATCGATGATGTGGATCGAGCCATCCCGCTTCTGGATCACCCGGTCGGCCTTCCCCTGGAGGGAAAGGGTCACTGTCATGGGCTCTCCATCAGGCGCCGCCGCGAAATGGTTGTCCACGTACCGCAAGGTATCGACTTTCGGGAGATCCAATTCCCCGGCCTCGATAGATTCCGTGGCAAGATCCCGCAGCTCGGGTTTCGCCACGTCCTCGTAAAGGATCTGGCCGATCCGAGGATCGATCTCATCAAGGTGCCGGCCAGTTTGTAGCAAGGCGAAGAGCAGAGCAGCGGCGCCCACTAGAAAGGTGAGGGTGACGAGAACTTCAGGAGTCACGAACCCCTCCTTGTCCGGAGATCCGCGCTTTGTTCTTGTCCGCCGCTGAGCGGAGAGCCAGAGCTTCTTGGTGAAGGATGGCATCCATGGACGCATCGAGGGCGTCCACGATTTCCTGAAGACTGAGCCCCAGACGATCCGCCACCAACCCGGTGAGGCGTGCCAGCCGTTCTTCTTTCTTTTCCGGTGGAAGCGGTTGCCACTGCGCCAGGGGAACCTTCTTGATGAAGGCCCGGAGCACGCGGCGTGTCTCCCGCTGGACCCTGGCTCGGAGAGCGGAGAGATCCACCGTTGCCTCCATGGTTGTTTCCGCTAGAAAATCCCGGCGCTGCTGGACAGCCTCCAGAACAACCTGCTCCACAGGCTGTGGTAAGAGTTTCTCCACGAAGACCGGCCCAGCGCCCGATGCTTCCACAAGCTGTTCGAAGACCGATGCGTAGAGCCGTTGCCGCTCCCGTGCCGCCATCAAGTCCCAGGTGTCCATGGCGCCCGCCGCCTCTTCTTCCGGAGAGGGTACGCGATGGGCAACCACTTTCCGTGCAATGGTTCGGCACCGGGAAACCAAAGAATCCCGAGCCTCCCGAAGCCACTCTAGCCGATCTTTGCGCCAGTGCCACAGATCCGTGGGCAAAAGCGTAACCACGGGCTTTGGAGAAGATGTCGAGTTCGTGCGAAGGTCGGTAGACATAGCCATCCCAAGGACAAGGGGCGAAAGAAGTTCGGATTGGTTCCTGCCAGTCCCCCTTACTCAATCTGATTTCACCGGTTCTTTCAATTGCTCCAGTAGGTCTGTAGAAAGTGGAAGAGGGGCCTGCTCCAGCCAAGAGCATGAGCCAGTAAGCCCAGTGCAAGCAAACAGATGACGAGGGCGAAAGCCACGAACCCCAAGAAGCGCTTAGTCTTCTCGTAGAACGAAAGCTGGGGAATGAGTTCATCAAGACCTTGCGTGAGCAGCGTGAGTTGCCTCTCCAGGTTAGGATCGGCCGCCATGGCATTGAGCGGCAAAGGCGCGGGCTGGTGCTCTGCGCTGGAATCGGTCGCTGTGGGCGACTGGGAGTCATTCTCATCGGCCGCCACGGAGGCCAGCTTCTCAGAAGGGGAAGATGACCTTGCCGGGGGAGCCGCAGACAATCCAGGCCTAGTTCCAGAATGGACCGCCGGTTGGTTGTCTCCCGGGAAAGAGCCCCGTTGGCACTCGGGAAGCTTTAGGTGTCCAAGGTCGAAGATTAATTCCGGAGCCTCCATGGTCCAGAAATGGCGCCGAAGCTCCGTGGTTTCTCCGGCTGCCGTCGGGATGACGAGCCGGGCATGGAGGAGCTCTCGCACTGCCTCCAGCGCTTCGGGCCGCGCATGGTGGCATAAGTCGAACACCTCGTCGATATTGGCCGGCTGTTCCAGAAGGCCAAGAAGGCGCTGGGCTCTTGGGGAGATCCTTGCCTCCGATCCATCTCCCATCGATCGCGTGAAAAGGATGGCCCGTTGCCGGCATTCTTGAGCCACGGAGTCTGCTTCCTCCCATCGCTGAAGAGCACTGAGCCACCAGGGCATGGGGCCTTCAGGGGGATCGAGTACCAAGGGGTTGACCAGGGAGGTTCCGGGGATCAATTCGAATTGGCCCGAGCGCCAGGCTACCAGTTCCACCAAGAGCCGGGAGATGTGGCGGCGGATGAGCTCCTTTTTCCGAAATTCCGGGGATCGGGCGGCGTATGCCTGCGCCAGGTCTAATCGCCCCGCTTCGCTCCGGATCGTCCAAAAAAGAAGCGCACTCTTCTCCGCCCCCACGGCACCTTCCAGCTCAAGGGTCCAAGGAATGGAGAGCCGGTCGCCACGAGGTGCGTGAATGCTGGACAAAAGACCTCGTTGCAGGACCAGGACCACTTGTTCCAGAGGACGGGTCAAGACGAGCGATCCGGATTTGCCACCAAGGTGGAGCATCTGGAGGAGGTCGCCGACACCGATGCTGGAGAGGTCCCCGTTCATGGCCATGGGTTGCTCAGGTCCTCGAAGTGCCAAGTCCCGTGAAAAGTCTTAGGAAAGTATACTGGAAAATGGAAAACAGGGCACGGCCTTGTTCTCCTATCCGGCCATTTCTCCTGGCCGTTAAGGAGGAAGGCGGCCCCGAGGAGTTGTTGGAGAGAGAAAGTGGTGGTTGGATGGGGGATGGAAACGATGGAACGGAGGAGGATCGTGACAGATGGGAAATCGGCTAGAAAACGCGCGTTGGAGGCTTCCAGGATTACCGAACGGTTGCAGGAGGAAGCCGCATTGCTGCTCTACAGCCGACTGATTTCGCCTGGAGGTGGCGCCACCGTCGGAGATGTGGCGAAAATCCTGCGAGTGACCCAAAGCACTGTCTACCGGCAGTGTAGCGGGGATATTCCGGTACAGCTTCGGAGCTTGGCAGCACTGGCCGCACTGGATTACAAAGGGGTCAAGGGACTTCTGGATCTCATCGGGGGCGAGCTCGGTGTCTCCTGGTCTTGGAACCCGAAAGTCACGGAAGCTCCCGAAGAAATGGATGCTCTCCATGCGGTGGCGGAGGTTTCCCTCTATTGTTCCGAAGCCGCCGCCCTCGAATACGCCGCCCTCAGGGACGGGATTGTGACCCGGGAGGAGCTGGACGGTTTGGAACAGGCCTGGACTCGGGAGGATTTTGCCAAGGCGCAGATGCGGGCGAAGATACGGGCGTTCTGCCGGTAGCTAGAATCCCAGTAGAGGGACTTCCAACGGGAATTATTCGAGCAAATCGCTTTCTTTTCTTTGGCGTGCGTTCCGTTCGCGGCGACGGCAGTCCGTCCGTCGCCACTCACCTTCTCATCGCCCCCGGACCAGGCTTTCTCCCCTGAAAACTTACCACCGCCAAAATGGCCGGGGGCGCGATGAGCGCACCCCCGGGGAGCTAAGAGCCGTCTGTTTGAGCCCCTACGGGATTAAGGTCGGATGCTCGCCTTCTCGACGATGACCGGTTCCTTTGGGGCGTTCCTATGGGGACCCTTGCGGGCGGTGGGGGTCCTGGCGATGGCGTCGGCGATCTCCATCCCCTCGATCACTTTTCCGAAGACCGCATAACCGTTGCCGTCCGGTTTGGGATAGTCGAGGCCAGGATTGTCGGTGACATTGATGAAGAACTGCGCCGTCGCGCTGTTGGGGGCACGCGTGCGAGCCATGGCGACGGTGCCGCGCTTGTTCTTGAGACCGTTCTTGCCCTCGTTGGCGATGGGCTTGTTCGTCGGCTTTTCTTTCAGGTTGACGTCGTATCCGCCGCCCTGGATCATGAAGTTCGGGATCACCCGATGGAAGACCGTTCCGTCGTAGTGGCCGGATTTCACATAGGCGACGAAGTTGGTCGTGCTGATGGGAGCCTTGACTGGGTCCAGCTCCAAAACGATGAGCCCCCTATTGGTCTTGAGCTCCACGATAATTTTACCGGGGGCCTTGGGCTCCACAGGCGCCGTCGTGTCGGTGGTGAGACGAGCGACTTCTTCTCCAGGCGCGGCATCAGCGGGCTTTGCTTCGGCTGGTTTCACGGCTGCGGGCTTCGCCTCTGGCTTAGCATCAGCGGGCTTTGCTTCGGCTGGTTTCACGGCTGCGGGCTTCGCCTCTGGCTTGGCATCAGCGGGCTTTGCTTCGGCTGGTTTCACGGCTGCGGGCTTAGCATCAGCGGGCTTTGCTTCGGCTGGTTTCACGGCTGCGGGCTTCGCATCAGCGGGCTTTGCTTCCGGTTTAGCATCAGCGGGCTTTGCCTCCGGCTTAGCATCAGCGGGCTTTGCTTCGGCTGGTTTCACGGCTGCGGGCTTTGCCTCCGGCTTGGCATCAGCGGGCTTCGCCTCTGGCTTAGCTTCAGCGGGCTTTGCTTCCGGTTTTGCTTCCGGCTTAGCCTCGGCGGGCTTAGCTTCGACCGGTTTCACGGCTGCGGGCTTTGCCTCCGGCTTAGCTTCAGCGGGCTTTGCTTCCGGCTTTGCCTCAGCGGGCTTTGCTTCCGGCTTTGCCTCAGCGGGCTTTGCTTCCGGCTTTGCCTCAGCGGGCT
>JAJRTK010000110.1 GCA_024278345.1 bacterium | reverse complement strand
TTATAGATCCAGCGGCACTTCCTGGGCTGCAGCTTGATGGCCTTTTGATAGGCATCCACCGCCTTGGAAAAAGAAGCGATGGCGGCATCCACCATGCCCGCCTTCTTACTGTTCCCCCCCTTGAAAGAGTGGATTTGGCCCTGGTAGTAGAAAGCAAACCCATTCTTGGGATCCGTCTTGGCCAGCCTCTGGTAAGCCGCGAGAGCTTCATCCCACTTCTTCATTTCCAGATAAGCCTTACCCATGGAGTTCATGGCGCCGGTGTCACTTGGATTGATCTCAAGGGCAAGTTTCGCGAATCTGAGCGTCTCCGAGTAGTTGCCGGCCTGGGAATTGCAGTGGAGCAACAGAGCGACGATTCCCGCATCCTGGGGCTTCTTTGTCAAGGCCTGCTCCAGAGTCGGAATGCCCTTGGCGCAGTTGTCGTTCTTCACGTAGGAAGCACCCAGGGGGTACAGGGTGTTGATGTCGCCAGGCCTAAGTTTGAGGGCTTTCTCCAACGGCCTGATGGCACGGGCATATTTACGGGCCCGGAAGTAACTATAGCCTGTATAAAAGCTGAGCTGGTAGTCATTCGGTGCAACCTTGAGCCCCGAGGAAAATGCCTCGGCAGCCTTGAAATAATCTGGTGGACTCTTCTTGGTAAAAGCGTAACCCAACATGAAGTGGGCATCCTTTTTCCCAGGATCCAGGTTGGTCGCGCGCTTGAGCGGGGCGATGGCCTTGGCCCAGTTCTTGGCCTTCCCATAACAGGTTCCCAAAAGGTAGAGGACACCGTAATCCGCATTGCCCGCCTGCACCGATTTTTCAAGCTCCTGAGCCGCTTCCTTGAACCGTTTAGCCTTGTAGAACTCGAAGCCCTTGCGGTAATACTCGTCAGCCGAAGCCGGGGACGCAAAAAACAGGCCCATGGTCATAACCAGTGCGGCTCCGACAAAACGCTCCCATCCCTTCATGGATGTCTCCTTCAGTTCTTTTTTCCAAGATGCCGTATAAAGCACCGCGGCATGGTTTGCCTTACGTTCCTGTGACGGCGGAAAACACAGGTTGTTAGCCTAGGCACTCCAAGACAACCTGTCAATCTGGTCTCCCAAATTGTAGCTCATCCCGATGATGAAATCGATTCATTCACAAGGAACAGATGGAGGGAAAACCACTTGTTTTTCCATGGGTTGACTTCCGCTCCCGTCGGCGGTCGTCCGACCGTCCGCCACTCGCCTCTCATCGACCAACCACGGGATCCACCAACCAACTCCGGATTCAACCGGGGAGCTGGCATGGGCGGCCTCAGTCCCCGCTATCCATGACAACAACTGCCCGGATCGACCCAAACCTCGCCATCAGCATAGCCCTCTTTTTTCCAGATGGGAACCTCTTTCTTCAACTCATCGATAATCATCCGACCGGCCTCGAAGGCTTCCTTTCGGTGCGCCGCTGATACTGCAACAGCCACAGCGACCTCTCCTGGATCAAGCTTGCCCACACGATGTTCCACGGCGACGCCGCAAAGATCCCACTTCCGACTGGCCCCCGCGGCGATCTCCAGGAGTTTCTTTTCCGCCATCTCCACATAGGCCTCATACTGGAGGTAGACCACCGCTCGGCCTTGAGAAACGTCTCTGACGGTTCCCACAAAGAGGACTAGGGCTCCGGCAGCCGGCGTGGCGACGACCTGGAGGAGTTTCTGGGGATCGATGGGTCCATCGGTGACACAAATGGGTGACGATCCAGAGCCACCGGCAACAGGCGGGATGAGGGCAACCTCGTCTCCATGGCGCAACGGGTGATCCGGCGGCACATAATCCAAATTCACCGCCGCCAATACGTGCTCTGGAAGATCCCGGAGCCGTGGCTCATGGCGCCGGACTTCCCGAAGCAAATCCGAGACCAGGGCTCCTTCAGGAAGCTCAATCCGGCTTTCCTCTTTTCCTACAAGCTCCCGATACAAAGCAAAGAATCTGAGACGAACGATCATGGCATGACTCCTTGGCCCCCGGGGCTCTGCCCAAAACCGACATTCCCGTCAAAGCACGCGACAGAGAGTGATTTCCGCGAGAGCCACCGGATAGGGGATGGAAAACCGCTCCAGGACCGCGGGATGAATCTCTCCAAGCCGCCCGCGAATTTCCACACCGGCAGAGCCAGGCACTTCCATTTTGGCGCAACGACCCGAAACGAAGGAAGGGTGCTCCTCCGCTCTATATTGGCCAGAGACGCCCAGTTCATGAAGGAGCCCATCCGTCTGCGACCGGACAGTGGCAAACCCTGCTTCAGGGCCCATGGTAGCGAATGCAACGCGCCGCTCTTCCCGCGTGCCGGTCTCGGCCCCAGGCTCCAAGAGAACCACGTTTCCAACCTCGAAAAAACTCTGTGGAGCCGACTTGCGGCGATTCTTCTGGAAGGTCTCCAAAAGCCCAGTCATCAGATGGCAGCGAACAATGTTGACCTCTGAATTCTTGGGGTTCGAAATCAGTATGAATTCCCCCTTGGGCTCAATCCTCAATGCGTCAAAGTGGTGGTCGTTGGTGGTTTGGATCAGGCTCATGATCTCCCAACACCCCATGCCAAGAAGAATCTGGCGAACACGGTTGGCAAGCAGTTCTTCCGGACGCTGGCTGCTTTGGGTGGGGGTCGGAAGCTGCGCGGACGGCATCTTGGCGTAACCGACTCCAATCGCTAAATCGGCATAGAGATCCACCGGGTGACGGATATCCGTCCTGAAGGCCGGGTAGCTGACCTCCACTTTGTCCCCTTCCCCTTCGACGCTGAGACGCATCTTCCTAAAAAGACGTCGAAGCTCCCCATTACTGGAATCGAGGCCAAGCCAGCGCCGAGCATCCCGGAGATCGATGGGCTGCCGCCGCGGCTTCAGATCGGGCCAACTGGAGCTCCGTCCATCGGACTGGACCACTTCAACCGTCTTGACAAGGCCACCCATCTCCACCATGGAGCAGACAAGAGTATGGAGTGCATTTTTGGGAGCATCCTCCACAATCCCGGTCACATCGACGAAGAGCCTTGTGGATCCCTTCTTCAAGCGCGTCTCCTCGCTATTGATAATGGGAGGCATGGACAAGACCTGGCCCCTGGAATCCACCAGAAGCGGGTACGCCGACAACCCCGATAGCAGGTGGGCGTAACCGGCTCCCTTGGGATGTTCCTCAAGAATAGCGCGAGCTGTAAGAGCTTTGGTTCCATAGGCCAGAGGCACGAATGTCCCACCATCGGGCCGGATCGTCGTGTATTTTATAGGTGGCTCAATGGCGGCAAGGTCGTAAACCCCGATGGAACAGAGCTTACGATCCCTGCCGACGCCCCAATGAAGGCTCTCCTGCAGACGCATGAGCTCCCGGAGCATCTCCTCATCAAGAGGCGGCATCTCGACCTCGGCGCAGACGATGTGAGGCCGGTAGCTCTCCGCGTGTTCGAGAGCGGAATCGATATGGACCACGATGGTTCCCGGATGGGCTTCATAATGGGGGAGCCCTTCCTCGATACCCAACACCCCCTTGAGGGCACGGCAAATGCCACCGGTGTCAAAGAGGTCAGGGCGATCCGCCAAGAGGTCGAGGCGGATCACGTCTTGCCGAGAACCCTCGGACAGGGCGGCATCACACTGGTGGCAACACTGGTCGCACCGCTTGGGTGGGGCTTCGTGGGCAAGCTTTTCCGTGGTCATACCACAAACTGCACAGCGGTAATGAACCACCTCGGCAGTGTCCTCAACATCGCACCCGAGGTTTTCCAGTGCCTCCACGAGCTCGGCCATGGGACGGGAGACTCCAAGAAATCGGTTGAGCCTTTCGACTCCGATGGCAACTACTGGCATAGCGGTACCTCCCTTAGCCAATCGAGATCCGTCCAATAGAGCGTTCGGATATCCCCAAGCCCGTAGCGCTGCATGGCCAGGCGCTCGAGGCCTAGGCCCCACGCAAGAACGGGGACATCGCAACCCAGAGGCTTCGTGACCTCGGGCCGGAAGACCCCGGAACCTCCAAGCTCGATCCAGGTCTTCTTCGAATCCATCCAAACGAAGACTTCCGCGCTGGGCTCCGTGTAAGGGAAGAAAGCCGGTTTAAACTTCACCCTCTGGAAACCCATCTTGCGGTAGAACTCCTTGAGTACGGCAAGAAGCATGGCAAAATTGGCCTTCTTGTCGATGATGATGCCATCGACCTGGGTGAACTCCGGCAAATGCTTGTAAGTAATCGTTTCGTTCCGGAAAACCCGCCCCACACAAAAGACCTTCCTGGGTGGGTTAGGGTCAGCGGCAAGGGCCCGGACCGTCGTCGCCGTGGTGTGTGTCCGAAGAACCATGCGCCGCGCCCGATCCTCACTCCAACGGTAACCCCAGCCAAGAGATCCCGTATCGCCTCCGTCCTCGTGGGTTCGCTTCACCCGTTCTACGAGCTCCGAGGCCGGAAGACGACCAGTAGCGGGTCTGGCAAGATAAAATGTATCTTGCATGTCCCGAGCCGGATGATCCTGCGGTTGGAAAAGGGCATCGAAATCCCAAAACGCTGTTTCCACCATGGGCGAGACCATTTCCGTGAAACCCATCTCCAAGAAAGCGCGACGGGTTTGCTCCAGGATGCGTTGAAACGGGTGCGATTTGACCGGAACCGCCGTCTCCGCGGCCAAAGTTACGTCGTAGGGCTTGAGCTCGATCCGGCGCCAACCACCGGTAGTGAGGTCTTCGCTGGTGAGCTGTGATCGAAGGCGCTTGACAATCAATTCCCCCGAAAGGATCTCCCTGCCCACGGGAGTCAGCGCCAGGGTTCGGAAAGTCCTCACCTTGGTTTTAGCCACATTGCCTCGCTTGGCGAGGAGTTTGGCGGCGGCCCCCTCGGAAACGCCCAAACCCTCGAGTTCGTCCAGAAAGATGGGCCCTCTTTCCGCGACAATCTGGAGGGCTCTCTCGTCGGGAGCAGGTTTCCCCGCTGCGGCCTTTCCTTCGTCGGTGAGGTGAAGTTCCCCCCCCGCCTTCCGGAACCATCCTCTCTGCCCGCCGTAACGCAAGACCTCGTTGAGAGCGGTTCCCAGTTCCCTGGCCAACCCTGCCGCATCTCGCATGGACAAGGGCTGGCCCGGGGGCATCCGATCCAGGAATCTCCGCTCCGGAAGCCCCTGGGCAATCAGCTCGCCAGCGCCAGGGGCGAGAGACAATTCACTCCGTTTTTTTTCGGTTACGTCGATCCAGCCCCGCTGTTTGGCAGTGTGGGCCACCGCGGCGACCTGCGCCTGATCGAGGCCAGTTTTTTGGGCGACATCGCCCACTGTGGGGCTGCCCGCGTGACGAGAGAGAAGCGACAAAACCGCATGCTCTTGCTCATTGAGTTCCATGGCCATCTTCGGCTCCTTTCGTTCCAAAGATGACCAACTCTAATCGGCAATGGCCAACAGGGCAATAGCATGCCGGATCATGGGCTCTTGGGTGCCTTGGGGGACGTGCTGCGGCCTTCCGGCTCTAAGCCTTCCACTTTTTCCTCGTCTTTCTTGAGAAGCTTCTTAGCGGCCTCCACCACCGGTTGGTAAGAAGAATCTTCCAACTTGTAGACAAACCTCTCACCCTCTCTCTGGACCGTGCGCCCGCCGTCGATCTTCAGCCCCAAAAGAAGAGTTTCCTGGATTTCTTTTCCGGCATCGTCCTTTTTGTCGGTGACGATTACGATCTTTCCAACGGTCTTAGCCAAAGAATCTCCCGCCACCATGGCCGCGAAACGCATGTTGGTGAGCTTGCTCAAAAAGGCCGTGGCGTCGCTACCGGAGAGTTCCTTCTCCTCTGGCTTCACAAGACGCCAAACGCCTTTTTCCTTGGCCATGGAAAACGCCAGCCCTTCCCCCTTGAAGTCGAGTTTTTCGATTTGCCATTGCCTGGAATAAAACGGGCCAAGAAATCGAAATTTCAGTCTATCCCGCCGAAGCGGCTCCAGCACGGAACCAGGAACAAGGTAGACTGAGTTCTCACCGGCCAAACGGGCATAGACCTCCTTGGCTGCATCGGGAGGTTTGACCTCCTCCAAGTCAGCTTCTTCAGATTCGCCGGCCGCACCGGGCTCGGTCTTGATTTCCGCGAGCTCCACCGTCGTGGCAGCAGTTTTCCCAACCCGAAGAGCAACACGGATCGCCGGAGGGTCAAGCCCATAGCCGGCAAGTTTCGCACTGTCTAAGATCCCATCCTCGACAAAAGTGTCCACTCGGAGGCCCGTGAGCTGGCGCACCAGGCTCTCGACTTCCGTCTTGTCAGCCGGCGCGTTTTCAGGGGCGACGATCATCCATCGATCCCCCTGCTTCTCTATTTCCAGGATTTCCGAGCCCCGCTCGATCTTGAGGGCGACAACGTCGTCAAATTTGAGGCCGGTGAGGCTTTTGTCCCTCCAGTCGTTAGCCTTTTTTTCCAGGCGGATTTTGAGGGCCTTAGGAAGAATAAGAAGCTTCCTGTCATCGGTTCTTCGTGCATAAATCGACTGGCCGTCAATCGTCTTGTCACCCAGAAGAATTCCTCGTGGAACCTTCTTTCCCGCAAGGTAGAACTCCAGCTTGAGGGCGCCCTCTCCCAGGCCAAACATCGACCAATCGTCTGGATTCTCCAGGCGCCGGGAGGATTCGAGGCGGGCCAAGAGACTCGCCACGTCGTCTGCCTGATATTTGTCGGCCCGGGCCGACACGGGCTGGGTCAGCTTCCAGCTCTCGTCACCGGACCTTTCAAGCTCCACGATTTCCTTCCCCGCCTCGACGCGCATTTTCTGGATATCCTTGGCCTGAACGCCCTTCTGAAAAACGCTCATCAGCTCCGGTTGAAGGGGATCCGGCACTTCCTCGCTCTCAAAAAAATAGATATAACCGCCCAGTGCGAGGGCGACGGCAAGCATCGAGAATGTCGTTCGGAAGCTCATCTCGCCTCACCTCCTTCGCCGCCAAATGACGATGCCGATGGCCAAGATCAAGGCTGGAAGAAGGACCACGGCGATCTGGAAAACATCGTTTTTCTGATCCTCGGTGAGCCGAAGCGGGGGCGGCTGCGTGTCTTTGGAACGGATGGAAATGAGATCTTTTTTCTCCACAAGCCAACCGATGGTGTTGAGGATCAGGTCGCGATTCCCCGTGGTCATGAAATCTTCGCCAGAAACGATGCCCACGGTAGAAATGACAGCGACGCGGGTTTCGTCGGCCCAGCGCATGGTTTCGGGCTCATCCGCCTCCTTGGTTTCGGCTGGCTCGGCTGCCGGATCTTCATCCTGGTTCGCGCCATCTTCTTCACTGGAACCATCCGTTGCCGCATCCGGGGAAGCCTTGGTTTCCGCTGAGTGGGCCGGCCCTTGGGAATCACTGCTGGAAGGCACCTCCTGGGCTTGGGGAACTCCGCTCAGATCCACTTCGTCGAGGCCAAATTCCTCGCTTTGGGCCTTGACCGTGATCTCCGCCGGAACATCTGTGGCCGGGCCTTGCACGACGACCGCCATGGGGATGGATCCGCCGACTTCCTGATCCTTGTCCCACCTTGGACGCCTGGTATCGGTCTTTTCACCCCATGCCGCCTCGGTGGTCTCCACCAGCGAAGTGACCGTCCAAGGGTCGGTTTTGTCGGCAACCGTCAGACTCCGCGCCGTCTTGAAAATCGTCATCACATTCTGCGCTTGGAAGCCTTCGGTGATCTCATGAACTTTGTAGGCAGCCCCACTTGCCACCGTGATATAGGGAGAAAAGAGACTCCGGCTATAGGGATCGACAACGACATCGTCACCGATGGTGAGGCCAAATTCCGAAACCAGCTCAGTGAGCGACGGATCTCCCAGTGGACCGGGGAGAATGAGCCCCTTGCCACCACCCTTAAAGTAGTTGACCATGACCTGGACTTCCCCGGGCAGCAGTGGCTGCTGTGGTCCGGCGATGATGACGAGGGCGGCATCGTCGGGAACCTTGTAAGTTTTTGGAAGGACAAGTTCTTCGATTTCGTAGTTTTCCGCCTCCAAGGACTCCTTGAACGCCCGAAGATCCGTGTCGAGTCGAAGCTCTTTGTGACCTGCCAAGAAGTAGATCTTCTGCCGGCTGCCTTGGGTGACGCCAAGAATCGCCGTGGTAAACGCCTGCTCACCCTTGAAGCGGTATTCAGGCGACCGGCCCATCTGTGTCCCTGTATAGTCTTTGTCGATGTAGTCACTTTGCGTCACAAGGTGAGACCGCTTTGGCTTGCCCTGTTCCAGCTCTTCGCCTGTGACGAATGCCACTGTTCCGTATTCCTGGATCTTTAGCAGTTTGGGCAACACAGGGTCTGCATCGGGATCGATGGTTTTGACCTCAAACTTGTCGCTCTGGCGCGCATAGGTGTCAAGGATGTCCTGCACCAGCTCCACATCGCCTCTTCCCGGAACGGCAAAGACCATGGCTGTGACTTTTTCCTGAAGGTTGCTCAGGATTTTCTTTGTCTGGTCCGACAGGGAATAGAGCCCTTGGCGAGTGAGGTCGATGCGCTGGGGATAGCGGTGAGCCAAATAGTTGACGAATCCCAGGATGGCGCCAAACAAGAGGATACTCACGACCATGTTGGTTCCGTATTTGGCTTGCCTCCGGGAAATGGCGCCACTGGAGAAAAACGAAATCGTCACCATGCCCAGTCCTACGAGCAAGGCCACAAACACAGGAGTCGTAATTCCGCCTCTTTGGGCAATCCCGATGACTCCTGACACAAGAACAATGGCAAGGCCCACAGCCCCGCTCAGTCGCCCGACATTGGCAGTTTTCCAGCTTAACATGACGACCTTACCTCCACTTCCTTGATTCCACCGATCGCACGGTGGCGAACAAGAAAAATGCGATGAAGCTCACATAGAAAACGACATCGCCCAGATCAATGAGTCCCTTGGTGAACGGCATGAAGTGCGAGCTCAAAGACAGATAGGCCAACACCGACATCATCCAGTTGTCAGGGAGCTGAATCGCAGCTTCAAGGAAGAAGATGACGAGCAGAATCCCAAGGCTTCCGATGAAAGCCACGATCTGGTTCTTCGTGAGCGACGAAACGAACAGCCCCACAACCAAATAGCATCCGCCAATGAGCAGCAAACCAAGGTAGCCCGCGGCAATGGGCCCGAAATCCGGCGATCCGTAAATCGCGAGGAAGGCAGGATAAATCCAACTGGCCACAACCGAAAACAGGAACAGAGTAAAAGCCCCCAAATACTTCCCCAGAACGACCTGAACATCCGTCAGGGGCGCCGTGAACAAGAGCTCCATCGTCCCACTCCGCTTTTCCTCCGCAAGTTGCCGCATCGTAAAAGCGGGGGCAAAAAAGAGAAGCGTGATACTCATGTTCCCGAACAATGGCTGCATGCTTGCGAAGGGCCAGCTCTTGGCGATGAGCCAAAAGAAGAAACTATTGATGAGCGTCAACGCCGCCACGGCGACATAGCCAACTGGCGACGTAAACAGACTTATGACTTCGCGCTGCCAGACATAAAAGACCTTCTTCATGCTTTCACCTCCGCTTCCCGCGCCACCGGGCCGGACACTGCCTCATCCGCTTCCGGCAACTCTTCCCCCCCGGAAACCGCCTCCTCTCCGGTAGACCCACTTTGCAACGACTCCTCTATGGGAGGTTCGCCACCAGCCCACTCGCGGCCAGCACTGGACTTGAGCAACCGCAGATATACATCCTCCAGGCTCACTCCCCGGGTGCTCATTTCCAGCAATCCAAAGCCAGCATTGACCAGTGCCCTTGCCACTTCCTGACGGGGATCTTCTTCCGGCAAATAATCTAACGTGAGCGCGGCAACCGCTCCCTCTGGAGCCGGATCCGTCCGCACGGACAACACACCCGAAACCTTGGAAAGCAGCTCCGCCGCTCCGGACATGCTTCCCGAAATCTGCAAGTCGAGATGGCAAACCGCCTCGACTCCAGCCTGCAAGTTCTCCGGAGTCCCGCTGGCCACAATCCGGCCATTACTCAGAATCGCGACGCTCTTGCATACCTGACTCACCTCGGGAAGGATATGCGTGGAGAGAATGATGGTGTGCTCCTGGGAAAGCGAGCGCATCAGCTCCCGAACCTCGATGATTTGCGCCGGGTCAAGGCCTCTTGTGGGTTCGTCAAGAATGAGTACTGGCGGATCGTGAACCAGCGCCTGGGCCAGTCCCACACGCTGCCGGTATCCCTTGGAAAGATGACCGATGAGGCGCTCGTCCATCTTTTCCAAGCCACAGCGACCCATGACCTCGCTGACTCGCTTTGTCACCTGGCGAGAGGGAACGTCGCGGATCTTCGCGGCAAACCTGAGGTAGCCCCGGACGGTCATGTCACTGTAGAGCGGCGGGTTTTCGGGAAGGTAGCCGATGCGGCGCCGCACTTCCAGAGAATCATCGAAGACATCGTATCCAGCCACCCGCGCCTTGCCCTCCGCAGGGGGGAAAAAACAGGTGAGGATTCGCATGGTTGTGGTTTTTCCGGCTCCGTTGGGGCCAAGGAAGCCGACTACATCTCCTTTTTCGACGGAAAAACTCAAGTCCCGGATGGCGTAGAGATCGCCATACCGTTTGCTGATTCCCTCCACTTCGATCACTGCTTCTCTCCTTCTCTGGTTCCAACCGCCGGCTCTTCGTCTGGAGGGCCGATTCGGAGATTCCAGAATAGGCTGATTTTACTGAATTTCAGCAAAATCCGTTCATTGGGGTTCACCACTATCCAGGCTCACAACAAGAGAGCCCCTGGAAACGTTCCCCAATTCTCAATATTTTTCGAAACAGGGATTACGGTGCCAGATCAGGGGCGATCTTCAGTGCCAGCCGCGGCGGCATACTCCACTCGATCTGCCCACACCCGGGCGAAGCTTGGGACCACCGGTCCACAAAGAGGTTGACAAGGACCAGGCAAGCGGTGGGCAATCGCAGTCCCGCCCCTCCCACGGCTGGATTGTCACAGACGAACCGCCAAACCAATTCCTCGAAGGTTGGATTGTGGCCCACGATCAAGAGGCGCCCCACTGAGTCAGACAGGCCACGGAGAGCGCGAAATACGGACTCGATAGATTCAAAATAGAAGCGGCCCTCCACCCGCACCTCACCGGTGTAACCCATGGCTTCGGCCGCCAGCTCGGCTGTCCGGAACGCCCGGGAGGCCGGGGAGCTGATGATCAGATCCGGCACCAGTCCGGCACGGGCAAGAATCCGACCCATGGCCGGCGCGCTCCTCTCGCCCCGCTTGTTCAAGGGCCGGGTGACATCGTCCGCGTCGTAGGGGGTTCGCCTTGACTTGGCATGGCGTAATACCAGGAGCTCCTTCATTCTTACTCCTCCTCTTGAGCCTCGGTAGGCAGGGGTTCTCTGTCCAAAGAAAGCAGTCTTTCTCCACTGATCTCGACCCAGAATCCGGATTCTTCCTTCGGCGCAACCTCTAGCTGGACTTCCTTCTCCGAGTCCCCTAAATAGAGCAACAGCGACCGGCCCCGAACTTGGAATCTCCCCTCGTTCTCCCCGGCATCGGTGGTCTTCCGGAAGATACCGGTTCGTCCAAACCAGAATCGGTCTCCGGCCTGGAACAGACTCCCATCGGCCGGGGCAAACCAATCGCCCAACAGTTTCAGTTCCAGCAGGCGATCCCGCTGGCCGGGGCGGATTCGGAGATCGTGAAAAAGCTGGCGAGCCATCTTGACCGCTTTCTCCGCCTGAGGCTTTGGCGCCAGGACCAACACCTGGACCGCCCAGCTCCTGGCGCGGACCAAAGCTGTCCATCCGGTCATCGCCATTGCCTCCCCTTCTTTCGGGGTGGCCGAGATTCTGGTTGATCGGGCGGGCCAGCGCCAGAGCATTCCCCACTCCGGTTTGCCAACGGGCTTCACATCCGAGTAAGAACCTGGCAACTTTTCCAGTCTTCGCTTCAGAAGCTTTTCCATCGCCTGGAAAGTCTCGCGGTTTCCAAGTTTCCAGCCCCACACCCTGGCGTACACCTCTGGGGATCGGGGAAACCGCACCACCAGCTCTCCGTAGCCTTTCCGTTCTTTCCACGTCGCTTCGGTACCCTTTGGCGCGATGAAAGAAAAGCGGCCATCTGGAGCCACAATTCGTGGTGCATCCGGCGAAAAAACCACCGCGTCAGGAATGGGAGTGGGTTTCACCAACTCGCCGCGGGTACCTGACCTCCGGTAGATGCGGCCCCCGAGCTCAGAATGGCCGTCGAGCTGGAGCCAATCACGGCCAAAGCCCAGCCGAAGGAGCTGCATTTTGCCGTCAAGAACGACGAACAATCGATCCCCGGCAATACGGCAATTCCCTTTCTTTTCCCCGAAAGTGAATTTCCCGGAAGTCTCGATTTTCAAGACGACCCGGTTGCCTCCGTCATCCGCGATCCATGTCCCCGCAAGGCTCTTCGGCACCTGAGCCAAAACCGTGGCGCCGGAAATCCCCCACCAAACCGACAGGATGAAGGTCCATCCAAATCGCCTCAAGCCCGTCGAAAAAAAAACGCTACGAACCTGGTTCACCCACATTTCGAGCTCCTGGTTCTCCCTTGGCCGGTCCTACCGGCGTGATGATGCGATGAAAACCCCGATAACCCGTTACCACAAGCGCCCTTTTCAGTGTAGTGTAGCTCGGTGGAAAAGAAGGAGTAACCCTTGGCCCAAAATGACGAATTCAGAATGACAACGGCGGACCTTTGGAGGTTACTCACCATCCAATCGGCGGCAATCGTGGTGAGCGGGCTGGGCTTGGCCTGGTGGTTCGAGCTGGAAATTTTTCTCCAGAGGCCCGATCTCTGGGAGCTTCTCCTGGGAATCGGGCTGGCGGTGCCTTTAATCCTGAGCTCCATGGTCTTTTCAGAGCTTTTCAACTCCTACGACAAGGTGTTGAGAGCATTCCAGCGGATCTTGGGACCTGCGCTCAAACCAGGTCACATCCCTTTCTTGGCATTGATGTCGGCCGTCGTGGAGGAGTATTTTTTTCGTGGGGTGCTCCAACCGCTCCTGGGAATCGTGCCAGCGGCATTCCTCTTCGGCCTGGTTCACGTATGGAACCGGCTATTCCTCATCCATGGCATTTGGGCCGCCTTTGCCGGGCTCTACCTGGGATTCATCTACCAAATGACGGGAAACCTCTGGATTCCCGTGGCGACCCACGCCCTGAACAACCTGATCGGGTTTTGGCTTCTGAGAAGAGAATGGGAGAAAGGCTGACGGAATGGGGCTGGAACATCTACAGGGCAAAACTCGGAGCGGGACCTATCAAATCCCCGCGTTTTTGCTTTACACTCCGCGGCGCCGCCCTGGTGGCACCGGCATCTTGCCGGTGGCGGGCTGGACGGGATTCACGGAATTGAACGGTGGGTTCCTTTCGTGCGTGGACTTGTCAAC
>JAJRTK010000109.1 GCA_024278345.1 bacterium | reverse complement strand
GGCAAGATGCCGGTGCCACCTTTTCGGTCTACACCGGCAAGATGCCGGTGCCACCCTTTCGGTCTACACCGGCAAGATGCCGGTGCCACCTTTTCGGTCTACACCGGCAAGATGCCGGTGCCACCTTTTCGGTCTACACCGGCAAGATGCCGGTGCCACCTTTTCGGCCTGGGCGCCGGTGCCACCCTTTCGGCGAAGAAAATTGTAAAGCAAAAACACGACAATTTGATAGGTCCCGGCGAGACGAATGGAGATAGTCGGACCGGACGTTTCCCGACACGCGATAGCTGGACGTTTCCCTAAACAACATAATATAAGTTTCCCACGGTCCCTCTCCCAAAAAACAGGCGCTTCCGACGGTTGTATGGAGGCGCTGCACCTGGCTATCCACGAACTGGGGATGAAGAAAATGACGCCGGCAAAGAATCCAGCGGAACGAACCGTCTCAGCAAACTCCCCTCCGTGCCTTCGGATCGAGCTGGCGCGATCCTCGGCCCAGACACCGGAGTTTCAACCTCTCCTGCCGCCTCGGAGTCTGCTGGTGGAGACCGCGGGAAACTTGCCGCGCCTTCTTGACCTGGCGAGCCTTGATCTAGAGATCGATCTGGCGGCCGGATCTCATGAGATCCCCCTCTTCGAGGATCTCTCCATCCGTTTGCAGGTTGCGCCCGGAACCTGTTGCTCCCTCAAGGTCTTGGCAAACCGAACGGGGGAAATCCCGGCGGCGGGAAGAAACGGGGCACCCGGGAGCCGGGGGGAAGAAGCGGGTCCTGGCATTGCGGCTCCCAAGCCGGGGCCCAGCCACACGAGCAGCCGGTTGCGGCAGCTCGAGATCCAGTTTTCCTCGCCGCTTCTCATGGAAGATGTTCCGCCGATCCTGGCCCGCATCCCCTTGCTGTTCGAAGGGACAGACTCCATGGCGGCCCTGGACTGGCTAGAGCGGATCCCGGCGGCCGCGGCGGCAAGATTGCAGCTTGGAAATGCGCTGGAGTCCCTCCGGGACTGGCTTGAGCCGTTGGGCCTGGATCTGGCTGGCGGGACTGGCGCCAAACCGTTGCTCTGGTCACTGGTGAAAGCCGCGGCCTCGGAGCTGGGCGAACTTGCCCGTGTCCACCTGGCAAGCGTCACGGCACGGCCGGTGGAAATTGGTGGGACCGGCGCTGTCAATCTGCTCTTCTCCGGTGAAGTAGAGTTCTTCAAGAGCCTCCGCGTGCCGTTCAAAAAGCTCCTCTTGCCGTACGGGATCTTGCCGCCCCTTCACGGGGATCTCCACAAGCTGCTGTCAGATTCCCCGCTGGCCGTGGGGAGGCTGGCGCCTCTTCCCGTAAGGCTGGAAACCCTGGCGGACGCCTTGGCCGGTCTGGTTTCGCGCGTCCATGGAAACGTCGAGCTGGCCGGTCGCTCTCCAGAGCTGGAGTTGGGCGCGGTATTGCCGGATCAAGGGCATTTGGAGGTAGCCGTCAAGGCGCCGGAATGGATTCACCTTCGCTCCGGGCTCGAGATCCGGTTGAGCCCCGAAGCCCTGGAGATCTTCTCCAAGGACGCACGGCTCTGGGCTGATGGCCATATCTCCCGCTTCGGGTTCAAGGCCAGCGTTCAGCGGATGGAGCCAGGGGCCCGGGGAGGGCTCGGGATCGTCGGGCGGCTGGCGTGGGGGCTCCTGGCTTCGGATTTCCGAGGGACAGGTCTCTCGGTATCCTGGGCGGGCTCGATGGAGCCAAACTCCCGCCTTCCCGATTTGGCCTTCGCCGGAACGGTTCGCCATACCCAGCTTCTTGGGGGACTCGATATCGCCGGAAAGATCCGCCAGGCGGTCATAGCTGGGAAAGGTAAAGGGAGAATCGAGCTTGGGAAGAAGATGACAGCCGGGCAACGGCTTGAGGCGAGCTTCAACTGCATGGCGGAGCTTGCTGGCGGGACCCAATTCAGCGACGGCGCACTGATGCTGAAGCCGAAAAACCTTCTGGTGACGCTTGAGGGTCGCGTGACTGCTTCTGACGAGACTCCGGTGCGATTTGAAATAACGGGCAAGGCCACTGGCGCACTGGAAGGATTTAGGCCCGTTCCGGCGATTCCGGAGCTCGATATCGACAAGGGAAAGCTCCTTCTCCATCTTGGCGGACAGGCTGCTTTCGGCCTCGTGGGGGCGCTGACGCTAGACGGGGGAAAGAGGCCGACCCTCGATTGCAGCGGAAGCCGCCTGAGCCTCGTGCTGCAACGAGCCTCCTTCGCTCTGGGTTCTAGGCGCCTCCTGGTGCCGGTGCCCGCGCGGCTTGATCTTCGGCTCGCGGAAGGGATTCTTGCCGCGTCGGGGCTGGGAAGAGCCAAAATCGACATTTCTTGGGATCTCCACGGGCGATCTCCGCTCCTTGAACACGGTGATCGAAGCCTGGAAATTTTCGTTCCGGAGCTTCGGCAGGGCAAATTTCTCATGGAGCTCAGCCCCGCCGGTGGCCTGGAGGTCAAGGGCGAAGACGGACACCTCTACGATGGCCGCTTCTTCAACGCGCTGGTCAACCCCGGGGCCGATCCTCACCGGTTGGCGGAGATCCTGGCCAATGAAGAGGCCATGAGCCGCGTTCTGGGAGCGGTAGAGCTCTTTTCCGCTGACGCACACCGCCTGGGCAGGGCGCTCTTCGACCTATCCAAGCGCATTCGGAAAACAGTCGAACGAGAAAAGATTGAACGCCCCGGCGACGCCATCCCCGGCCCGAAACTAGCCAGGCTCCTTTCCGGGTTCCTGGTGGATAGCGCGGAGCTGGCGGAACCCCTCTATCAACTCATCAAGGAAGTCACCGATGGTAACGGCCTCGACGTCTTCGCCACGAAGCAACTTCTGTACAAGGCCCTCGGAACCCATGACTACGAGTTCGAAGTGGACCGGCTGGTCCGGTGGCTCTCCCACCTTCTGGCGCCGACAGAGCCACTTCCTCCCTTGGAAGTCACGCAATCCCCACCTTTGGAGCAGCTTCCAGAATTTGCCAGCGATCTGGAAGAAATTCCGTCAGCGGCCGATATCAATCGAGCTTTGGAATCCCGCGAACCTCTGCCCGGAGATTTCCGCCTCATCGTCACCAGGCTTGCGCCCTGCCTGGCCCTGGAACAGGTGGATTTCATCCTCCGGGCAGAAACAAAAAACTGGCATCCAGCTCAACGCATCCGACTAGAACACGTCCGGCAGCTCAAGCGCCAGATCAAGGAGATTTCCGAAAGCTATGGCGGCCTTGCCTTCGCTCCGCAAGCCCTGGCCATCGCCTTTTTTCTGGGGGAAACCCTTGCCGCGGAACGACAGGAAGCCCAGGCAAGCATCCTGGGGCCAGCCGACGTGGCAGTCCTTCTCCAAGCCGGATTGGCCTCCGTTTTTCGAGGCCGAACGGTTCAGCTCAACCAGAAGATGCTCCTTGACCACATTCTGTCGAGGCCCAGAGACTACCTTCTGGCCGTTCTCGTGGAGATCTCAGGAAATAGTGTTCGCGTCTTGGCCAGTGTCCTCAACGCCCTTCTCAACATGCCGCAACCATGCCTAAGAGCCCCTCTCGACCTCATCTCGTAGCTGTCAGAGAGACTCGGATTCCAGTTGCCCCGCCTGGAAGACTATCTGGCGGGCGGCCGCTGGGCAAAGCTGAGCTATTACCAGGAACTGAGCAATACGGCGGAACGGATTCTCATCGCTGGCCAGGCCTACGTGGCATTCCGTTGCCACCTGCAAATTGCCCGCCCGCCGCTCCAGCTTGCGGTCAAACGACACCGGACCAGTCCTCTAAAAAAGGCCGAAGACAGGGCCCGCAAGGCGGTGGAACGCGCCGATGCTCTGGGCACGGAGTGCGGATTCAGTTCCCCAAAGTCCCGGGCCGAGACCCGAGCGATCTCCGCGTACCGAGCCGCCTTCCAGGCATGCGCGGAGCTCCTCGATATCGGTGGGGAGGCTTTCCAGCGCCGCTGGTTCAAGAAGTTCTGGCGCAGGAATTACGAAGCTCTCATGGTTCTCTCCGTGGTCCGGAACGCCCAGGAAGGGATCGACAGCGTTCCCCGATGGCTCGAAACGCGAACGGGGAAAAAGCTGCCCACCAGCGAGCAAGGATTGCTGGAAACCGTCGTGGAAGCCCTCTACTATTATCGAAAAGACCGAGCGAAACTGCTCCGGGACCCCCTCGCGCGGCTTCTTCTCGATCCACCGGAGGCCGAATACGATTTCACGGTCATCAGTGCCATGGGCGTCATCACGGAAGGCGCTGGGGGCAGAGAACTAGAAGCCGCTTACGAGCGCCTCTTCCAGCGGCGAGGCATCAGGACCATCCGCGCCGATACGGCCACGGCACGCTCCTTGGATTACAACGCGGCCCGCATCGAAGAGGCGGTTCGCCAAGCCTCCACTCCCTGGGGTACTCTCGGCTACAGCCAGGGCTGTGCCAACATACTCCAAGCGGAAAGCCGGCTCCTGGGAGGAACTCCCGAGCAGCAAGCCCTGGCCCGGGGTCTCCGGTGCCGAAACCTCCTTTTCAGCGCGGCCAACGGATCCGCTCATGGCACCTGTGGAGACTTGAAGCTCCTCCGCGCCATCGTCGAGGGCGAACAAATATTGAAACACTACCAGGCCCTCCTCTCGAAACCAGCCATTGAAATGGCGCTCCACGGCCTCCGCCTCGCCCTGGACTCCAAGACCTTCGTCCACAGCCAACTGGGGAGCGATTCCCTCTCACACACCGGAGTCCAGTTCCTCCAACGGGAAGGGCTATTCAAGAGCACGGTCCCCACCAGCACCATTCGCGGCATCGTCGAACCGGGAACTCTACCGGAGGCCCTCGAGTGGTTGAGCAATGTCCTGACCCGCCAAATCGAGACCTCCCACCACGATACCCAGGTCGCTGCCCGCGAATCCATCGGTTTCCCGGCAAACGTCCGGAACCAGCAGGCCGACCTTCTCCGCCGTTGCGACATGGGAAGCGCCGTGCAGCGCACCCACCATTGGTCCCCGCTTCTCCACGAAACGGAGCTCCTTGTCACGGAACGGGATCGCAAGCTCGCCATCTACGACACGCCCAAGGACCGGCACGTCTTTCCCTGGATCGACGTCAACGTCCGCTTCGGCATCATTCGCCCTCGCTAGCCTCCGCCAGAGCAAAATCTTCCGGAGTGTTGAGGTTTGTGAATTGGCGCAACCCGATCCCGCGATCCTGAAGCTCCGGCCATGAAAGGCGTTTCAACACAAGTCCTTCCAGGGCATCCCCTATCCGTGGACGCCCGGCGTCGAGGCGTTCCCGGAAAGCACCGGCCAACCGGGCCGAATAGAGCGCCGTCAACGGCTCCAGCCCGTGAGGACTCTCGGGAACGACCACATCCACACCGGGTTCCCACGCTTCCAGGAGTAGGCGAAGGAGCGACAGCTCCACAAACGGAGTGTCGCAAGGCAAAACCAGAACCAGCGGATAGCGGGAGGCTTCCAGCGCTGTGTAAAGGCCCGTCAGAGAGCTGCGGATCGGGTGGCGATCCGCCTCCCGCCGGCAACCTGGAATCTCTGGAGTCCGATTGCCAACAAGAAGGACCTCCTCCGTCAATTCCCGCAGAGTTCCGGCCAGCTTCCGGGCAAGGGTCATCCCGCCCAGCCTCAAGGCGTATTTGTCCCGGCCCATCCGGCGGGACCGGCCGCCCACCAGCAGGGCGCCGGCAACTGGGAACGATTTCTCGGCCATGCTCAGTTTCCCCCGTTGCAAGAGATTTCCCCTCCACTATATGCGCAACGGGCCTCGGTCATGGTACCGGCCACGGTGCAGATTTCAGACGCCGCCCCAGGGCTTCCAGCCCTGGAACCCGGCGGAGGCTCTGCCTCCGGACCTCCGCTGGGAGCGCCGCTCCCAGACCCACGCCAGGGAGCCAGC
>JAJRTK010000108.1 GCA_024278345.1 bacterium | reverse complement strand
TTCGACGCCAGAAAGCGGTCCAAGGACCTCGAAACCACTTCCCAGGAGGTGGCAATGATCCGAAGAAAGGAGAGCCAAAGGCGATGGGGAGGAAGATGACGATCATGTTGCACAGATTCTTGACATCAGCTCAATAGCTGTTCTACAGCTCAAAAAACCAATGTTAATGTTTGCAAAGCATCGTGGCTCCCTGGTCAGTACGATACCGTGAATGCGCAATGCACTAACGGGAGCGAGAGAATCCAGTGGAGTCGAAGGAGGTTGTGAGATTGAAAAAGATCACATTGCATATAGTCATGCTTGGGCTCTGTCTGATTGGCCCAGTAATGTCGTGGAGTCAAACAGATAGCCCGACCATCTCGCGGGCATCCAGTGAAGAAAGTGCGATTGAGTTGGAATTCGATATCCCAGCAGCGATATCGGTGCAGAGGCTTGTACTGGAGAGAGATATTCAACCGTTTGATTCCGTCAGCCAGACTCCAGGATGGATCATGATTCTTGTCGTCGGCTTGATTCTGATAAAATTAAAACAGAAATACGAATTGCACACTACCCGCCATATACCTCAAAATACAATCCTGTGGAACATCGATTTTTCCCTCATGTTACCAGGGCGTGTCAGGGAGTTGTCTTCAAAAGCGTAGCATTGGTTAAGGAGCTGATGGAGAAAACAAAGACTATTAAGGGGCTTACAGCTACTGTCAAAATCATTGACAAAATATACCAAAAAGGGCGAAAAGTAGCCGATAATTTCAAGAAGAATATGCCCATTGTCTTTGACGAATATCTCCCTGTATGGAACTACAGAGCTGTCCCTCACGTAGAAATTGTTTAGGCCTCATTCCTTAACACCACTCAACAAAAGCCACTTGCCGCGGCAAGTGGCTTTTGTTGGCGAGTTTTAGAGAATCTTGAGAGATCAAGTGGATGCAAGGTCAAGAAGGAATCGATTCACTTCTGATCTTGGAAGCCTCGCCAGTAGAGCCCCAGCTCGCTGTGGACGTTGTGGACGTACTCGTGCATTTGGTTGTTGGAGGGGCGGTTGGGGCCGCTCTGGGGTCCACGAAGGGCATCGAAAGCCGCCTGTGGTACGGTCGCCAGAGAGCGGAGCAGCCCGTTGATCTTTTTGTCCACGCCCTTGGATGCGTTTTTCCGCCATTTGTCGGAGACGGTTTTGAGGGCGGTTTGGAGGGCTGTTGACAAGTAGCTCGGAAGCGGGAGAGCGGCCAGCGCTGTTCCGATATTGTCAACGAATCCCTTGACGGCTTTGAGCTTGCTCTTTTCGTCGCCCCGCAATCTCTGGATCGCCACCGCCGTGGTTCCCATGAAATAGCCAAGCTCGGCCGCCCTCTTTTGCTTTTCAGCCGCGCTCATTTTCTTGCCACCGTAAGGTTCCACGGAACGTGCGGTGAGAGCTCCCAGGGATCGGGCCAGCGACTTCTGGCCTTCGGGGGTCTTGAGGAGCGCGTGGTTGATCCCCGTGGCAAGCCCACCCTTCACAGAATCGCCTCTGGAAACGTCCACGTGGCGTAGAGCGTTGTAAACGGCTGCCGGCTGCGTCGAGATCATCCCAGCCATAGCCTTTGAGAGCTTTTTGACGGCCTGGTTGTTCCCGTAGGCGACCTGATTATCGTTGGTCAGCGTTGTTGCCTTGGGATCCCACTGCTTGTTGACCACCTTGGCCACCGCCTGAGCCAGCAGAGCCTTGGCCGTGGCGGCGCCCGGGCCCTTGAGCTGCCCGACGGCGCCCATGAGGTTCTGGAGCTTGGCTACGGCTTCGCCGGACAAGCCTTTCCCATCCAGTCCCTTGAGCATCGTCTTTAGCTTGTTTTGCAGGGCCTCGATGGCCACGCGCGTGGCCTGGGGCCTTCCCGCATTGCACTCGTCCGCCAGGGTTTTTCCTAGATTCTGCATGAATCCTTTGAACTTCTGAAGGTCTGATCCCCCTGTGCCATCCGTCCCATCGAAGACCCGGTTCAAGAGCTGGCTGAACTTCCGCGGACTCTTGATGATGTCCCTGATGGCACCCTGAAGGAAACCGCCGGAAGGGCCACACACTTGCGCCGATTTCGCGGCCTTGCCGCCTTTAGTAGTGTTTCGCAAAGCGGCGCGATCGAGCTTCGGTTTCGGCGAGTCGGAGGCCAGTGCCTTTGTGGGCTTCTTGCCGGTGGCTTTCCGGTAGAGGTCCATTTTTACTGCTGGTTTATCTTCTTTCGCCAGGGCTTTGGGTAGCTCGGCCTTCTTTTTGGGTTCTGTCTTGCTGGCTTTCTTGAGCTCGGCCAGAAGCGGATCGGGCTTGGGATCCTTGACGCGGTGAATGGTGTGGGTTATGTCGTTGATCTCTTTTTGAGTGAGACCCTTTCGTTCCGAGGACGGATCGCCGACAGGCTTTGGCAACGAGATCTTCGGCGTGTTTTTTTTGGGAGAGGCTTTGATGGACATTTTGCAACTCCTTTCGGGAATCGATGATGTGTGAATAGCTTGAGAGGAATCTACGGGCGCACGGATTGTTCCCTCTGATGATAAACGCGTCGAAAGGAAAGCCGATCCGCAACTTTTTTCGCGGGGAAATCTGTCATTCATGGGGGACCTATCAGATCCGGTTGACAACATCACCGCTGGGGCAGGCCTCCTTCCCGGCTCCGTGCAGCCCGGAGGGCGCTACACCGGCAAGATGCCGGTGCCACCGTTTCGGCGAAGAAAATTGTAAAGCAAAAACACGACA
>JAJRTK010000107.1 GCA_024278345.1 bacterium | reverse complement strand
TGGAACCCGGCGGAGGCTCCGCCTCCGGACCTCCGCTGGGAGCGCCGCTCCCAGACCCACGCCAGGGAGCCAGCTCCCTGGACCCACATCTTTGTGCGCTGCGCGCTTTTTTCGGGTGGCCGGTACCATGACCGAGGCCCGGACCTGCCTTTCCCGCGGCACAAATGATGCTCCAGGAGCCGTAGATCTGGAACTTTCATCACGGAGGCTCTGCTGCAGCGTCCGATCCACCGTCCCCACAGGCATTTTCGTCGGGCGACCCTTGAACGGGATTCACGGATGGGTTGGAAAGCTGGTGGAGACCGTCTTCAGGGGGATCATTCCTTAGAAGCGCTTTTCTTTTTTATGGTTGCGTTCCGCGGCCATCCACGCAAGGCGGGACACTTCAAGGATTGTGGAAATCCAATCGTCTGGGCAACGCCTCGCTCCGCTTGGCGGGTAACGCCTCGCGTTACTCGGCGGTCGTCTGGGGACTCTCTGTCCCCCGCCCCCTGGCAGGGCTTTGCCCTGCACCCACCAGGGAGCCAGCTCCCTGGACCCACATTTTTGTACGGTGGGCCTCGCTTATGCTCGGCGTCTCGCTTCGCTCGGCACCACGTTTTCCTTTTTTTCTGTTCTGTCCGGGCTTAAGTGGATACCCCGTTCCGCTCCCGGCGGCACGACCCGCGCCTGGGCGCGAGTTCCCCCCGTCCGCCGCCGGGATCCAGCCCGAGCTCACTCAGCTTTTGAGCGAGTCCACGCTATACTCCCCTTGGATAATCGGAATTGCAATCTTGCAAAGCACTGTAAAGATTAGAAAACCTATAGAGAAGATCGCAGCACCGATCCGTATCTCCGTCAAAGTCGGAGTGTACTCGTAGATCTCTCCCAGGACATCCGGCGTCATTCCGGGAATGACGAGTGCCAGCCCTTTTTCGATATAGACCCCCGAATAAATGAGCAAACATCCCAAGTTCAAGGTGACGATGTTCTTTCGGGTACTGGGGATCAGGAAGAGCAAGAACGCCACGACGCTACAGAAGAAAGAGGCCCACGCATAGGGAACAAGGGCCGTATGGCCATGCAAACCGCTGTAGAGATATCGGGTGTGAGAGAGGTGATAGGTGTTGGAATAGTATTCTTTGAAGATTTCGGCGCCAAACAGGAACAGGTTGAAGAACATGGCGTAGGCCATGAGTTCGGCGATCTTCCAGATGGCTTCATCCTGCAACCGAATCGATGTTGTCCGCTGCAAGATCTGGAAAAGGATGAGCAGGATGGCCGGCCCCGAGCAGAAGGCCGACGCGATAAAGCGAGGCGCCAGAATCGAGGCATTCCAGAAGGGCCGCGCCGCAAGGCCATTGTAGACGAATGCCGTCACGGTATGAATGCTGATGGCGGCTGGAATCGAAAGCAGAATGAGCGGAACAACGAAGTTTTTGTTGTACGGCTGCTTATTGAAAGCCGTGTAGAGCAGATAGACCACGATCACCACGTTGAGAACGAGGTAACCGTTGAGCACTAAGACATCCCAAGCGAGCAGAGAAGCAGGAACGTTCAGCGCCCCGACCAGTGGCAACAGATGCCAAAACCGCTCTGGGCGACCGATATCGACCGTCACGAACAGCAAGCACATGACAATAGCGCTGATGGCCAACAGCTCGCCGAAGATGGCGACCTCCTTGATGGGCTTCCAGCTATAGACGTAGGCCGGAATGACAAGGAGCACCGCGGCCGCCGCAACTCCCACCAGAAAAGTGAAGTTGCCGATGTAAAACGCCCATGACACCTGGTCCCTCATCCCCGTCATGATCAGTCCGTGGCGGAGCTGATCAACATAGGCGATGCCGCCCCAGAGAATAAGGGCCAGAAGAAACGCCATCCAAGCGTAGTAAGCCTTCCCGCCACGCAAAACGAGGCGAACGGATCCGATGATGAAGTTGATTGGTCCTCTCATGGCCTTACGTCGCGTAGAAGTAGTAGAATTTCGGTTGCGTATTGAGGTCTTCCTTCAGTACAAAGACCCTCTTTTCGCGCATCAGGTAGCGGAGCTCGCTGTTTTCGTCCAGCAGATTGCCAAACTTGCGCGCGCCAACCGGGCAGATTTCGACACAGGCGGGATAGCGCCCCTTGCGAACCCTCTGGATACAGAAGGTACACTTTTCGACGACGCCGGCAACCCGGGGACGGTTCCCAAGAACGTGCATGTCAGTGTTCAGTCCTGCCGCCGGGATCTGGGGGTTGCCCCAGTTGAAATGGCGAGCGCCATAGGGGCAAGCGGCCATGCAGTAACGGCAACCGATACACCAGTCGTAATCGATGACCACGATTCCGTCGGGTTCCTGCCACGTAGCCTGAACAGGGCAGACCCGGGTGCAGGGAGGGTTTCGGCACTGCTGGCAAGCAACGGGCATATAGAAGGAATCTTCTTGAGGCACCGTGTCGTGGTCGTAGTAAGGGTCTGCCTCCTCGAGATCGATACCGCGTTCCTTGGCCATCTCCAGGACTCTGATCCAGTGGATTTGCGGATCCCTGGACTGGTTGTTCTCGTGGACACAAGCATAAACACAGCGGCGGCAGCCAATACAGCGAGAGAGGTCGAGAGCGTAACCGAACAGCACGTTCTCCATGGGAGGCGTGGCGGCCACGGTCACTTTTTTTCCGAAGCGGGAGGAGTACTCTTCCTCAAGAAGCCGTAGGCGCTCTTGGACCTCGTCGGGAGAAAGCTCTTTGAAGTGGCGCCTTAGCATGCTTTCTATGAAACCTGGCGCCGCACCGGCGACCGTCGTCGCGATGGCCGACATGGCGGTTAAGCCTGCGCCGGCCAGGAACTCTCGACGGTTCAATCCCCCGTCAGCCGCTCCCTTGTGGGCGACATCACACGGGACTCGAGGTGCCGGTGCTTTCCCGGCATAATCTTGGCTCATGAGTGGCCCCCTTCACTTTTTGACGTTTGCTCGGCCGACGGTTCGGTGAAGTGCTGGGAACTTGGCCGAATAGGAGGCGCCAATGGCTTGAGTGGTTTGAACCTGGGTTTGTGAGGGTTGTGGCAATGGGCGCAGAGTAGATAGCTCTTATGTCCATTCCAATACCCACGGCGCCGCCCGTGAATGCCCTCTCGCCAATCCCGGTAGATCGTACCATGACATTGGCCGCAAAGTTTGTAGGATTCTTTGAAATCCACCAGGCTTCCACTCACGAGGCGAAGCTTGTCCCGATCCTCTAGATTGTGGCAGTCAAAACACCACCGGCTCTTAGGCCCATGGTCCAGCACGATCTCCTCGTGGGCCATTTCCAGGACTCGGCGTTCTGGGTTAGGATCCATATCCTCGTGGCAGTCCGAGCAGGGAAAAACGTCCTCTGAAAACGGGGGCGACGGTACGGAAAAGGTCTCCGCTTCACCTTCCTTCGCGGGCTTTTCCAGCCCTGGAAGAAGCTCGACATTCCATTCGATCTCTGGGTAGTCCTTCGGGGCATGGGCAACGCGAAGAGTTTCCCCCTGTTTGTAGTGGCTACCTTTGGTCACAGCGTAAACAAGAACGCCGAAACCGATGGCGGCAAAAACGAGCAACAGCACAACGAGCGAGGTGGACTCCACAAAAGGGCTTTCCAGCTCCTGGCCAGCGCCGTCGCCGCCAGTTGTTTGGCGATGGTCCTGACTGCTAATCGTAACCCCTCCTGCAAGATTGTTTTGGGTGGTGAACGGCGAACCGGTGCGGCGACGCTGATGCGCGCCGCCGCTGTTAGAACAGGTTTAATGCTCGTGTTTCAACGGGATATGCTTGTGGATATCCTTGTCCTTGTCGAACTTGAAGGAATAATCCTCGCCCGCCGTCGGGTTGTCTGCATTATGGCAAGTCTTGCACACCTCTTCGTTGGGATGAACAAGACCGGCCGCCATGACGTCATCCATCTTGTAGGCCTTATTCTTCATGGTCTTCTTATAAAGGCTTCCAGGACCGTGACAGGCTTCACAGCTCACGCCAGCCAACGCGACATCATCGGGACCGGAATAACCACCGGCCTTGCCGTAACCCGTGGAATGGCATGCCAGACATTTCTCGTCTGTTGTGTAGTCCTTCTTGGGATCCAGGCCGGCCTTCGTCTTGGCGTCGGCACTTTCACCAGGCTTCAGGGAATCCATTGCCTTTGCCATGGGGGTTTCAGCCCAAGACTTGTACTGCTTGATGTGACACATCTTGCACTTTTTGACTCCGACGTACTCTGCATCACCAGCATTTGCAACAGGGGCTGAGAGCAAAGCCAACCCGGCAAAAAGAGCTAGGCTCCTCCACAACATGCGAAAAGAAACGCGTTCTCCAGTCATCACTTGCAACCTCCAAACAACGCCACGGAGACCGTGGTCCTCGAGGACCCCTGGCCGAGCAACCGTGACCGATCAAGAAAACGCCAAATTCCGAAAGACGAACACAATTCCAAACTCCCTACGGAGTCGAGGATCTTTCACAAACCTGGCGGCGATTCAACATTTTTTTCCACTATGGTCGATCGACCTTCCCCAACGTTTTACGGCCCATCTTGGGGCACTTCCGCACGAAGAATCCCAACTGGGAGATCCAATGCTCACTTCTATCCGGAGGCATGAGGTTAGCTCGATCTGTGCCAAAAACTGCCCAGTTGTTCTGGACACCATCTCCAACCGGCACATTTTGTCCCCCGTTTCATCCCTCACCCGACAAGGATGACCAATGCAAAAAGCTCTCCCCATCAAACCACTTTCTTCATTTGGCCGCATCGAGAGATCCGTGCAGCGGCTCAGAACCCTATTTCTCGTAATCCTTGTCTCCATCGTAATCCTACCACCCTCCTTCTTTTTCTTTCGAGCGGCTCGGCACCAACAGGAAATCACTGTCCTCTTGGCAGGACAACTGGCACTCAAGATGACGAACCACATGAGCGATCCCTCGGCACACAAGACTTTCCTCCCCCCCATGCTCCAACAGGAAATGACCCACGGGCGGCTCCTCTTCGTCCAGGGCCTTGGAAAAGACGGCAAAGTGGTCTTCACGCTTGGCAAGCCGATCCGGCAATTTCTGCGGCTCATAGGCCGTTCGGAGTTGGATCCGCCCTTACCTCCCATCTACTCGATCTCCATCCAGCGCGACGCCTGGCAGTTGTACAAAGAGGGGATTCGCATCTTCGGTATCCACTGCATCGTCGCCTCGATCCTGGCTCTCATCATGTATCAGCTACCCCTCAAGGCGCTGAATCAGGCGATCCGGGAAGCTCGAGCAACTCAAGCCCAGATCTTTCACACCGACAAGTTGGCGACGGTGGGGCGAGTCTACGCCGGTCTCACCCACGAGATCAACAACCCTCTTTCCATTGTTCTGACCCGCGTGCGTTTGCTGATTGAAGATGTCCAGGAAGGCCCGCCACCAAGTAAGCTCCTGGAAGATCTCGAGACAATCGAGCGCCATGCGAACCGCATTGGCGCCATTGTCAAAGGCTTTCTCTCTTTCGTCCGGGACGCGCCCCTGGAAATGGCCAAGACAGACCTCAACACGGCGCTCCGAGATGCCTTGTCATTCGTGGGCAAATCCTTTGGAACGGAAGGAGTCCAGGTGAAGCTTGAGCTGGCCGAGTCGCTGCCCGCTCTCCTTGCAAGTCAGACGCATCTCGAGCAACTTTTCGTCAATCTGATTGGCAACGCGAAAGACGCCATGCCAGACGGTGGAATGCTCTCTATTAAGACTGCGTGCGCCGAAGGCAACCTGATCACCGAGATCCAGGACACGGGCACGGGAATTGCACCCGAGTTTCGGAGCGAAATTTTTCAGCCCTTATTCACCACGAAAGACGTGGGGCGAGGGACGGGGCTCGGTCTGACGGTCAGTTACGGCATCGTCAAGGCTCATGGCGGCAACATCGTTGTCGAAAGTGAACCCGGCAGGGGTTCGATCTTTCGAGTCACATTGCCGTTTGAGGGCGCTGGGGCATGAATGACAGAACCCTAACGATTTTCATCGTGGATGACGAACCCGATATGGCGGAGAACCTTGCGAGGTTTCTCCGTCGGCGTTTCGAGACCATCGTCGAAACTGACAGCACAAGGGCGCTTCAGCGCATCGAAGTGGAGCAGCCAGACTTGGTGCTCACCGACCTTCGAATGCCAGGCGTCGATGGGATTCATATCCTTGAGGGGCTTCGGGAACGAAACCTCCCCATCCCCGTGATTCTGCTCACCGGCTATGCGTCAGTTGACTCGGCCGTGGAAGCGATGAAGATGGGGGCGGCGGACTATATGACGAAGCCCTTCTCCACGGACGAGCTCCTTTTGCGCGTGCAGAAGGCCCTTCGGTGGAACACACTGCTTGAAGAAAACAAGCGGCTTAAAGAGCAGATGTCGGGAGAAGAATCGGGCCGGGCCATCATCGGCGGGAGCCAAGCCCTTCAAAAAGTCCTCGATCTCGTCAACAAGGTGGCAGCCACCGATACGCGGGTCCTCATCGTAGGAGAAAGCGGCACCGGCAAGGAGCTCATTGCGCGAATTATTCACGACAAGAGCCACCGCAAGGATGCGCCCTTCTTCGCCATCAATTGCGGCGCCCTTACGGAGGCCCTCTTGGAATCAGAGCTCTTCGGTCACGAGCGAGGGGCGTTCACGGGCGCTATCGCCTCCAAGCGCGGGTTCTTCGAGGTCGCCCGCGGCGGAACGCTCTTTCTTGACGAAATCACGGAAACTCACCCTAGCTTCCAGACCAAGCTCCTGCGAGTAATTCAGGAAAGGGAGTTTCTCCGCGTGGGCGGTGTCCGCCCCATCAAGACCAACGTCCGCATCATTGCTTCGAGCAACCGGAATCTCCAGGAAGCCATCGCCGAAGGCACTCTAAGGGACGATCTTTACTATCGCCTCAGCGTCGTACAAGTTCTACTGCCACCTCTCCGAAAGCGGACCGAGGATATCCCGCTCCTGGCAAATCACTTTCTACGACTCTACGCCACCCGCATCAAGCGACGTGTCAACCGGCTCAGCAGCGAAACCCTGGTGATCCTCCAGCAGTATCCCTGGCCCGGCAACGTCCGCGAATTGGAAAATGTCATCGAACGGGCCGTCATCATGGTCGATCAGGGCGAGGAAGTCCTTCCGGAGCACCTCCCCAGTGACCTGGCACGATACGAAGCAACCCCCAGGAACCCCATGGAGGAGGTCCGAGACGCGGAGCGAGATCTCATCATTCGCACATTGCGCGAGTGCAACTGGAATCGGACAAAAACGGCCAAAAAACTTGAAATGGGCCGCAGGACTCTTTACGACAAGATGGCTCGCCTTGGTATTTCCCTGGAGCCCAAGCCATAATCCGCACATCTGCTCCCGCACAGTGCGCGGAACTCTGCACACCTTTCCCTGCAAGGGGTTGGACGACCCGGCAGAGGCTCACCTCCGCCAGTGCTTCCCCAAAAGTGACCTTCTTTGGGAAGCAATCTCATCGCTTATCGGGCAGGCGCGGGAAACAGGGGTCCGCGAGCAGAGAAACTTGCGAGAACCAACGGACCTATCTCCGGGTCCGAATTCCCCAACCATCGACTCTGGACTAAGGAGTATTGACGTGATGCGATCCCAAATCATTTCTCAAATTCCTCGAATGTCGTTTTGGTCGTTCTTCGGACTGATGATGCTCTTGTTGGCCTCGGACGCTCATGCGGGGTCCCACGCCATGGGTGGCGCCTCTTCCGGGCTGCCGGCCGGTCACCCGGGGATGGGCCAATCGGAGACCGTGGAGGGGAAGGTGCTGGAAGTCATCGACGCGGGCAACTACACCTATCTTCAGATCGAAACATCAACTGGGCAAGAATGGGCTGCGGTTCCGAAATCGAAGGTCACCGTTGGAGAGAAAGTCACGGTGACCAACGGGACCCAAATGGGAGCTTTCACGAGCCCATCGCTTGGCCGGCAATTCCAGGACATCATCTTTGGCGTTCTCCTGGCGAAACCGCTAGCATCCTCGAGCAAGGGGTCGGAGAACCTGGAAATTTCCCATGCTGGGCCGGCTGCCACGGAAGCTTTGACCGCGCCGCTGAAGAAAGCGGAAGGCGCCGATGCGATGACCATCGCCGAACTTCACGAAAAAAAAGATGCCCTTGGCGGGAAAACCGTGGTCATCCGAGGCAAAGTCACGAAGTTCAATGACGGTATTTTGAACCGAAACTGGCTGCACATCGAAGACGGAACCGGAAGCAGGGAAGCGGGCACGTCGGACCTGACCATCACGACGCAACAGACCACCGAAGTGGGAGAGATCCTTGTGGTGCGAGGCACGGTGCGTCTCGATCAGGATTTTGGTGCCGGCTATCGGTACGCGGTCTTGGTGGAAGAAGCGACTTTGGAACCCACAGCCAAATAGAGCGTGGAAAAAACTTAGGATTCTCAGGTCAACTTGGCGACGAGGTTGCACGCATTTTTTTCCGCGCGAAGACGAAAAACAAGAGACGTTACCCACCCTCCGGGGGAGCACGAGCATGAGAGTCCTCCATCTTAGCCACACACGACCGGGAATGAACCTCAGCCTCATGGCTGGCATCGCCTACATGGTGGTCATCTTCGGACTTACAGCCCCTCCTTCCCGGGCCAAGGAAAAGGGCTGCATGGATGCCAAATGCCACGCCAAGACCATGGGCAAGAAGAAATGGGTTCACGGACCGGTAGCCGCCGAAGCTTGCGATGCCTGCCACGTGGCTCTTCCAAAGAAAAAGCACAAGTTCAAGCTGGCAGCCCAAGACGCCGAGCTCTGCTACGGGTGCCACGATGCCCAGAATACCGGCAAGAACATTCACCCTCCAGTGGAAGCCGGAGAGTGCATCAGTTGCCACAACCCCCATGAGTCGGACAATCAGTTTAACCTCATCGCGCCCTCAGGCCCCGAGCTTTGCTTCACCTGTCACGAAGACGACAAGACGAAGCAAGAATACGTCCACGGCCCCGTGGCCGTAGGGGAATGCGCCATTTGTCACGAACCTCACAGCTCGCCGAATCCATCGCTGCTCAGAACCTCTGGCAACGAGCTCTGTTTCGAGTGCCACACGGAGATCCAAGAGGCGTTGGGCTCCAACGAGTATGTCCATCCACCGGCCGAGGATTCATGCCTCAACTGCCATGATCCCCATGGAAGCCCGGTTCAGTTTCAGCTTGAGACGAAAACCAATCTTCGAGACCTCTGCTTCACTTGCCACGAAGAGAAGAAGCAAGATCTTACACTTCCGGTTCAACATGGCGCCGTCACCCAAGGCAAGGAGTGCGCGAATTGCCATAATCCCCATGCCGGCAAGTTTGCCGCCATGCTCAAGCTCGAGCCGATGGATCTCTGCCTAAGCTGCCACAACCGGCCCGTTCAGGCAGACGACCGTCCGCTCCAGGATATCGCAAAACTCCTGAAAGAGAACCCGGATCATCACGGCCCGATCCGGCAAAAAGACTGCTCGGGATGCCATTCTCCCCACGGCTCAAAGTACTTCCGGCTCCTGAATGCCGTCTACCCGAAGAAGTTTTACGCGCCCTTCAAGCTTGAGAACTTCGCCCTCTGCTTCACCTGCCACGAAGAAGACAATGTTTTGGAGGAAAAGACTACGAAGTTGACCAACTTCAGAAACGGTGACCGGAACCTCCACTTCCTGCACGTCAACCGTGTGAGAAAAGGGCGCACCTGCCGGGCCTGCCATGAAACCCACGCCAGCACGCATTCCAAGCATATTCGAGACGCGGTGCCCTTCGGAAAGTGGAGTCTTCCTCTCAATTTCAAAACACACGACACAGGGGGAAGCTGCAAGCCAGGCTGTCATAAGGAGAAGACCTACGACCGGATCAAGCCGGTCCAGTACTGATCTCTGGTCAGGAACGATCACGGGCGGGCAGCACCGTGCGGGGCATACCCTATGGACGGGAAGGGAGAAGAGATGAGGACGAAACGACAAGCAAGGATCCCAGTGATGAGGTTGCCATGGCCTTATTCCACGTCGCTCCTGGCTCTCTTGCTCGTTTTTCTGGAGAGCGTGGTCTTTCCCCAGGACACCGTGGCCTTCCGCAACCTGGACGTGGGGCAGAATATGCCACATTTCAAAGCGGCGCGAATGAGCGGAGGTACCTTTGATTCAGCCGGGCTGGAAGGGAAGGTCTCGGTTCTATTCTTTTTCAAGCCTCACCAGCCGAACTCCAAAAAGGCGTTGGCGGATCTTCAGACGCTCTTCCATCGGTACAAAGAGCGTGGCGTCGCTTTTGTGGCGATCAGCGTCGATACCAATGGGAAAGGAGCTACGGGAACCCTGGCAAAGGAACTGGGCATCACCTTTCCGTTCCTTCTCGATCCCGGTCGTGACGTGTACGGAACGTTCGGGCTGATCGTTTCCCCCACAACGGCAATCTTCGACAAGACGATGGTTTTCCGCTACTACGAACCGATCCACGCCCCCCGGTTTCGGACCTCGGTGGATCTTGCACTCCAAGTTCTTCTGGGGGACAAGACAGATGCGGAACGGACCAAGATTCTCACCGGCGGCGGTTCAAAAAAGCCCAGTGCCGATCAAAAGAAAGCGAAGAGGAAACTCAGCTTGGCCCGGATGATGCTCAAGCGCCATCACCTGGAGCGTGCGCTACAAATCGCCCGGGAGGCCCTGGCCCTCGACCCCGATCTGGCCGCGGCCCATGCCATCATGGGGGAAGGGCTGCTCCTGGATGGCAAACCCAAGGAAGCCCTAGAAAAATTCGCCCTGGCCCAAGAAAAGGGCGCCACCGCTGAAGAGATCCAAAAAGCCGTGGCCACGGCTCTTGCCGGACTCGGAGAGAAAGAGCTGACATCAAAGCTGGCCGCGGATCTCGCTCCCAAGAAGACCAGCCTGCTCCAAAAAGAGCTCGATGCCGCCCTGGCGGCGAAACAGGCTAAGGATGAAAAGAAGGCTGTGGCCCATTTCGAAAAGGCCGCCAAGATCGTCGTAGAAGGATTGTAAAAGGCGGTTGGAGCCGCGGTTTTCTCTCGGCACGCTCCGTTTCCGGGAAGATCGATGGAAAGCGGGGCAAAAATGGCGAGTGGCGGCGGACGGACTGCCGCCGCCGCGAGCGGAACTCAACACCCTGAAAACACGTGGAGCTTGGTAGTTGCGCCCTGGAACGGAAAATCCTTTGGAATGGCGAAACCGTGATCCATGAGGAAGATCGCTCAGGATCCATGGAGATTCCGGCAAAAACTTGGCCAGCGGCGGGACTTTTCCTCCTGCTCAGCCTGGCGGTTGTGGGCGCTTACTTGCCGGCCATGGAGGGTGAATTCTATCTGGACGACTACCCGAACATCGTCGATGTTCCAGCCCTTCAATGGAGCAGCCTGAGCCTGGACAATCTCCGCGGTTTGATGAACGGACGGCTCTCCACGCGCTTTGTAGCAAACCTGACCTTCGGCCTTGACTACTTGCGCGCGGGGCTCGATCCCCACGCCTATCACCGGACGAATCTCCTGATCCACCTTCTAGTGGGCGCGGCCGTTGCCTGGGTGGCGTTTCTTTTGGCGCGAGAGGCTCATCCTCGGCCGGCCGATGGTGGGAAGCTCGCGGTGGTTTCAGTGGTTGCGGCGGGGTTCTTTCTTCTCCATCCGCTGGCGACGCAGGCGGTTTCCTACATCGTCCAGAGGATGACGAGCCTTGCGGCCCTCTTTTCGCTCCTGGCCCTGGGAAGCTACATTTGCGGCAGGCAGCAGGCGCTCCGCTCCAGGGCATCGAGGCGATGGTTCGCAGTGGGATTTCTGTCTTGGTTTCTGGCTTTGGGCAGCAAGGAGATCGCCGTGGCCATGCCCGGCATTCTTTTCCTCTACGAGCTTGCCTTTCACAGGACGGATCTGGCCGGGCTGTGGCGCCGAGTCCGGCGGAGCCGACGCAATCGAGTTCTCTTTGCGATCCTCCTGGGGACACTCTTGTTTCTTGGAGCCACGGCGCTCCAACGCGTGGGCTCATCGCAGATCGTGGGATGGACGGAGCGATTCCCGAATCGCGACTTCAGCGGCTATGAACGGGTCTTGACGGAAGCCCGGGTCCAGGCGTTCTACGCAACGCTTGTTGTCTGGCCCGCTCCAAGCCGCCTCAACATTGCCCACGCCATAGAGCCGTCGCGGGGAGTTCTCTCCCCGCCGTCCACACTTGCCGCCATGGCGGGGATCGTCATTTTTCTGGCCATTGCCAGCTTATTGCTCTTCCAGCATCCCCAGGTGGGGTTCCCCCTGGCGTCCTACGCCCTGCTCCATCTCTTGGAGTCTGGCCCCATCAACCTGGAGTTGGTGTTCGAGCACCGAAACTACCTCCCCTTGGCGATGCTGGCGTTTCTGTGGGTTCCGCTTCTTTCCAGGCTTCGGTGGCGGGCGCTTCTTGTTTTCGGGGTGATTCTGCTCTGCCTTGGAAGCGCAACCTCTCTTCGGAACAGGGTCTGGAGGTCCAACAAAGCCCTCTGGCTCGATGTCGTCGAAAAGTCGCCGCACACCGTGAGGGCGCAGACCAATCTTGGAAACTGCTACCTGCTGGAAGGCGATGACGAAAGGGCGTTGGCTCACTTCCGGCGGGCGATGGAGATCGAGCCTCGCTTTGTGGAGGCGATCTACAACGCTGGCATTGCCTTGGAGCGTTTGGGGCGCTTACCCGAAGCGCTCCGCACTTATAAGAAGTTCGTTCGTCGCGCCTTTGACAATCCCGACCCACAAGTGCGAAAGAGAGCCCTGGAGACCGCTGCCAGGCTAGGCATTTCGCTCCCGGAGCCATCCAGTCCGCCACCCTAGAGAGGGGCGGCTGGCCCTGGGTCACCAATACCGCCGGGAAAAGTGGCAAACACCATCCTAGGGACAGGGTGGCTAGCCGTTTTTGGGGTGTCTACTCAAAGCGGGAGAGCCGCGGCTCCCGACTCATCGACACAAAACGGCCAACATTCCGGGAGCCCACCGGTGAAACCCACGACCCGTCGCACCAGAGCTTTTTTGGGGGCCACTCTAGCGCTGACCCTGTTCGGGCTTCTGGCCGCCTGTTCCTGGTCCGCGACCAGTGGCCCTTTCTATCTGGACTCCCTTGGACACTTTCGATCCGTCCCCTACTTTCGGTCTCCGGATCTTTCCTGGCAAACGATCAGGGATCTGGTCACGGCGAACCCCCTTCCCGGTGCGCGGCGTTTCCTTCCCAGTCTCAGTTTTCTGGTAGAAGCCGCAATCTTCGGGCTCTCCCCGCGTGCATCCCGCTTGGTAAACGTCGGGATCCACACCCTGAACATCTTTCTGCTTGCCTTGTTGATCCGGCAGATCCTGGCCTGTGTGGGTATCCACCCAAGGCGGGACAGTTGGACACTCCTTTGCGCCTCGCTCGGCTCGGCGGTCGTCCGGGGACTCCGGCCCCGGTCCCCTGGCAGGGCTTTGCCCTGCACCCACCAGGGAGCTCGCTCCCTGGACCCACGTGGTTCTCCGTCCCGCCTTACGTGGATACCCGCCTGTGTGGGCCGGAGGCAAAAAAGCTGGTTCGTTCCTCTTGCCGCCGCTCTTCTCTGGGGCCTGAACCCGTTTCATGCCGACGCCGTCTTCTACGTGATCCAGCGGATGGCCCTCCTTTCGGCGACCTTCTATTTCTTGGCGTGTCTCCTTTATTTCGAGGCCCGGATCCGGACGGGCCGGGCGGCCGTGGGGTGGTGGGCTGCCGTCCTGCTTTCCGCTGGCGCGAGCCTTCTTTGCAAGGAGACGGCGCTCTTGATTCCGTTGGGCCTGGGTCTTCTCCACTGGTTGTTTCCCCGACGGGGAAAGAGCAAGGCCTGGAGCTGGAGGCGGCTTCTTTTGACGGCTTTGGCCACCGCCGGGATTCTCCCGGGAGGTCTACTTCTCCTGGGCTACCATCCGTCGGCTCTCGTGGAAGCGATCATCTCCCCCGGGGCCGGTCGCTCCTTTACGGCATGGGAGCGTCTCCTGACGGAAGGCCGGGTTCTTCTTGATTATCTGACCTCTTTTTTCGTTCCCCTGCCAAGCAGACTCTCTTTCACCCTCCACTACTCTATTTCCCGGTCGCTTTGGCAGCCTCCGGTCACGGCGGCGGCCGCCACGATCATCCTGCTCCTGATCGCCGGAGGCATCGCCCTCCGGAAGAGGCAGCCCTTAATCTCTCTGGCAATCCTCTGGTTCTTCGGCAACCATCTTCTGGAGTCCACGATCTATCCGCTGGAGATTGCCTTCGTTCACCGGAGCTACCTGCCCTCGGCTTTTCTGCTTCTGCCCCTTCTCCATTGGGCCGCTGGGAAAGCCGGAAGCGACCGGCCCCACCCGGAAACCGGGGACGGAAAAGCTGGAAACGGAAGGCCCCACCCGAAAACCGGGGACGGCGAGGCCGAGGAATCCTGGATTCGGAGGCGCCTTCTTGGAGCCGTCATCATTCTCATTCTGGCGCTGTACTCCGCAGGGTTCAAGATTAGGGCCGAAGTTTGGGGCTCCGCGGAAACGTTCTGGAGCGATGCCGTAGCCAAGGCACCCGGTAGCCTTCGGGGCTACATCAACCTCGGTGTCATCCGGGACACCCAGGGACGCCCGAAGGAAGCCATCGAGATCTACTCCAAGGGCATGAAAAGCGCCGTGGACGAAAATGTGACGTCCCGGGCGGCTCTTTACTGTTGCAATGGCATCGCCTGGATGAACCTCGGCGATCTGGGGCAGGCGGAGCTCTTCATGGGCCGCGCTCTTCAGTTATTCAACAGCCCGGACTGCATCGTCAACATGGCCAAGCTCCAGATTCGGAAGGGGACCGCGGCGGGGGCTCACCATTATTTGGACTACCTGGCCCGAGGAAACCCGCGCTATCCCAAGCTTCATCTTCTCCGGGCCAAGGCCTACCTGTTGAGGAACCAGCTTCCGGAGGCGAAGCGGGAAGCGGCTCTGGAGCTTCAGCTCTACCCCTCTAATCAGGAAGCCAGGGCGATTCTAAAGAGGCTGGGCCAATGAGCCTCGAAAGGGAATGCCGCCAAACCTCGGCCCCGGGCCAATCGAGCGAAACAGCGGAAAAGTTGGCGGACAGCGGGCGCCGGACGGCGCCTGATGGGAGCGGAACACAACAGATGGAAAAACAAAGGGGTTGCCTGGAAACTCGCCAACATTATTGGGGGGGGTCTCCAGGCAAGACGGGATACTGGATTATGGAACTTCATGCGTCCGGGCAACGCCTCGCTGTCGCTCGGCGGGTCACGCCGCGCGTTGCCCGAAGGTGGTCTGGGGATTCCGTCCCCCGTCCCCTGGCAGGGCTTTGCCCTGCACCCACCCGGGAGCTCGCTCCCTGGACCCACGTTTATTTACGACGCTTCGCCTCTTTTTTTAAGAGGCCATTGCTCGTTCCTTGGGCGCACCCAGCGACTCCGGGCAAGGAGAATGTCCCAATGGGTCGTCTTGAGAATCCGGTCTCGTAATAGCTCCCTGTACCAGGAATCACGGAGGTCTACGGGGCTGTAGTCATCGGTGAGAATGAAGGCATCCTTCGATTTGGGAAGTGGTCCCTTCCAGGTCACGGAGCCCACTGCGGCGGGGCGAGCCATGGGGTGGATCGGCTGGGCCATGAAGAGATCCGGCCCGAGCGCTACCGGATCGCTGTCGTAGGCCAGGATCGCCATATTCCCGCTGGACTCCTTCGCGGGATCGAAGGTTGGATAGACCTCCACCGTCCGAAAAACCTCTCCGAGGGTCCGGAGCACTGAGGCTGTCATCTGATTCCTCTCAGTGAAGGGACCCGCGTAGTTGATGGCCAGCACTCCGTCCCGGCTCAAGCGGCTGCGCACCGAGCGGAACGCCTCGACGGTGAGGAGGTGTGCCGGAGTGACGTCACCGTTGAAAACATCGAGGATCACGTAGTCGTAGTGGGTTTCGCCATGTGCTAAGAAAGTGCGGGCGTCCTCGATCCGAACATTCTTCTCGCCCTGAAAACCGAAATAGTCCCTGGCCAGGCCCACGATATCGGGGTCGATCTCCACGGCGACGGTTTCGACGCCCCGGGCTTCGTACCACTGGGGGATCAGCCCGGCGCCCAGCCCGAGCACCAGGCAGCGCTTTCCATCGGGTTTCACGGCGCGTGGCAAGAGCTGCATCAGATAGTTGTAGGCATAGACGGAAAGGCCGTCACGGACGTCGATCCCGCCCTGGACGAAGCCGTCGATGATGAGCTCCCGGGTTCTCCTGGGTCCGTAGCTGTACTCCACGACCTTCAGACTGCCGTAGTGGCTGTCGATTGACTCCACTAGGGTCACGCGGGTACCGCTGGGCATGAGCCTGGAGAGGCCCGGCTCCGCGGAGGGAGGCGGCAGGAGCGCAGCCAGAAGCGCGGCGACGCCCCAAAATCGCCGGTGAAACAGGGCGTAGCCGAGACCCAGGGCGACCAGAACCAACCCCGTCACCGTAAAAATCGTGCTCACCCGCAAATAAGAGATTAGAATGAACCCCGTGGCGATGGTCCCGATGATACTCCCAGTGGTGGAAATGGCGTAAAATAAGCCCACCGTGGTGCCGATCTTCGACACTTCCCGCGCCGCGGCCTTGATCACGTAGGGCGAGACGCAGCCCAGAAGGAAGAGCGACGGACCGAACAGCAGCAAACTACTGGTAAAGGCCCCCAGCCGCAGTCCCAAAGGCCGGCAAAGCTTCAGGATGGGCGATTTCATAAGAGGAATGGCCACCACCGCCAGGCCCGCCAGAAGGATGATCCGGTAGAGGGTGTCGAGGTTCCTCATCCGATCGGCGACAAGGCCACCCATGGCGTAGCCCAGGGCCAAGGAGATCATCGTCACCGTGATGAGGGAAGTCCAGACGAAAAGGCTCACGCCGAAAAAAGGCCCTATTACCCGGGAACCCAGAACTTCCACCACCATGATGGCAGCTCCGCAAACCAGGGAGGTGCCACCCAGAAGGACCAGCCTTCCCCTGGAAACCTCCGGCTCCACTCCGATCTTTCTGCCCGTCATCATGTTCCTCCATGCGCGTTCGTTGCCCAAACGCCGGTCAACTCCATCTTGGGAAGCGCCCCGGATTCGATGTTACCTTTCGTTGTCGCACGGTTTTTCCTAGAATCGCACGTTTCCTTGGCGTTGCGTTCCGCTCCCGTCGCCGGCAATCCGTCCGGCGCCGGGAGCCATGCTCGCCGCTTTCGCCATCGGCCACCCCAAATTCGGGAGACGCCGGCAGTTTCGGCGTTACGCCGTTCCGGCCAGTCCTTTGCACAGGACAAGCCAACGCCGCTGGAAACCGATGACCCGACTCAGCTCGTGTACGAGTCCGTCTCCTCGGACCTCGAACCGGCCTCGGTCATGGTACCGGCCACGGGGCAGATTTCAGACGCCGCGCCAGGGCTTCCAGCCCTGGAACCCGGCGGAGGCTCTGCCTCCGGACCTCCGCTGGGAGCGCCGCTCCCAGACCCACGCCAGGGAGCCAGCTCCCTGGACCCACATCTTTGTGCGCTGCGCGCTTTTTTCGGGTGGCCGGTA
>JAJRTK010000106.1 GCA_024278345.1 bacterium | reverse complement strand
GTTGGGTGGAGTTTTACTCCCGGGAATGGGACGGATCAGCCGCGGGATGCCTTCCCGGGTGGCTGAAAAGGTGTTCCACGGGCGTTGGGTGGAGTTTTACTCCCGGGAATGGGACGGATCAGCCGCGGGATGCCTTCCCGGGTGGCTGAAAAGGTGTTCCACGGGCGTTGGGTGGAGTTTTACTCCCGGGAATGGGACGGATGGGGAACGGATTTTGGGTGCGGGCCTTCCGGCCCGCACCCGCTTCTTGCCGGGGGGCATCCACGCAAGGCGGGACAGAACAGGAAAAAAAAGGAAAATGTGGTGCCGAGCCGAGGTCAGTTCCAACACGGTAGCTCCTTCCCCCACACTCACCCCCACGGTGACGCCCACGGTGACGCCGACTCCCGCCTTGACATCGACATCCACCCCCACGCCTACGGCAGCCGAGACACCGACGGTGACGCCGACTCCCACCTTGACATCGACATCCACCCCCACGGTAACGCTGACTCCCACCTTGACGCCAACATCCCCGCCCACGCCTACGGCAACCGAAACACCCATCGCAACGCTGACTCCCATCTTGACGCCAACTTGGTGGTGGATGCTTGTGGTGCTACTGATAGTTCTCACGCTGTACCGCCGCGGGACTTGGATTCGAAATCCATACGCTCAGTAGGGCTTCGCGGCACCTCAACGGTGAAACCCCGATTTTGGGGCAGCCGAGAAGTCCAGGGGCGAAAATGGCGAGTGGCGGCGGACGGATTGCCGCCGATGCGAGCGGAACGCAAGCCAAGAAAGTATCCGAGGAAACCGAAAAGCTGTCCCAACGAGCACGCCGGACTGAACTGCTGGCGCGATCTTCCAAGGAGTCCGACCCATGAGAATGAAGCTCCCCCTCATTCCGCTCCGCGCTCTTGTGGGCGTGGTTCTTTTGACCGCTTTTGTTTGTGGCGAGGCCAATGCCGGAGAGTGGCTCTCTTTAGGCGACAAGGTTTTCCTTTCAGACCAGATATTGGAATACGAAATCGTCTTTGACCAGGCGATTCCCGACCACTGGCCCAACAAGAGTTACGACCGGCGGGGTTATGCGTTTCCCGATAGCCTGCTCCGCAAGGCTCTGGCTTCGGCCAGCCTGGTGAGCACGCTGGCCAATTTCGAACAACCCAAGGAGCCTCCGCGGCTTCCGGAACGGATTTGGGTTTTCTCCGTGGGCTCTCCGTGCTGGTGGAAGGCCCACGAAAAGGGGCGGCTTCGCACACTGGGCTTCTACCGCAAATCGAATTCCGGGAAACCGGCGGGCTTCTTCGGCGTGGAGCACGAAACCGGGATGTTTACCGACCTCAACCCCGCCTATCCGGAGCTATTGGAGGCCATCACACAGGCTCGATCATGGACGGAGGAACGAATGCGGGCGGTGGCCCCGGAAATGCTCTGGGAAGGGCAAAGGGAGATCCTCCGGGAGAGCAAGAATCCCTATCTTCTGGCTCTTGCGGTGCGGTTCCTGGAAGATCACGATGCCCGTGAGGCCGTGGACCGGGCGTGGGGCAAGGCGGGAACTCCGGAACGGGAGGCCCACGAAAAACTTGCGGATGATCCTCATTCCAGGAAGGGAATCTGCCTTCCGTGATAGAGGCCACGTCCAGACCGCGGAGGCGACCACCATCACTCAAACGATGGTCATCGGGGAAGTCCCGAGGCCCCCGTGGCGTCCACGAGAAAATGCGGCTCCCCGTCACTACCGGAGAAACAAGGGTCCACCATTCGGCGGAAGCATGATTCTCCGGACGCGGCGACGGACGACGCCATGTACGTGCCCCCGTCGTAAGTATCCACGCAAGGCGGGACGAATTGTCGTCGATCCAGGGCCTCGTCCATCGTTTCGGCCACGCTGCGAAATCCGGACACAGCGCCAGGGCCTCCGGCCCTGGAACCCTGCGGAGGCTCCGCCTCCGAACCTCCGCTGGGAGCGCTGCTCCCAGACCCACGCCAGGGAGCTAGCTCCCTGGACGTACATTTATGTACGACGCTCCGCGTCGTATTTTTGTGGCCGAAACGATGGACGAGGCCCCGCCTCCGCATCCACCAGCACGTCGGCTGCTCGCCAACGGCCTTGCCGAAAGCTGAAGGAGGAAAGAGGAAGCTCTCCTGGAACCGGGGGCTCTCTGGTAGCGAGAGGGAGTGGCGGCCTCGGTCATCGGTGGTGCCTTCGGCAGCTCTCGCTGTCGCTCGGCGGGTCACGTTTGCGTGACTCGAAGGTCGTCCGAAAATTGTAGCATGCATCGGGCTTTGCCCTGCACCCACCAGGGAGCTCGCAAGGACCCGTTGCAATGAAAAGCAACGAGTTCCCCACCCACATCTATGTACGCTACGCCTCTTTTCTTTCATTCTACGGGGTGGTTCGATTCATTTCCATGAGTGTTCAGTGCCCCCCTACCCGGATTTCTCCTCACGGATCGTAGCGAGGCAACGAGTTACCCTCCGTAGATGGCGCCAGCCAGGGTCAAGAGCATTTCCGTGGCCAGGGCCAGGCTGGTGACACCGTGGTCTCGGGGGCTGAGTTCTACTATGTCGAAACCGACCACTTCCATTGAGCTACCCAGGCTCCAGAGAAGTTCCTTGAGCAATCCGGGATCAAGGCCGCCTGGCGCCGGCGTGCCCACGGCGGGAAGATAGGCCGGGTCCAGGACGTCCAGATCCAGGGTCACGTAGACGGGGCCCGGCTCTCCCAGAAGATCGAGCATCGCCTGAACTCCACCCTGCCGGAGCTGCCTTGCGCTGAGGCGTGGAGAATCCCACTCTTGGAAATTTTGCGGGAGGGGAGTGATTCCTCGCAAGCCCAAGGAGAAAACCTGTTCCACGTTGGGTAACTCCAGGGCCCGACGGATGACATTCCCGTGGTGGAGGACTCCTCCGGGAATCAGGTTGTCGAGATCCGTGTGGGCATCGAACTGAACCACCTTGAGGCGATTCTTGCCAAAGCCGCGAAGGATGGGGGCGGTAATGCTGTGGTCTCCACCGATGGCTACAGGGATGGCGTCGGACTGGAGAATTGCTTCCAGCAGTTCCGTGACCCGGCGGAAAACCTTGGCCGGGGGTTCCCCGGGAAACGATAGGATATTTCCAGCATCCATAAGCAGGGCATCTCGGAGGAGAGGCCGATCCAAATCGTAATCAAGCCAGCCCTGGTTCCGGCCCGTCTCCGTACTCACCAGGGCGGGAAGGTTACCAGAGTAGGCGCGGAGGGAGTCGGGAGCCTCGGCGGCACCAGGCAGGCCCGTGCGCCCCTTTTCGTAGGGGACCCCGAAAAAGCAGAAGTCGCACGAAACCGGCGATTCCCGGGGTTCGGCGAAGGGGAGGCCGAACAATGTCTTGTGGGGCCGAACCGTCCAGTGGCGCGGTTAGGCGGCCGTGGCCAAGGCGCTGGTAAGGATGGCCAGGCCAAGAAGCTCTTCCAGGAGCTCGGGTCCCCTGGAACCGGGAAGTTGGGCGACTTTCAGCGCCCTGGAAGGGAGCTCCGGTTGGTTGAACTGCCGGACCAACGTGAGCTCCTGCCAGGAGAGGTCAACCCCGCGACCGGTAAGGACGTTCTCGACGCGATATCGGCTGTTGCCCAGCGCCCGAACTTGGACGGAGTTGGACAATTGCCGGGCGCGATGGCGGAGGTCGCTGTCGGAGAGTGCCTCGACGGGTTTCGGGGAAAGTCCTTCGGAAGACTGCCCCAGCGTCTCCCAGGGGGCATTGTCGGAAAATGCCTCGTCGGGTTTCGGGGAGGCACCCGGTGCCGGATCTTGGGTCATGGATCTATCCTGTGGATCTTGGGTCAGGGATCTCTCCCGTGGATCTTGGGTCATGGATCTATCCTGTGGTGATGGTGGGGCTTCATGGGAAAAGTTTCATTTCCCGGGGACTGTCCGGTTGTTTCTCCAGAGGCCGGAAGCGCCGGTAGTGCAGGAGCCAACTATCGGGGTGGCCTCGGAAGAGTTTGCGGGATCTTCTGGAAAAACCCGCTTTGACCAGAATCCGTTCAAGGCCCGGCAGATCCTCGGTGACGGGTGAAAGGACCCAGAGTCCTTGGAGCCTTCTTTCTTCCGCCCAAGCTGCCAGGGCTGGGTTGTGGGGTTTTTGCAAGAGTCTCCAGCTCTTGGGAGTGCGGACGACGTTCCCGAAGAGCATGTGGTCCGAGCCCACGGGGTCGAGAGGTGGATAGTCCACGGCGATCCAGGATGGCGGCAAGAGCTGGGCATAAAAATAGGCCGTATAGCGATGGAGAGGATCCCAGCGGTGGTAGAAACGGGCCAGGATCGCCTCGGATCCGCGGTCCCCGCTTCGCCGAACCTCCTGGATCATCGCCCTGGTTGTGCTTTTCCCGGCGATTCGCTGCAAGGTCCAGGGCATGGAAAGAAGGCCCAAGAGCAGAAGTCCGGCCAATCCAGCTCGGCGGCCGAGGCGCGGAAGAGCGGCGATGGCCAAAATGGGCGCAAGCATGAGGGGCGCCTCGTACCGGCCGAAGATGAAGCCCTCCACAAGGGACCCGGAAACCAGGAGGAATCCCAGGACAGAGATGGAAGCGAGAAGAACGAGCCGCTCCTTTTTGGCGGGCTTTCCCCGAAATAGATGGAAGATGCAGCCTGCCACCAAAACCCAGAAGAGGGCTCCGCCAGCAATGGCCAAACTGGATGGGAGAGGCGGCGGCTGGTGGTTCGGGCCTGACCAGAGGCCGCGGGTCACCCCTTGAGCCAGGCTCCACGGGTCGAGAAACCGCGAAAACTGGAGCTTCGTCTGGTAGGCGAAGGCCGTTTTCAAAAAGAACACCTGGAGGGCGGCCATTCCAATACCCGGGATGGAAGTCGCCGCCAGCCGGATCGCCGCCCCAAAAGAGGCCCGCCTTCGCCGCCACTCCACCAGCCCGAAAAGGGGAACGGCCGCCAGATAGAGAGCGCTCCATACATGGAGATAGGGAAGCACCGCGCCCGCCGCGGCCGTCAAAAGGAGGTTCTTGGCCGTGGGCCCCTCGATGCAGCGGAGAGCCATGGCCAAGTAGCCCAGTGCGGCCAACGCCGCCAAACTGTAGATCTTGCCTTCAAAAGCATAGTATTGGAACAGGGGAATCGAAGAGATCGTGGCCGTCATCAATACGGCGTCCCAGGGGGAGCGGCGACCCAAGAGGCGACCAGCCAGAAAAGAGGTGAAAAGGAACGCGGCAATGCTCGGAACGTGAAGAATCAGTTCCGGGGCAGTACGCCAATCGATGCCCACGATCTTCAAGCCCGCCAGATAGGGCATGAGCAAGTTCGAATAGGAGAACATGCAGTAAAGCCAGCCCTGGAGGCCGGTGACCGGAGTCCCCGGTGCCGATTCTCGGACGCCCCAGTCAAGGGCGTACAGGAAGTAGTTGACCTCGTCGAGCCAGAGTGGAGCATGGTAGGCTCCCCGCCAGAGGAGAAGCCAAAGGGGAAAAAGGGCCAAGAGACCCAAAAAGATCCAGCCCCAGGGCCGCCCTTGGGCTCTTGCACGGTGCGCCGGGTTGGAGATGGAATTCATGGGTGGGAGGCTACCAAAAACCCGGGAAACCTGGCACCTCCTGCCCGGAAGGACTTGCCATTCGATCCTCAAGTTTTTTTTCGATGGCGGGGATTCGCGATTCCGTGGAATGGTATGTTGCTCCGTTCCCGGGCGTGATAGGCGAGTGGCGGCGGACGGATTGCCGCCGACGGGAGCGGAAGGCAACCAAAAGAAAAGACGGCGCTCTTCTTGGATTCTCTCATGGGAGAGTTTCGCTACCGGAATAACCCTTCCCCGCGGGTTGTTTTGTCGTTCAAACCTTCTCTTTGCAACTTTTCCACAACCTGGAGTGAAGAACAATGGACAAGGCGAAGATCGAAACCGCGGTGCTGATGATCCTCGAGGCCATCGGCGAAGATCCGGCACGAGAAGGACTCCGGGACACCCCCGCCAGAGTCGCCCGGATGTACGAAGAGATTTTTTCCGGGCTTCACACCAATCCCTGCAAGCACATGAGCGCGGTGTTCAAAGAGAACTACAACGAAATCGTCCTCATCCGGGACATCGCTTTCCATTCCATGTGCGAGCACCATCTGATGCCTTTCATCGGCAAGGCCCACGTGGCCTACGTGCCGGCCGGAAGGGTCCTTGGGATCAGCAAGTTCGCCCGGGTGGTGGAGGAATTCGCCCGGCGACCCCAGGTGCAGGAGCGGCTGACAAGCCAAGTGGCCGATCTCATCATGGGCGAGCTGAACCCCCACGGCGTGGCCGTGATCATGGACGCCTCCCATGCCTGCATGACACTCCGGGGAATCAAGAAGCCCGGCGCATCCGTGGTGACCTCGGCACTGCGGGGCATTTTCCTGGAGGATGGAGCCTCCCGAACCGAAGTCCTCTCCCTACTCCACAGGACCGTGTAGATGCGGCAATATCCCATCGTCACCGTGGGCGCTCTGGCGGAGAACCCACAGGGAGAAATCCTCCTGGTTCGAACCCATAAGTGGAACCATTTACTGGGGATTCCCGGCGGTAAAATCGAACTGGGTGAATCCCAGCACGGGGCTCTTCGCAGGGAAATGCTCGAAGAAACCGGCTTGGCCATCCGAGAGATCCGGTTCCTACTGGCCCAAGATTCCATCGACTCGCCGGAGTTCTACCGGCCCGCCCACATGATCCTGCTAAACTACCACTGCCGAGTCGATTCCGTGGAAGTCCAGTTGAACGACGAGGCCCAGGCTCACCTCTGGGTGTTGCCTCAAGAAGCCATCTCCCTCGATCTCAATCTTCCCACCCGCCAGCTCTTGGAGGTCTTTTTAGCGGCAAGACCCGTATAGAACTGGTGCGAAACCCTGGTGAATGGCCCCTTTCAGGGCAGGGTTCCCGTAGATTTTTTTATGGTTGGATTCCGGTCGGGGCGGTGGCAGTCCGAACAGAGCTTACTTCCCCCAAGACGTTTCTCGGCTCAATCCCTCCTACGCTTCACCGGCCTTCTGGACGGCTTCCCTGAGCCTGGCTGCGATTTTCCGGGGGCCGATGAGCGCCACGAAGGTGCCAAGGCGCGGACCTCTCTGGAAACCCAGGAGTACTTCGTAGCAGCTTGTGAAGAAGCTTCTTTGATCGAGGCCGAGGGCCCTGGTGGTGTCGAAGGCAAGGGACTGAAGGGCTTCTGGAGAAAAGTCTTCGGTGGATTCCAGGCTGGCGGCGAAATGCTCGAAGGCGGGGAGCTCTTCTCTGGTGGGGAGGCGCTTTTTCCGCAGGCGCGCCAGGTGATCCCGGTAGTAGGCCAGAGCGCCACGGATGAGGTTTCGGACGGGTTCGGGGTTTTCCGCCACCTTCTCCTCGTAACGCTGGAGATAGTTGAAGATGAGCTCTTCGTCGTCGCTGGAAATGGCCGCGACCAGGTTCTGGACCAGGGAGAAAGTGATAGAACCGCCCCAAGGTTCGGGGACCGTGGTGCGATGGACGAAGCGGATGGCGTTATCGAGTTGCCTGGCCTCGTCCAGCTTGGGCCAGCCCCGAAGATCCTTGAGGTAGGCGTCTGTTTCCTTGGGAATAACATCGTAGTGAAGGCGCCGGGCCTTGCGGGGGTTGAGGAAGAGGTAATGAGTGAGAGACTCCAGGGGTGCATAGTCGAGCCAGGTATCGACAGTGAGCCCTTTTCCCACGCTTTTGGAGATCTTTTCGCCCTTCTCGTTCAGAAACATTTCGTAGAAAAAGCCCACGGGCGGGCGGCGGCCAAGGATGCGGGTAATGCGGCCGCTGAGCCTGGCACTTTCGATGAGATCCTTGCCGTACATCTCGTAGTGGATGCCGAAGGTGTACCAGCGGAGTGCCCAATCGACCTTCCAGCCGACTTTGACCCTCCCGCCGGTGACAAGAGTCTCTTCTTCGTGGCCGCAGCCTTCCACTAGCTGTTTGGAGCGGGCCTTGGCGGCGGCTGAAGGAGCGCTCTCGACGGAGGAGGAAGCACCATCGGCGGCGGAGGTAGCAACCTCGGTAGCCACTCCGGCGGTTTTTGGCGAGGCCGGTAGCTGGCCGAAGCCCTGGTCGCAGATATAGGAGATGGAATCGCGCTCCGGATGGGATGCCACAACCCGGGTCGTGTATCGGCCGCACTGAGAACAAAGAGGCAGGAAGGGCGACCAGTGCTCCCTCTTCTCCTGGCGAAGCGTCGGCCGGACAAGATTCCGGATGGCGTCGTAATTCTGGAGGACTCCCATGAGCCCCTCGTCGAAAGCTCCGCTGGAGTACTGCTTCGCCGAGCTTCGGAACTCGTATTCGAAACCGAACCGATCGAGAAACTCCCGAAGCTTGTCATTCATGAAGCCGGAATAGCTCTCGGCCTGGCGAAAGGGATCGGGTATCTTCGACAACGGCTTGCCCAAGTGGCTCGCCAGCTCCTGGCGGTTTGGCATGTTGAGAGGGACTTTTCGGAGGCCGTCCATATCGTCGGAAAAAGCGATGATACGGGATGGAAGGCCGGACAGGATGCCGAAAGCATGGCGGACAAAGCTGGTCCGGGCAACCTCGGCGAACGTGCCTATATGGGGCAGTCCCGACGGCCCGAAACCCGTCTGGAAAAGAACGGTACCGCTGGTCTCTTTTCTGGCTTCCAGCTCGGAGAGGATCTTTCGGGCTTCTTGGTAGGGCCAGCTCTTGCCGCCTTTTTGGCTCATGAATGACCTCTGCTCATCGTTTTTGGGTCCTGCTCCCCCTGCCAGGCGTGACTTTTGGATCTGGAGCGATGTGGGGAAGGCCACATTATCGGCGGCAACGTGTAGAAGATCAATCCTTGTGCTCCCAAAGGGCGAAGGCGCCGGAAGGCAGGACGTGCCCCCCGTTTTCTCCCTGGAGGAGAAGCTCTCCGGCGCTCAGGTGACCGCCGTGACGATCCAGGAGGACTCGCAAGAGGTTGCCCAGTGCGGCTCCGGTGATTCCCGGTGTGTGGCAGCTCAAGAGCAAAAAGAGAGGCTGCTCGCTAAGAATCCCAAAACAGCTCTTGAGAAGGGATTGAAGATCGTTTTCCAGCTTGAAGAGCTGTTTTTTGGGGCCGCGCCCGAAGGAGGGCGGATCGAGGATGATCGCGTCGTAGCGGTTTCCGCGACGCTCTTCCCGCCGCGCGAACCGGGTCACGTCCTCGACAATCCAGCGGATGGGAGCCTCTCCGAGACCGCTCCGCCGAGCGTTTTCCGCCGCCCAATCCACCACGGGCTTCGATGCGTCCAGGTGGCAAACCCTGGCCCCCGCCGCCGCTGACGCCAGGGTCATGGCTCCCGTGTAGGCGAAGAGGTTCAGGAGGCTGGGGGAACTGCCCGGCTTGGCAAGATGGGGCCGGATTCGTTCCCAGCAAGGCTGCTGCTCCGGGAAAAAGCCCACGTGCCCCGAGCTCGTTCTTCGCAGGTTGAGCTTCAGATCCCCCAAAGCCAGAGGCCAGGAGTCCGGCAATGGCTGCCGACAATCCCAAGAGCCGCGACCACTGGATGCTCGGGTGAAGACCGCCTGGGCTTCTCTCCAGCAGCCGGCATCAAGACGCGGCTCCCAGACAGCCTGTTGGGCGGGCCGCACAAGAAGAAGCTCGCCGAAACGCTCCAGCTTCTGTCCGGCGCCGGAATCGATGAGAGCATAATCCGGCCAGGGGGGGGTCAACAGATCAATGCGCTCAATCTCTACAAAGGTTTGGGGCATGTTTCGTCACCAGTGAGGTAGGTAGAAGGATTCCAGTGAGGGGCCTCGGTCATGGTACCGGCCACGGTTCAGATTTCAGACGCCGCCCCGGGGCTTCCAGCCCTGGAACCCGGCGGAGGCTCCGCCTCCGGACCTCCGCTGGGAGCTTGCGCTGCGGCCCCTTGGGCCGCGTCTCGCTTACG
>JAJRTK010000105.1 GCA_024278345.1 bacterium | reverse complement strand
GAGCTGGCTCCCTGGCGTGGGTCTGGGAGCGGCGCTCCCAGCGGAGGTCCGGAGGCAGAGCCTCCGCCGGGTTCCAGGGCTGGAAGCCCTGGGGCGGCGTCTGAAATCTGCACCGTGGCCGGTACCATGACCGAGGCCCGATGAGTCTGAGCCTGGGCGCCCGGTCAAAAACCCTGGACGTGAGCGGCTCCGTACTGGCGATAAGGACCTCGAACGGGCCGATCAGGTCGGCGACCTCCGCTTCTGTCAACCGGCGTTGGAACGGGTTTTTGACCACCTCGATCCCAGCATCCCGAAGCAGGTCCAGAGGCTGGGAATTCAGCTCTCCAAAAGGGTGGACGCTCACCAATACCCGGTCCGGCCCGGGCCGTGGAATCTCATGACGGATCTGTGGCCTCTGATCTAGTCTCTCCCCCGGCATACCCGGTGTGCAGTCGTTTAGGAGATTTACGGGTAGGTTGGAAGATCCCCTCTCACATTCTTCTATGCCTCCAGTGCTCACCTTTCCCCCTCCTTGGTGAGGACTGGCCTCCAAGCGCCTTGTTTCCCCCCGCGAGAGCTCTGGGGCTGTGAGTTTCTGGTCGTGTCACGCTTTCCGGGCAGTAGCCCCTGTCCGGGGCGGTGAAAGGCGAGTGGCGGCGGACGGATTGCCGCCGCCGGGAGCGGAATACAACAAGAAAATTTTATGGAATGATGCCCTTCAAACGCTTGGCTGCCGAGCTCCGGGCTCGGCCGGTCATTGGGCTTCTTCATTTCGTCGATTCCCGCGGAAGCTCCAGCGAGTTTTCCGGCCTTTTTCCCCTTCCTTCCTTGCCCAGTGGCTTGAAAAGGACCAAAAGTTGCGGCGCCAGGAAGTAGTCTGCCACAAGTGCCGTAACCACGGTAAAAGATGTCAAAATTCCAAAGTTTGCTACCGACCCCATCTCCGACCAACCCAATGTCCCAAAAGATATGGTCAAGAGCAGTGACGTGAAGAACATCGCCCGGCCCACGTGCAAGATACTCAGGTTGATCGCCTCGCGGTAGTTTCCAGTTTCCAGGAACTCGAGCTGAAACCTGGAAAAGAAATGAATTGTGTCGTCCACTGCCACGCCGATGGCCACACAGGCGATGAGAACCGTTCCCAGGTCCAGAGGCGTGTCACTCCAGCCCATGTAACCCAGGGTCACGAAAACGGGAAGCAGATTGGGGAGAAGACTCACCAACCCCATCTTCAGAGATCCGAAAACCACGATCATCATGATGGAGATCAGCACGAAAGCCAGGGCGAGACTCCGGATCTGGCTTGTCGTGATGAGGTCGGCCAGCCGCAGAAATAATGGGATCGTCCCGGTCACTTCCACGGTGGCATAAGGCTCCAGGAACTTCGCGGCCTCGCGGTCCAAAAACTCCTTGAATTCCAGGCCATGGCGAGAGCCCAGGTTCACCGCCCGGACGCTGATCCTCAAGTGGCGCCGACTAAAGTCCAGAAGCCGGTCCAGGGCGTCGCCGCCGGAGATCTCGTAAAGAAGCAGGTATTGGGGGATCGCCTCCTGCCTTTCGGGCAGCCTATAGCCATCCTCGCTTCCGCCCATCAAGGTGCGGTTGAGCTCCTTTATGATGTCCACAAGACTCGTGGTCCCCCGGGCAAAGCGGTGCTTCGAGATGCTCTCCTGGAACCTTTCAACCGCTCGAAGAAGCGGCAAGGAGAGAGCCGGCTCTTCACTCGCATTCCCCTGTTTCGGACCCACGATGATTTCCACTGATAACGGTCCCCCCATATTCTCGTTCACCGCCGTATAATCCCGCCGAATAGGGGAATCGAGCTCAAACTGCTCCAGGAAGCTCGTCTCCACTCGGATCCGCGTTACGCCAAGGTAAGACGCCACGACGACGATTCCGCAGATCCCAAGGATCAGGCGGGGCAACCTCTCGTTGATCCGGTTGATTCCGCCAAGCAAGCCCACCGCGATCTGGTTGTGGTGGCCCAAGGGTGGCGCCGGAGGCCACAAAGCTAGGATCGACAACCCCAACGTAAAGGTCAGGATGAAAGCCATCCCCACTCCAAAACAACAGAGCACACCAAGCTGCTGCACCGGCATCACCGGTGCCCACCGGAAGGAAATGAGCCCCGCCGAAGTCGTCACGCTCGTGAGCAAACAGGGCCAACCCACCAGCTTCACGGTCTCCACCAAGGCTTCGTCCAGATCCGGGATTCGCTGGCGCACCAAGCGAAACTCACTGATGAGATGGACCGCATCCCCCAACCCGACAGCTACCAGGAGCGACGGAATGATCACGCTCACAAGGCTCAGGTCCTGCCCCCTCATTGCCATCAACCCGAAAACCCAGACAATACTGCAAACAACCACCGAGCAAGTCACCAAGAACGCGGAAAAAGAACGGAATAACCACCCGATGAGCAGCAGCGCGAACAATATGCTCAAGCTCCCGAACCAAACCACCTCGTTGGCCGTGGTCACGTCCATATCGTAGTCGATAATGGGGATTCCCACGGCGTGAAATTCCAAGCCAAGTCGGTCCCTGTATCGCCCCAGGATCTCCCTTACCTTCGGCGCGATGAGCTTTCGTGGATCGTCTTCGCCCTCGATGATCTCCATGTCCACAACGATGGCCGAGAAGCGTCCGTCGCGGCTCAGAATCTGGTCGGCGTACAAGGGCCTGCGAAGAACTTTCGCTTGGAGCGCCGAAATCTCCTCCCGAGTCTCCGGAAAAGGCTCCATTAACTCGCTCACGGTAAGCTCATCCCCGTGGGCGTCGAGCATCTCCAGGCTCGGCAGACTGGTGACCTCCCGGACGAAAGGAACCTCATCGCCCAACTCCTCGGAAATCTCGCCTATCAGCTTCCAGGTTCCAGGCGAAAGCATGTCGTCGGCGCTGAACAGAATGTAGACGAACTCGTCGCTGCCAAACCGCTCCTTGAACTCATCGTAGTAGGCCAGGGTCTGGTCACCCGGTGGGTAAAAGTTCTCGTTGGAGTTGTTGAAACGGAGCCCGAGCGCAGGAAATAGCATGAGCAGCGAAAGCCCAAGAGAAACACAAAAAACCGTCACCCGATGCCGAAGCACCATTCGGGTTACCCTTTCAGAGGCACGGTGGACCGCCTCCAAGAACCTGGACGCAGACATCCCCAAACCTTCCTTTCCATCTAACCCGCGGAACTGCACAAGGCCATTCCACGGACCGGCAACGGCCTAGCCCTGCTGACCCTGTTACGCCCCACGGCACAGCACAAAAGCATTTCACCGTCCGCACCTTACAGACTCGCTCCCAGCTAGACAACCTTGTTCACCTCCCTTGCCCCCTCGTTTCGCGATCCCGCACCTCTTTGCTCCTCCTTTGGAAGACCTCTGGAGACCCGCAAAAGTGATTCCGGCCCGTTCATCGTTCCAGGACAAAACCAGAAAACCGCGGCCCTTTCCTTGAGTTGTGTTCCGCTCCCATCACTCGCGGCCGCTCGCGCTGCTCACCTTTTCCCCCCTCTTAAGAGCTCTTGCCCCGGGGGTCCCGGCTACCATGAAAGTACATGGTTAAATCCATCTTCGACGGCGTGGTTATGGCGCTCGGCGCCATTCACTTTCATCTTCCGGGGTGTGGTCGCCGGGATCATGCTCGTTAAGGGAACGGTTTTCCACCAACGCTTATGCCGGCACTGGCTGCACCCCAAAAAGTGAAAGACAAAAGTCTGTCTACGGTGATCGTTACGGCAAAATCAACAACCACAAAACCACAGTTATGTTTTTAAAAACAATATCATATCCACTCCGGAGCCAAAGCTGGCCTTGCAAAAAAGATTTTGCAGTCGTATTATCTGCTTCTTGCTGGCCGCAAGCCCTGGTTTGGCAGCGCACAAATCGAACCATAACCACCGTTGAACATTGAGGTTGAGCCGCCTGGAGCCAAGCTGCCGCCACCCGGTCCAATCATCGATGGGGCAAGGAGGCCCGGTAAGAGGTTCCGCCCGAATCGAGGAACCGCGAAACGGACGTGTAAGACTGGTTCGGTGAGGTCGCGAAATGGCTGAAAGAAGTTGAGGTTCATGGTGACAGCTCGGCAAATCAGGGGATCGCGATTGGGTCAGTCGCTAGAATACGCAACCACAGAGTTGTCGGAGGGGCCAATAAAATGAAGGAATTCTCCCCGCTCCGCTCCCGGAGAGCAGTTTTCTTCACCTGGAGGAAACAAGTCGGACTCGAGGCCATAACTTCCTCACGCCCGAGACCAAGGGTGATGGGTTGGGCGATGATTCTGCTCAGCTTCGGCGTCCTCCACGTAGAGACCGCCATGGGGCAAGAGACTGAGGCCTACTTCCGCCAAAACTGCATGAGCTGCCACACGGTGGGCGGAGGACGTCTTGTAGGGCCGGACTTGAAGAACGTTTCCAAAAGGAAAGACCAGGAGTGGTTGATCGAGTTCGTGACGAACCCCAAGGGGCTTATCGACGCAGGCGATGCCTATGCGCTGGCCATGAAGGATGCGGCTCGAGGTGTCATCATGCCGAAGATTCCGGGGCTCGACAAAGCAAAGGCTGCCGCCCTCCTCGAGCTTATCTCCAGAGAGTCGGTTCTTGAGAAATCCCAATTCGCGGGCCTTCACATCACGGATGAACCGTTTGATGCCAGTGATATTGCACGTGGGCGAGACATTTTCACCGGCTCGCTTCCCTTGGAAAATGGCGGAGCCTCTTGCCTAAGCTGCCACCATGTAACAGACATCGGCCTTTTCGGAGGAGGCAAGCTGGGCCCTGATTTGACTCGGGTTTACGAGCGCATGCTGGGGCGCAAGAACCTCGCCTCCTGGCTGTTGTCCCCGGCAACGGCCACGATGCGGCCGGTTTTCCAAGCCAAACCGCTCACTTCTGATGAAATCGAAGGCCTTGTGGCCTACCTTGAGGATGTGGCGAAAGCCGGAGGCGCCGAAGATGCGACGCCGTCACTGATGCTCTTCCTGCTGGGCCTGGCGGGAGCCGTGTTGGGCCTGATGTTGGTGGATTCCATCTGGAGCTATCGTTTTCGCGCGGTTCGCAGGCCCCTGGTTGGAGAAATAGTATGAACAAAAATCAGAAACGCTCGATTCCCCTTCCTTGGATTCGCGACGAAGTCGCCCCTCAAGATCGCGGCTGGGAAGAATTCTATCGGAATCGTTGGCAGCATGACAAAATCGTCCGGTCAACCCATGGTGTCAACTGCACCGGCGGATGTACGTGGCAGATCCACGTGAAGGAAGGGATCGTCACCTGGGAGATGCAAGGGCTCGACTATCCCTCATTGGAAGCCGGAATTCCTCCCTACGAGCCCCGAGGCTGCCAGCGCGGGATATCCTATTCCTGGTATCTCTACAGCCCGCTGCGAGTGAAATACCCCTACATACGTGGAGCTCTGTTGGATCTCTGGTCAGAGGCCCGCGCCGAGCACGGCGAGCCGGTGGCGGCCTGGCGTGCCCTTGTGGAAAACCCGGAAAGCCGCAAACGATGGCAGAGAGCGCGAGGTAAAGGTGGCTTCCGCCGAGCCGATTGGGACACGGCGCTCGAAATCATGGCTGCAGCGAACCTCCACACGATCCAGATGTACGGCCCGGATCGGATTGCCGGATTCTCGCCTATCCCGGCCATGTCGATGATTAGCTATGCGGCCGGCGCACGGATGCTGCAACTGATGGGAGGCGTTTCCCTCTCCTTTTACGACTGGTACTGCGATCTGCCCAACGCATCCCCCGAAACTTGGGGCGAGCAAACCGATGTCCAGGAATCGGCGGACTGGTACAATGCCAAGCTGCTTGCGGTCATGGGCTCGAACCTCAATATGACGCGCACGCCCGATTGCCACTTCGCAGCCGAAGCACGCTATAACGGGACCAAGATGTGGGTGTTCGCACCCGACTTCAACCAGGTAGCGAAGTACGCCGACGAATGGATGGCCATCAATGCGGGCCAGGACGGGGCTTGGTGGATGGCGGTCAACCACGTCTTGTTGACCGAATACCACCACAAAAAGAAAGTCCCCTATTTCATCAACTATACGAAGCAATACACTGACTCGCCGTACTTGGTGGAGTTGAAGAAGGAAGGCGAGGTCTATCGTCCGGGACAGTTGCTTCGCGCTGGCCGCCTGGGCCCCTACGCCAAGGAAGAGAATGGCGAGTGGAAGTTCTTGATGTGGGACGAGACGACCGATTCCCCAAAAATGCCCATGGGCAGCTCGGGGTTCCGGTGGGGCAAAGAGCAGGGCAAGTGGAACCTACTGCTCAAGGACGGGCTCACCGGCGAAGATATCGACCCAGCGTTGACATTTTTGGATGCTCATGACCAAGTCATCGATGTGGAGCTGGACGATTTTTCCCAGGGGGAGGTCTGTTTCAGAGGCGTTCCCGTCAAGACTCTCGAAACCGCCACCGGCGAGAAGGTTCTGGTCACGACGGTTTACGATTTGCTCATGGCGCAGTACGGAGTATCGCGAGGACTTTCAGGCGATTATCCCAAAGACGAAAATGATGCCGATGCACCTTATACACCCGCATGGGCAGAGCGGTACACAGGGCTTGATCGGAAAGACCTCATCCGCTTTGCCATGGAGTGGGGGAGAACCGCTGAGCTCACCAAAGGCAAATGCACCATCATCATTGGCGCGGGCATCAACCATTGGTACCATGCGAATCTCATGTACCGGGCCGGGATCCATGCCCTGATGTTTTGCGGCTGTATCGGTGTCAATGGTGGTGGCTTGGCCCATTATGTCGGGCAGGAAAAACTTGCTCCCGGAGAATCCTGGGGCGCAGTCGCTCTTGCCAAGGACTGGATGCCGGCGGTTCGGCTGCAGAATGCCCCGAGCTGGCACTACGTGCATACCGATCAGTGGCGTTACGAGCGGCAATTCACCGATTACCACACGGTCCCCCGTCACCAGGACGAGAACACCTTCGCCCAAGGCCATTCCATCGACCGCCAGATTCGAGCGGTTCGAGGTGGCTGGCTTCCCTTCAACCCTCAGTTTAACCGCAATAGCATTGAGCTCGTGAAGGAAGCTCGAGCCGCAGGCGCCAAGACTGAAGCTGAGATTGCGGCCTGGGTCGTGGAACAGCTCAAGTCGAAGAAACTCCGATTCGCGGTTGAAGATCCCGATGCCGAGGAAAACTGGCCGAGAGTCTGGTACATCTGGCGCGGCAATGCCTTGATGTCCAGTGCCAAGGGACACGAATACTTCTTGCGCCATTATCTGGGCACACACACCAACACCGTCGCCGAGGATCTGGCAGAGGATTCCGTGCGGGATGTCCAGTGGAGGACGCCGGCGCCAACGGGGAAGATGGACTTGGTCGTGGACCTCAACTTCAGGATGGACACGTCGGCTCTCTACTCCGACATCGTTCTGCCTGCCGCCACCTGGTACGAAAAGGCCGACCTCAACTCTACGGATATGCACAGCTTCATCCACCCATTGTCCAAGGCGGTGCCGGCTTGCTGGGAGTCCAGAAGTGATTGGAGGATCTTCCGCGACATCGCCAAGAAGTTCTCTGAGCTTGCCAAGAAGCATTTTCCCGATCCGGTGGAAGACGTGGTTGCATCTCCTCTGGCACATGATTCACCGGCCGAAATTGCTCAGCCAGATCTCAAGGACTGGTACACCGGGGAATGCGAAGCGATCCCGGGGAAGACCATGCCAGGTTTGAAGGTTGTTACCCGCGACTATGCAAATCTCTACAACCGGTACTGCTCTTTCGGGCCAAATGCTCGGAAAAATGGCCTTGGGGCCCATGGCACGCACTATCACATCGACGATGTATACGACGAGATGCTGAGCACGCATCCTGTCTTCGAGTGGAATGGTAAAAAGTTCCCCTCTCTTGCCGAGGACGAACATGCCTGCAATCTCATCCTGAATCTTGCGACGGTGACCAACGGTGAATTGGCCTACAGGTCGTACAAGAATATGGAGAAGAAAGTCGGACTGCCGCTGGCCCACCTAGCAGAGAAGAACCGTGGCCGGAGGGCTGACTACCAGTCATTGCAGATTCGACCCCATCGCTTTAACAACAGTCCCATGTGGAGTGGGCTCATCGAGAACGGCCGGCCTTACTCACCCTTTACCTACAACGTGGAAGCCTTGGTTCCCTGGCGCACGTTGACCGGGCGTCAGCATTTTTATTTGGATCACCTGATCTACATCCAGTACGGTGAACATCTCCCAACCTACAAACCGAAGCCACAGCCCATTGAATATGCGGACCTCGTGTTTTGCGAGAAGCAGAGCGGCGACAAGTTCAAGATGCTTCGTGGGACAGTCAATGACGTTGGTCTGGGTCACCTGGGTCATGAAACCGCAGTGGAGCGGCAGGCCGAAGGTGAGAACCGTTCTACGGGCGTTGCAGGTCCAAACGGGCATCCGGCCGCGACCCTCAACTACCTGACGCCTCATGGTAAGTGGCACATCCACTCGACCTACGGCGACAACCAGCGCATGTGTACGTTGTCTCGAGGGGTTGAACCCCTCTGGATGAACGATCGTGATGCCGATGAGATCGGCATTGTAGACAACGACTGGGTCGAGATCTTCAACGATCACGGGGTCGTCGTCACTCGTGCGGTCGTGAGCGCTAGATTGCCCCGTGGAATCTGCATCCAGTACCACTCACCGGAACGTACCTACTCGGTTCCAAAATCGCCGCTCCGAAACTACCGAAGAGCCGGTGGCCACAACAGTCTGACCAAAACTCGATTGAAGCCAAACCTGATGGCGGGTGGCTATGGCCAGTTTACGTATCACTTCAACTATTGGGGTCCCACAGGCTGCAACCGCGACACCCATGTGATCGTCCGCAAGCTGTCAGACCTGAAGTGGTAAGGAGTTTCAGATGATTGACGTGCGCTCTCAAATCTCCATGGTCTTTCACTTAGACAAGTGCATCGGCTGCCACACTTGCAGTGTTGCCTGCAAGAACGTGTGGACGGATCGTAAAGGCACTGAGTACATGTGGTGGAACAACGTCGAAACCAAACCAGGGACTGGGTTTCCGACGAAATGGGAGGATCAAGATAAATACCGGGGCGGCTGGGAGCTCAACAGCAATGGCGACCCGGTTCTCAAGTCCACCAGCCGGGCCCGGATCATAGCGAACATCTTCCACAATCCCCATATGCCGTCCATGGACGATTATTACGAGCCATGGACCTACGAATACGACAATCTGTTCAACGCGCCTGAAGGCGCGGACCAGCCAACGGCACGGCCTATCTCCATGGTGACGGGTGAGTACATGGACATCAAGGCCGGCCCCAACTGGGACGACGACCTGGGCGGCTCGAAGCTGTACGCGGCGAACGACCCCAACTTGGAAGGTTTGACTCCCGAGCAGCGGATGCAACTGCAAGCCATCGAGCGGCTTGTCTTCTTCTACTTTCCTCGTATCTGCAATCACTGCCTGAATCCAGCCTGCGTGGCCTCTTGTCCGTCAGGAGCTCTTTACAAGCGAGGCGAAGACGGTATCGTCTTAGTGGACCAAAAGCGCTGCCGCGCCTGGCGATCATGCATCTCAGCGTGTCCTTATAAGAAAGTTTATTTCAACTGGTTCACAGGCAAATCCGAGAAGTGCATCCTCTGCTTTCCTCGGCTCGAAACGGGGCAGGCCCCCGCCTGCTTCCATTCCTGCGTGGGCCGCATTCGATATCTTGGGGTACTTCTCTACGACGCGAGCCGTATCGAAGAGGTTGCCGCCCGAAAGGATTCTGAGCTCATCGAGGCTCACCGCTCCATGATTTTGGACCCGTTCGACCCCGAAATCATGGCGGAGGCCCAGAGGTCAGGTATTCACGAGAGTGTCATCGAATCGGCACAGAAATCGCCAGTCTACAAGATGGTCAAGGAGTGGAAGATTGCTCTCCCACCCCACATCGAGTACCGCACTTTGCCGATGCTTTTCTATGTGCCGCCACTTTCGCCCGTGATGTCGCGGAAGGAAGATGGCACCATCGATCAGGTTTCCACCGATCTTTTCCATAGCTTAGACGATTCCCGAGTGCCACTGGCCTATTTGGCCCAGCTTTTCGGCGCCGGAAACCAAGCTCCCATTCGTTTCGCATTGGAGAAGCTCAAGGCGATTCGGCTCTATCGTCGGGCGCTTACGGTTGGTGATGTCACTGAAGAAGCGGCTGCCAAGTTGCTACAGCGGGCCGAGTGCAGCAAGGAAGAGGCCGACGCTATCTACCGGCTTACGACCCTCTGCACTTTCGACGATCGTTTCGTGATCCCGCCGATGCATCGCGAAGAGGCCATCGAGATGCTTCAGGATCCTCAAGAACGCAAGCAATCAGCCGGCTTTGGCTTCCTGTCCGGACCGCGGAGGGGATGATGGTTTGCACGCTCAAATCCAGCTCCGTGTACGAACAGCTCGCCACGATTCTTACCTATCCACGGGCTGGCTACGGGGAGCACTGCCGCAACTGCGCTTCAGCGCTTGTGGAAACCAATCCCTTGGCCGCCAAGGAGATGGAGCATTTCCTCGAAAAGGTGAAGTCGCTGTCACTCCATGGTTTTCAAGAGCTGTTTACGAGGACTTTCGATCTCAATCCCAGCTGCGTCTTGGAGCTTGGGTGGCACTTGTTTGGCGAAACCTACGAGCGGGGAAGCTTTATGGTGAAAATGCGGAAGATGCTCGCCGTACTGGGGATCGAGGAGAGCGGGGAGCTTGCGGACCACTTTAGCCATGCGCTTCTGGCTCTCCATCGATTGACACCGACACATTCCGCCGATTTTTGGCGCGTGAACGTTCAACCGGCTCTCAAAAAGATGATGGATGCCATGGAAGGTAAAGAAAACCCATACAAACACGTCATCGCCGCGATCCACGCCTTCTTACAAGCACGACATGGGGAGGTGACCCATGAGTAGTTTCGCCCATTACCTGGACCAGCTCTTCTTCGCCGTGTTCCCGTTCGTCGCCATGGTGATCTTCTTCCTGGTCACTATCCAGAGGTACCGAGGACGGACGTTCACGTTTTCTAGCTTATCCTCGCAGTTTCTGGAGAATGAAGACCACTTTTGGGGCATGGTCCCCTTTCACTTTGGGATCATCTTCGTCCTGATCGGTCACGTGGTCGCATTTCTGTTGCCCGCTCAGATCCTGTCGTGGAATGCCAGCCCCATCCGCCTAATCCTACTAGAGCTTACGGGTATGGCTTTGGCGCTGTTCACGCTTGTGGGGCTTTTGGCCGTAATCATCCGGCGTGTCAGCTCTTCCAAGGTCAGGGTTGTGACCTCCCCGTCGGATTGGGTCCTTTATCTGCTCTTGCTGGTTCAGGTGGCTTCCGGGGTTTACGTGGCTCTCTTTCACCCCTGGGGTTCCTCCTGGTTCGCGGCGGCGGTGGTGCCTTGGCTCTGGTCGCTGGTGAAACTGAGTCCGAACATCAGCTACATCGCTGCCATGCCGTTCGCGGTTAAACTTCATATTGTCAATGCCTTCATCGTGATTGCTTTCTTCCCGTTCACCCGCCTCGTTCATATCCTGGTGCTGCCAAACCCCTATCCGTGGCGCAAGACGCAAGTGGTTCGGTGGTATGGAATTCGGCGAACCGCCTAAGCTCACCCCGTGAGGGCGGCTGATGGAAGCTAAGAGCAGCTAAGAGCAGAAAGGAAACGATCTCGATGGAAATGAATCCCGACCTCTCCTCGCAAGGCCGCAAGAAAGCCTGGAGAATGCTGGCGGCGAATACCTTTGCATTCACAGTCTGCTTTGCTGCTTGGATGATGAATGGGGTCCTCATCACTTTTCTCGTGGATAACGGGATCTACAATTGGGGCCCCGCGGAAATGGGCTGGCTCATCGGAATCCCTGTACTGACCGGTGCCATCTTTCGGCTGCCGCTGGGAATTGCCACGGACAAGTGGGGCGGAAAGTTCGTCTTTTCAGCCCTTCTTATTTTCAGCGCGATTCCCATGTATATGGTTTCCTACTGCCACAGTTACTGGAGTTTCATGCTGGCGGGCCTTGGATTCGGGACGGTGGGCACCAGCTTTGCCATCGGCATTGCCTACACCTCTGTCTGGTTCCCCAAGGAGCTTCAGGGGACGGCTTTAGGAATTTTTGGCGCTGGCAACGCCGGCGCGGCACTCACCAGTCTGGGTGCGCCCCACGTCCTGAATTATCTCACCAATTACGGCGAGCAGATAGAGGGTTGGCGTCAGCTACCGAAATTCTACGCCGTTTTGCTCTTTGCCACCGGTGTTCTTTTTTTCCTGGTGACCACCACGAAATTGCCTCCAGGTAGTGTGCAGAAGAGTATGCGCGAACGCTTGCAGCCGCTCAAGGAGATGCGGGTCTGGCGTTTTGGGCTCTACTACTTCTTTGTCTTCGGTGGTTTTGTGGCTTTGGCCCAGTGGCTCGTCCCGTACTACGTGAATGTCTACGCTATGCCGGTGGCAATGGCTGGCGCCCTGGCAGCGGCGAATAGCCTTCCCTCGGGAATCATTCGAGCTCTCGGCGGCTGGATGTCTGATGCTTGGGGTGCCCGCCGTGTCATGTACTGGGTTTTTGGGACCTCTTTGGTCTGCTGTGCGCTTTTGATCATCCCCCAAATGGATATTCATGCCCCGGGCAGTGGGATCATGGCCAAAGTTGCGGGCACGGTCACCGAGGTAGCGCCGACGAAGATTGTCGTCACCACGGAGAAGCTTGGAGAGAAAGCTTACGCCCTAGTTCCCAAGGCTGGAGAGCTTGTCACCCCTGAAGAGCGAGTTTCGGGACTACTCATCCTGCCCCGCGCCATGTCGTGGCAGGAGCCTGCCGTAAAAGAGGGAGAGAAGGTCACAAAAAAACAACTGCTGGCTCGTGGAGTTACCCATATTTTCTTTCAGGCCAATGTCTGGATCTTCACCCTTCTGAGCTTGATTATGGGCGCTGTCATGGGAATCGGCAAAGCCGGCGTCTACAAGCACATTCCCGACTATTTCCCCAACGACGTGGGAGTTGTGGGTGGTATCGTGGGGGTTCTTGGCGGTCTTGGAGGTTTTGTCTGCCCGGTGATCTTCGGTTACTTGCTTCGCGGAACAGGCCTCTGGACCAGTTGCTGGATGTTCTTCTTCGTCCTCGTGCTTATCTGTGTCATCTGGATGCACACGGTAATTCGCAAAATGATGACGACGCAGGCGCCGCGGCTTTCGCAGGAAATTGAGGATCGCTCGACGCGGGTGAAGCCAGTACCACTGTCACAGGGGAACTACAATGTCGCGTCTTGAACGTTGGGATCCAGAGAATACCGGTTTTTGGGAGTCAGAAGGTAAGTCCATCGCAAATCGTAACCTCTGGATCTCTATCCCCAACCTGCTTTGTGCTTTTTCTGTCTGGCTCTATTGGGGAATGCTCGCCAAATTCATCCAGCGGTTGCACTTCGCGAATCCGGATTTGTTCAACTTCACTTTCATGAACGGCGGCGCGAGCTATGAGGGAGATGCCTACCGTGCGTTGATGTTTACGCTCCCGGCAGTAGCCGGGCTTTCCGGCGCGACGTTGAGGCTTCCTCATTCCTTCATGATCGCCATTTCCGGAGGCCGGAACGTCAAGTTCATGACGACGTTGCTCTTACTCCTGCCCGCTTTGGGGGCGGGAATAGCTCTTCAGGATCCCACGACCCCATTCTACGTTCTCCTTATCCTGGCAGCCCTGTCGGGGGTCGGCGGGGGTGCCTTCGCTTCGTCGATGTCCAATATCAGCTTCTTCTTCCCGAAGAAGATGCAAGGTCTGTCGCTAGGATTGAACGCGGGGCTCGGCAACCTCGGCGTCAGCGTCATGCAGTTCCTCCTTCCCTGGATCATCACCTTTGCCGCGTTCGGGAGCTTGGGCGGAGATGGCTACACGATTCCCTCCGGGGACTCCACTGTGACGATATGGATTCAGAATGCCGGTTTGGTCTGGGTGCCGATCCTCGGCACCTTCGCAGTGCTGGCTTTCCTCTTTATGAACAACCTGCCTCAGCACGACTGTGGCCCGACTCCTGTTGCAATCGGCAAATACCTCTGGCTGACTCTGCTCGGTTACATCGGTGCGACGATTGGAGTTCTTCTGCTTCTGGCGCCTTGGGGAGGCTCCGTCGTACTGCTGAAGATATTTGTCGTCCTGATCGTCTCCGTGGTCGTTACGATGGCATTGCTTCGTTACGTTACGCCGAAACCGATTCAAGACAATTTGAAGAATCAGTTCGAGATTTTTGGCAACAAGCACACTTGGATCATGACTTGGTTGTACACCATGACCTTCGGGTCATTCATCGGGTTTGCCAACGCGTTTCCGAAACTCATCGACGATATTTTCGGAGTGATTCGAGTTGCAAGTGATGGTTCGCCACTGATGAATGCAATGGTCAATCCTCACGCTCCGATCTCCTCGCAATATATTTGGATCGGAGCCGGCGTTGGTGCGCTTATCCGCCCGGTGGGAGGCTGGCTCTCGGACAAATTTGGAGGGGCGCGGGTGACTCACTGGGACACCATCATTATGATCGGTGCCACGGCTGGTGCAGGTTACTACGTGTCAATCGCCGCTGCATCTCCCACGCCGGAAATCTACTTTATGCCCTTTTTGCTTCTGTTCATTCTGCTCTTTGCGACGACGGGCATTGGAAATGGATCGACCTTCCGTATGATCCCGTTCATTTTCTCCAAGGACCAGGCGGGTCCCGTCCTTGGATTTACGTCGGCCATCGCGGCCTACGGAGCATTTTTGATCCCAAAAATTTTCGCGACGCAGATCAAAGCGGGAACCCCTCACTACGCGATGTATGGCTTCGTCGCTTATTACATCACGTGCCTGGCGGTCAACTGGTGGTTTTATGCAAGAAAGAACGCAGAAATTCCGTGCTGAGAATGGCCAGTTCTTCAACGGAGGAGTGCTGACCATCGTCCTCTCCGTGGCGGCGGTGATGGGCCTTGTGAGCCTGTCCGGCGTGGCGACCTCATTCCGCCTTCCCGGAGATCACCAAGGTTATGAGCCCGTGCAGCCCATTGCCTTCTCCCATCGGCTTCATGCCGGAGAGTTGGAAGCGCCATGCCAGTATTGCCATTTCGGCGCCGAACGGAGCCGGTACGCCGGGATTCCCCCCGCCAACGTTTGCATGAATTGCCACCGCTTTGTGACCGCATCCCGAAGCGCAATTCGCGGAGAAGAGCAATTGGCTGAGAAGGAAAACCGAGAGCCCCGGGCCGTAGAGTCTCCCGAGCTCCGGAAACTCTATGACGCTCTTGGCCTTGGCAAAGAGCTGTCCGCCCCGGAGCCAGGAAAACAGCCTCGACCCATCCAATGGGTGCGCGTGCATAAACTACCCGATTTTGTTCACTTCGATCATCGGCCTCACGTCGCCGCCGGACTTGCTTGCCAGAAATGTCATGGCCCCGTGGAAACCATGGAACGTGTCCGACAAGTGGAAAATCTCTCCATGGGTTGGTGTGTCAACTGTCACCGAGGACGCACGGATTCCGCCGTTGCACGTTCCGGTCTCAAACCATCGACCGATTGCTCGGTCTGTCACATGTAAAACGCTCTAGGCCCTCAAGCTCCGGAACCAAGCGACCTAGCGGTTCCGGCGCCCGGGCCGCCGGGGACTCAGTGGAAAATCATTCGCCGCCAAGATCGCGAGTGGGTTCTCTTAGAGTCCTGTGGAGATCGTAAATGCCAAAATCGACCAGGAAACAAGACAAACTCTACATTGGTGGTGACCAAACCGCTGACGCCATCGGAGCCGCGGTCCCGCGCTCCGTCGAGGCTCACCGCCCGCCGAGCCCGCCGGTGGATCAGACGCCGCGGCAAAACCGTGATGAGGTTTCCGGGGTAAGCCGGCGGAGCTTTCTCGAGACTCTGGGATTTGTTTTCGCCGGGACAATGGTAGCGGGTTGTGAGAGAGGCCCAGTGGAGCGAGCAATTCCATATCTCAACCAGCCCCCGGAGCTGACGCCAGGCAAGCCACTCTGGTACGCATCGACGTGCGGAGCTTGTCCTTCAGCCTGCGGCCTACTCATCAAGTGTCGCGACGGACGCCCCATCAAGCTCGAAGGAAATTCCGAGCACCCAATTTTTCGAGGCGGGCTCTGTGCTATCGGTCAGGCATCAATTCTGGAGCTTTACGATAGCCAGCGTCTCATGGAACCCTTCGCCAATGGTCGAAAAAAAGCCTGGCCCGAGGTCGATGCTCAGATCATTGCACGACTGGGAGAGATCGGGCGGAAAGGTGGCAAGATTCGCCTGCTGTCGGAGACCGTGAACAGTCCTACATTGCACCGTTGCATCAAAGGGTTCCTCCAGAAATTCCCTCGCGCGAAGCACATCAGTTATGACGCGATCTCCGTCTCCGCTGTCCTCGACGCCCATGAGCGTAGCCACGGCGTTCGGGTGCTGCCTCACTACGACTTTGAGAAGGCCGAGGTGATCGCAAGCTTCGATGCCGATTTCCTTGGCTCATGGATCTCCCCCGTCGAGTTTGCGAAGAGTTACACTGCGGGCCGGTGCCTGGATTCCAAACAAACTTCGTTCTCCTATCATGTCCAATTCGAAGCGCGGATGTCGCTCACCGGAAGCAAGGCGGATCGCCGCCACTCTGTTTTGCCATCCGACCTAGCCGGCTTGCTCCGGGAGTTGGGCAAGCTTCTGTCGAGCCAAGTCAGCGCCGGCCCGCCGTTGCCTGAGAAGCTGGACGAAGAAAAGAAAACACCGGACCACGGAGCTGTGGATCGTCGTGTCCTGATCGACCTCGCGGAACGCCTGGCAGGCACCCAGGGCCGCTCTCTGGTCATCAGTGGGAGCCAGGATATCGAGGTCCAAATGTTATGCAATAGCATTAACGATTTGCTGGGCAATTATGGGGCAACTCTCGATATCGAGCGTCCGTCCCAACAAAGGGCGGGCGACGATGCGGAGTTGGATCTTCTCGTGCGCGAGCTAGAGGCCGGCGAGGTCGATGCATTCTTGGTACTCGATGCCAATCCAGTTTACGATTTGCCAAATGGCGAAAAGGTGGCGGCAGCCTTGAAGGCGACGCCCCTTGTGGTTTCTATGACCACTCACAACAACGAGACTTCCGCTGCCGCTCACTTTCTGCTCCCGATTCCCCACTACTTGGAGTCCTGGGGCGATGCCGAGCCTGTGGCGGGGATTCCAGCCGTGATGCAGCCCGCTCTGCATCCTTTGGGGAACAGCCGTTCAATGTCGGAGAGTCTCGCGATTTGGTCGGGAGCAGGGAAGCCTGTCCGCGAGCTGGTTGAGCTGACTTGGCGCGAGATCCATTTTTCGAGCAAAACAGTTGGCGGGCGCTTTCAAGATTTCTGGGATCGCACAGTGCGGCGCGGATTTGCAGGGCTCCAGCCCCACCCTTCCGCTATTGTCTCGCCCCGTCAGGTCAGCGCCGCTTGGGACGAGGAGCCTTTGAGTCACGGTGAACCCGGGAAAGGGCGCAGCAAGGACTTGCTGACTTTGCTGCTCTATCCCAAGGTGGCCATCCAAGACGGGCGCCATGCCGTGAACCCGTGGCTCCAGGAACTGCCCGATCCCATCACCAAGGTTGTGTGGGACAACTATGCGTCTCTTTCTTCCGCGCTGGCCGAGCAACTGGGCGTTAAAGATGGCGACATCGTTCGGCTGAACGTCGGTGAGGTTCGTCACACCCTGGAATTGCCAGTTCTGATTCAGCCGGGACAGCATCCGAAGGTTGTGGCCGTGGCCCTTGGTTACGGGCGAATGGGTACCGAGAGATTCTTCGCGGTGGGCCCGGACTGGTTCCAAAAGCAGCTCACCGTGGAGAAGGGGCAAACTCTAGGAGGCTCAGCGGCGCCATTCGTGGGAATGACTTCGGCGGGGCGCCGCCTCCATGTCCAGGGCGTGAAGATCGAGAAGACCCATCGACAGCGGATGCTGGCCCGCACGCAGGATTACCATTCGCTGGAACTGCCGAAGAATGTAGATCCGGGTGCGCCGCCTCGACCGATTGTCCAGGAAACAACCTTGTCGGCTTTCCTCAAAGATCCCACCGCCGGATCCCAAGCCCGGCACGGGCCGGAGGCAAATCTTTGGCCGCGGGACCACGAGTACGTCAAGGAACACTGGGCGATGGTGGTGGACTTGACCGCATGCACGGGTTGCTCGGCTTGCGTAATCTCCTGTCAGGCGGAAAACAACATTCCGGTCGTCGGCAAAGATGAGGTGTTGAGGAAACGCGAAATGCACTGGCTGCGTATTGATCGCTACTATGCCGGTGCCGGGCCGGATGTTGCCGTCACCCATCAGCCAATGATGTGCCATCATTGTGACAACGCACCCTGTGAAACGGTTTGTCCTGTGCTGGCAACGGTCCATACATCGGATGGGCTCAACGCACAGATTTACAACCGGTGTGTGGGAACTCGGTACTGCGCCAACAACTGCCCTTTCAAAACCCGGCGCTTCAACTGGTTCAAGTATTCCTTTGAGAACGAAAGGGAAAACCTTGTCCTAAACCCGGATGTTACGGTTCGCTCCCGGGGCGTCATGGAAAAGTGCTCGTTCTGTGTCCAGAGGATCGCTGAGGCGAGGATCGAGGCGAAGGTTGAGGGGCGGCCCATGGAAGATGGCGCGATTGTCACGGCCTGCCAGCAGTCATGTCCGGCGTCGGCGATTGTCTTCGGAGATGTCAATGACCCTGAAAGCCAAGTTTCGAAAAACCTCAAGAGTCCACGAAAATATACTCTGCTCAAGGATCTCAACCTAGAGCCCTCAGTCGCCTATCTTCGGGTAGTGCGTAACAGAGAGAGCAGTAAGGTAACTGGAGAGAGCCATGGCTGATCTCTACTCAACACTCCGCCAGCCGTTGATTGCCGGCAACAAGTCTCTGGGAGAGGTCACGAACGACGTGAGCGGGGTGCTGGAAAGAAAAACTTCCCCCCTCTGGTGGCGGGCTTTCATGGCATCGCTCCTCTTTCTACTCATCGGGGCAGCGGCGATTACCTATCAGGTTGCCACTGGCATCGGAACCTGGGGACTCAACAGAACGGTTGGCTGGGCTTTTGATATCACCAACTTTGTTTTCTGGATCGGGATTGGACACGCGGGAACGCTGATTTCCGCGGTGCTCTTCCTCTTCCGCCAGAGGTGGCGCACCTCAGTCAACCGCGCGGCGGAAGCGATGACGATCATCGCGGTGATGTGTGCCGGATTGTTTCCTCTCATTCATATGGGCCGACCGTGGCTCGCATTTTGGATGTTTCCCTACCCCAACATGCGGGGGTCGCTCTGGGTCAACTTCCGCTCGCCCCTTGTGTGGGATTTTTTTGCAATCTCGACCTATTTCACGATCTCACTCGTTTTCTGGTACGTCGGTTTGCTTCCTGACCTGGCTACAATTCGAGACCGAGCGAAGGCCGGAATCCGGAAGAAGATTTTCGGCCTCCTGAGCCTCGGCTGGAACGGATCACTGCGGACTTGGAATCGGTATGAGGTGCTCTATCTGCTTCTGGCGGGTCTTGCGACTCCGCTCGTTGTCTCAGTGCATACCATTGTTAGCTGGGATTTCGCGACGGCGGTGATCCCGGGTTGGCACTCGACCATTCTGCCGCCATACTTCGTTGCCGGAGCCATTTTTTCTGGAATGGCGATGGTCCTGACGCTCATGATCATTGCCCGCAAGGTAATGGGGCTTGAGGACTACATCACGCTGCGCCATTTGGATGTGATGTCGAAACTTATCATCGTTACCGGGAGCATCGTGGGCCTGGCGTATGCCACCGAGTTCTTCATCGCCATGTACTCGGAGAATCCGTACGAGACCTTCCTGTTCAAGAACCGGGCTCTGGGTCCTTTTGCATGGGCCTACTGGACCATGGTGCTCTGCAACGTCATCTCGCCACAGTTGCTGTGGTTCAAGCGCATCCGGCGGAATGTCGCATGGGTCTTTGTCCTGACGATTCTGATCAACGTAGGTATGTGGTTCGAGCGCTTCGTCATCGTTGTCACGTCACTCCATCGCGACTATTTACCATCTAGCTGGACGTACTACACGCCAACTCTTATCGAGGTCCTCACGCTTTTGGGTAGCTTTGGCCTCTTTTTTACGGGCTTCCTCCTGTTCTGCAGGTTTCTTCCAGTCATCGCCATGGCGGAAGTCAAAGGCGTGCTCTCCCATGGCCACCGATCGGTTAGGAGTGGATCAAGATGAGTCAACGATACCTCCTTGGGACCTTCGAGCGCGAGGAAGACATTGTCGGTGTCGTCAAGAAGGTTCGCGAATTGAACTACAAGATCGTGGACGTCTACACGCCTTACGCCGTCCATGGCCTGGAACGAACCGCGGGCTTTGCTCCATCTCGTTTGCCCTGGGTGTGCTTCGCACTGGGCCTGTTTGGCGCCCTGTTCAAGGTCTGGTTCGAGTTCTGGACCACAGCGTCGGATTGGGCGATCAATGTGGGCGGCAAACCATGGAATTCGCTTCCGGCGTACGTGCCAATTACCTTCGAAGTCATGGTGCTCTTTGCCGGTTTGAGCACGGTCTTTGCTTTCTTTTGGAGTTCTAGACTGTTTCCTGGCAAGAAACCAATCATGCCTGATATTCGAGTCACGAATGACCGATTTGTCCTTGTTTTGGAGCAGGAAGATTCAACATTCGATGTGGCCAAGGTTCAGAGAATTTTCAAGCGATTCAACACGGTAAAAGTGGAAGAGCGTCAGGAAGGAGGTCAGGGCTAATGTCCATAAACTCTACCAACGTCCCGCTGCTTATCGTCGTCATAGGTATCTTCGCCCTAAATTGGCTTCTCAAGCCAGACATCACCCAGCGCAACTACGAGTTTTTGCCGGAGATGGTTTACTCGGTTCCTTACGACACATATTCAGACAATCCGGTATTTCCCGATGGAAAAACTCTGCAAAGGCCCGTGGAAGGAACGATCCCGCGGGGCACCACGCCGCTTCACTATCAGGCGACCAAAGAGGATGCGGAAAGAGCCGGTCGCGAGCTCAGCAATCCCTTCGGCTCTGACGATATGGCTGCTAAAAACCGCGGAGCCAACCTGTTTCGAACGTACTGCGCCATCTGCCACGACAAAGATGGGACTGGACATGGACCCGTGGTCAAAAGAGGCTATCCGGCTCCACCCTCTTTGTTGTCGGACAAAGCGAAAGCCATGCCAGCCGGCCAAATGTATCATCTCCTCACATACGGGCAGGGTAATATGCCTGGCTATGCCGTCCAAGTCATGCCGGTCGACCGTTGGAGGACGATTCTCTACGTCCAAAACAAGTTGCAACAATCGGCGAAGGTGACCCCCACGGAGAACAAGCAACACCCAGCAGACCAGCCAGCGGCAGGGGAGGTCGTTCAATGAACCCGCAAGCCAGGACCTTTGAGTTGCCTGAAAGGTTTCGCACTCTCACCACGGTTTTTGCTGTCATCGGGGGGGCCGGACTTCTGCTCGGAGCTGTTCTGGCTCCAGAGCGAGCGTGGCTCAACCTGTTGCTCGGAGGACATTATCTTCTGGGCCTAGCACTGGGAGCGCTGTTCTTCTTAGCGATTACCTATGTTTCGGGGGCTGGTTGGTGCGTTGTGCTGCGACGCGTTCCGGAGGCGTTAACCGGAACCCTCCCGGTGGGCACGCTCATCATGGTTGCGGCGTTGCTGATTGGAGTTTCTGGCCTGTTCCCTTGGTTGGAGTTGACTGGTGGCGCGGAGCATCATGACGTCGGCTTCAAGACCGTCTGGTTCGGTGTCCCGTTTTTTCTAGCCCGCGCAGCGATCTGCCTGGTGATTTGGCTGGGGTTCGCGAGGGCGATCATTGCCAATTCTCGGAAACAGGATGAAGACGGCGATGACGATCATACAAGAAATAACATCAAGCTTTCGGCGGGATTCCTGGTGCTTTTCGCCCTGTCGGTTTCCGTGGCGAGCTTTGATTGGGTGATGTCGCTAGAGCCCGACTGGTACAGCACCATCTTCGCTATCTACTACTTTTCCGGAATCTTCGTGAACGCGCTGGCTACGATTCTCGTGCTTCTAGTCTGGCTCCGTTGGCGCGGTATCCTAGTGGACATGGTCACCGAAGAGCATCTTCACGATCTAGGCAAATTGTTGTTCGGGTTTACCACCTTCTGGATGTACATCTGGTTCAGCCAATACATGCTCATCTGGTATGCGAATTTGAGTGAAGAGGTCGTCTATTTCGTAAAGCGCACCAGCGGTGCCTGGGAACCTTTGTTCCTAGCGAATATGGTCGTGAACTGGGTCGTGCCTTTCTTCTTCCTTTTGTCTCGAGGGGCGAAGCGGAACGAGCGCGTTCTGTTTCGAGTGGGAGTTGTCCTTATGATCGGGCACTGGCTTGACCTCTACATCATGATTTTCCCTTCGTTTTCGCCAACGACTCCGCCGTTTGGGTTGTGGGAGGTTGCTGGGGCTCTTGGCACCATCGGGATACTCTTCCTTGCGTTTGCCTGGCAGTTTGGGAAGGCTGAGTATTTCCCCAAGCGTGATCCATTCCTTGCGGAAAGCCGCCACCATCACCAGTGACCAAAGTGAACACCAAGTTTCCGGCAAAGATATTACCCTCCGCGTGGGCGAGCGGCGCGAACGGCTGTGAGCGACGTGAGTGGACCACAACCCAAAAAAGTAGCCTTGGGTGAAGTTCGGATCGTGTTCTTTGTCTAGGGCTTTACTGGCCTAAGGCCGGAGCGCCACCATTTTTGGGGTGTCCCCTTGCAACTTCTGGAAAAAGCACGGAGAATGGTAGGTTGAGTTTCTGCATCATTGCTCTCCCTTCTCTGGGTGACGTGCCCTCAACCCCGGATATCTCATCACGGACGAGGAAAGCCGGACACCGGAGCGTAGGGGTGGGGGTTTTCAACCCACCCGTGCATTACGTTGTTGGGTCGGCCGACCAGGACGCCGGTGGAAACGATGGATCGGTCGCTGCAGACGTGATGAAATTGCCGGGTCAACGATCAGGAGGCTGGAGAAGTGCCTTCCATACAGACCGTGATTGACCGAGTTCCATGGAAAAAGTTAGTTTTTGCGTCATTATTGCTTCTTTTTGGCCATGCTGAGGCGCAGGATCGGCTCTTTGGAGGGGCTTCGGACAAGAGTGCGATGCAGAACGCCCGCCTCAATGGGAGCGTGACATTTTTCTATCGAAGCAATGAGTTGACGCGGGAGGACGGCTTTTCTTCCTTTGGTCCCGCCTTTGAGTTCGACGGTTCGCTGGGGGAGCGAGTCTTTTATTCGGCAAATTTCGCCTTCAGCCGCCGCGAGCGTCTGGCTGCCAGTTTGGAAGACGAGGACGAATCGAGTAGAAGCCAGTTTTTTGGTGGGGCCAGAATCGGTTTTCGCGTGGGGGAAAAGAGTCTTTTCGAGGTCGAATATCGGAATGGGAGTTTGGCCGATCTGGGGAGTGGTTCGTTGGTTTTTCTCGATGGCGCGCAGCAGTCGCGATTGAGCGGTGTTCCGCGGAATTCGGGCTTTATGCTTGCCTTGCGCAACAAGACGCAACTGAGTTCGGCAATGGTTCTCAACAGCAGCGTTCAGTTTTTGGATCACTCGTCCAGTCAAGAGCTCTCCAGTACAGCCCAGGGTCCGTTGCCAGATGTTTTGCCCTCTTATATCCGGCGGCTCGAGGTGCAGGAACAGGTGAGCATGAAAGCTCGTGCTCTTGGGAAGCACTCCCTGGAAACTGGTCTGCGGTTCGTCCTGGATCAGATAGGGATGCAGGCCTCAACGGGTGACACGGACGGTGAGCTGTATGAGTCGAAGGAGTTTCGTGCTTCGAACGTAGGTCTTTTTTTTAAGGATCTTTGGGTGCCTGGCCCTGGGTGGCGCGTGCAGATGGGTGTCGCATATGAGCTTCCCGGCATTCGCGAGGTGAATCGCCGCGGCGAATGGACGGTGGGGGTCAGTCACAAGTTTTTTGGGCGCTCTCTGGAGCTTGGATCGCGGGCTTTTTTGCGCAATGGGGTTCCGCGCTGGCTGACCTATCAGAGTCCGGGTGCGTTGGAGCATTTGGCTTTTGCGTCGACCAGCGGCCCATCCAGCCTTTTGGGTCAGGCCGGGCAGAGTCAGACCTTCGATGACCGTGGGCTCCAGGTGTTTGTTGACAAGAACTGGGGCGAGGAGCTTGAGATTTTTTTCAGCTACACGTTTTCCAGTCTCCAAAGCTCTGATCCCGGTGAAGATGTGGCCTTTGGGACGGTGGAGGCGGATGCGCCTTCCGTGGCGGTATTTTTGGAGCAACCGGAACCTCTGGAGCCTTCCTGGAAGCGGACTCATCTCCTTAATTTCAAGACGAGTTACCGTTTTGATTCCCGTTTTGAGATTGGCAGCTCCCTGAACTACTTCTATGGAACTCCCTTGCAGTTTGTCACCGCGGAAGTCACGAAAACCACGGAAGGTGCTGATTATGCAAGGGCTAGAGGAAGTCTCACGGTAGATTTGCATCTGGAGAAGGTCGTTCGGATTGGGAGGACGGAAGTGGGCCTGATGGTGGATGTTTTCAACCTGTTGGATTCAGGTTCCCTGGTGGCCTACGATGCCCGCTACAACCTTGATCTGGCTGCATTGACGGGGCGCCGAGTCCAGCTTGGCATGCGGTATGGGTTCTGAGTGAATCTCCCTGGCGGACTCTACCGGGGGAATTCGGATGAGAGTTTTCGTCGCCGCCTCTTTTGAGCCCCGCCCAAAAGGTTGATGCCCTCTGGTTTTTTCGCGGTTGCATTTTTTTTCACAAGCTGCCAGCATGCTACCTCTGATCTGGATTTTCCAGCCAGCCTTCGCTGAAAGGCGGTCTGAAGAACCGCATCATTCAGGCTGAGGCCGTCAATCACCTGGGCAGGATCCAGCCTGCTGGTGGAAACGGTTGCACGTCGGAAATCCTCGAACGGTTGCGGGGGGCCTGGATCGGCTGGCTGTCGAGCTGCTGGCAAGGTTCCAGATCTGAAAGAGCGTGAGGCGGCCTTTGGATCGGTTGCCACCATGCCGTTCTTTCTGTTATTTCCGGGGGACTGCGGTCGGAATCGCGGTCCACTTGCGGAAAAGCTCTCCGAAAACATGCTGTTTTCGGAGTGTCCTCAAATTTCTTGCCAGTTTCTCTCGCACTCGCCGGGGGAGATCTGATACGCGGTCTTGAGGTAAAGTCGCGCTCAGGTACCCGGATTCAGGGATCAACAGTGGCGCGAATTTTCTGAAGAGGAGGCCTTCCCTTGCTCGATCTGGACTACAGTCTGCTTGTGACCATCGTCCTTTTCCTGGTCCTGATGGCAGGCTTGAACAAGCATTTGTTCAAGCCTGTCTCGGAATTGCTTGCCCAGCGCAAAAGGCAAACGCAAGGTCGATTGGACAGGGCTTCGGAAATTGAACGTGAAGTCGAGGCCAAGCTCCAGCGATATGAAGAGAAACTCCAAGAGGCACGGGTAGAGATAGCAGCCCTCCATAACCGTCTTAGAGCTGAAGCGGAGGAGAGTCGCGAGGAGATCCTTGCCCAGGCTCGAGCCGAAGCGGCGGAGGCTGTCAATCGGGCCAAGGGGGAACTGCAAGCCGAAGTGGAACGTCTGAAACCGACGCTCCGGAGCTCGGTGGAGGATTTTTCGGGACTGATTTCGAATCGGCTCTATCCATCCTGAAAACAACGATGATGTGGCGAACTATGTGGGCGCTCTGGATCCCTGGAGGAAAGGGCATGAAGAAGATTGTTCTCGGGCTGATCTTGGTGCTGGGTCTTTCCGGCGGTGCCAGCGCGGTGAAGGCTGGCGAGGTTGGTAACGGTCAGGAATCCGATTTGGCGGGCCCTCCCGGGCCTCCGCTGCCTGAAACGGTGTTGGAATCGAACGAGGGCCAGGGTGAGCAAGGCATGGCGGCAAGTGCCCAAGGGTCCGAAGCGGGCCTAGAGCCCACCACGGGGCATGGCCAAGGTGAGGGTCAGCCTGCGGCGGTAGATGGTGAAGGCCAGGGGCATGGTGAAAGCGAAGGGTCAGTCGCTTCCGCCCACGGCACCTCCGATCATGGTGAAAGCGAAGGTCATGAAGGTGGCGGCCACGCACCACAGCCTTGGTACCGTAACCAGGACTTGTGGAAGCTCATCAATATGGGTGTCATCGTTTTCCTCATCATGCATTTGGCGGGAGGCGGAATGCGGACGGGGATGCGAAACCGGTCCTCGTCCATTCGGAATGAGCTTTTTTCGGCACGCTCTGCGTTGGAAGCCGCGGAGAAGAGTCTGGACGACGTGGAATTCCGTCTTGCCAAGCTCCGTGAGGAGATCGATGAGATGCGGGAAACGGCGCGTCGCCTTGCGGAGCAGGAGAAAGAGAGGATTTTTCAGGAGGCCGAGACGGCGGCTCAAGGAGTGGCAATCGGTGCGAAGCGTCAGATCGAGGTTCAGATCCGAGGGTCGAAGCGGGAGCTTCGAGAATATGTTGCCGGTCTGATGGTGGATCGAGTGCGAAGCCAGCTCATCCAGCGGGTGGAGCAAGACGGAGACGCGCCGTTTGTCGATTCGCTCCTTCGGAAGGTCGAAGTTTTGAGGTAGACAGGAATTGACTGGCCGGGTGCAGGTGGCTGGTCAATTATCGCGCTGAAAGGGCGAGTGCAGATGGAGCTAAGGGTAAGCAGAAGGTATGCTGGGGCCCTCTTCGAGTTGGCTTGTGAAAGAGAGATCCTCGATTCCACGAGCGAAGAGCTCCGGGTGTTGGCGGAGGTTTTTCGAGGCAATTCTGAGCTGAGGGCTTTTTTGTCCAATGCGCTGATCGCTGAAGAGCGGCAGGTAGAGCTACTGGTGCGGATTACGGATCGGCTCGGGTTGGGGGATCTTCTTCAGCGCTTCGTAGAGATCCTTCTTTCCCGAGGCCGGTTAGCCTTTGTACCTTCCATCGAAGATCATTTTTTTTGGATGCTCGACGAGCACCGCGGTATTGTTTCCGCGGAAGTCGAGACTGCTCGGCCCCTTGATGATGAGGCGCGTCGGCGTCTGGTGGAGGCTCTTTCGATCTACACGGGTAAGAGCGTGAGGCTTTCAGAGGTCATTGTTCCAGAGTTGATAGCCGGTTTCCGTGTTCGCCTCGGGAGCCTTCTTATTGACGGAACCTTGGAGCGTCAGCTTGCGGAGCTGAACCGAGTGATTTTGAGCTAATCGGGGGACCTATCAGATCCGGTTGACAACTTCACCGCTGGGGCGGGGCTCCTTCCCGGCTCCGTGCAGCCCGGAGGGCGCTACACCGGCAAGATGCCGGTGCCACCGTTTCGGCGAAGAAAATTGTAAAGCAAAAACACGACAATTTGATAGGTCCCCTAATCGGGGTCATAGATTTCAACTGAGACGCCAATGGTCTACCGACGAGGCTGTTGGCGGGGCGATGATGGATCAGCCGCCACGGCTGATGTAGTGAGAGTATCTAGATTGACAGGCCGTATAGAGAACGGAGTGAGGGCAAATGCAGATCAGGGCTGAAGAGATCACCCAGTTCATCAAGGAGCAACTGGAGGGTTACACCACCAGCATCGAGGTCGCCGAGGTTGGGAAGGTCATTGAGACAGGCGATGGGATCGCTCGCATTTATGGCCTTGACAAGTGTATGGCAGGCGAGCTTTTGGAGTTTCCTGGAGAAATCGCCGGTATGGCCTTGAACTTGGAAGAGGACAACGTCGGGACGGT
>JAJRTK010000004.1 GCA_024278345.1 bacterium | reverse complement strand
TCCCTGGCGTGGGTCTGGGAGCGGCGCTCCCAGCGGAGGTCCGGAGGCAGAGCCTCCGCCGGGTTCCAGGGCTGGAAGCCCTGGGGCGGCGTCTGAAATCTGCACCGTGGCCGGTACCATGACCGAGGCCAATGTATTCTCGGCGTGGCTCTGGTGTTTTCTCGAAGGCGATCTCCTTCTCCCGAATTTCCAGCAACGCCCGGTCGGTCACTTTTTGGTCGTTATGCAACCAGGGGAGTAGCTCTAGGAGGAAGCTTCGCCCGATGACCGCCCCCAACTCGACGATCCGCCGGGCTTCTTTGCTGAGGCGATCCAGCCGCGCCGTGATGAGCGATTCGAGACTCCCCGGGAATTCTTCCAATTCCGGCGACCTTGTCAACATGTACTCGCTATCTGATGGAGCCAACCATCCCGACTCTAGCATGTAGCGTAGCAGCTCTTCCACGTAGAAGGGATTGCCTCCGGATCTCTCCACCACGTGAGCTGCAATCTCATCCGTGAGCTCTCCCAGCAGCGCGGAAAGCATCTCCCGCACCAGCTTTCCGGACAGCTCTGGCAGGACGATCTCCCGAACCTGATCGGGGGGCTGGTACTCGGGGCGGTAGAGAAGGAGAAGGAGGGCCTTGCTCCAGGTGATGCCCTTGGCGAGGCAGGTCACGGCTTCGCGGGTGGCCTCGTCGGCCCAGTGGAGATCCTCCAGGACCAGGAGGAGCGGCTCATGGCGTGCGGCGACCGTCACGGTGTTCTTGATGGCCAGCATGTTGTTGAGGCGGATGGCCTTGCCGTCCAGGTGGCGGAGGGCGGAGTCGTCGAAGCGGAAGCCGAAAACGTTGGCCAGGTGGTGGCGGTCCGTTCTGGAGAGGCCCAGGCGTTGGGCTGCTTCCCGGACCTTTTCCAGGACCGCGTCCCGGCTCCATTCCGCCGAGACGTCCCCCAGGCCGAGCAGGTGGCCCAGGAGCTCCCTCACCGCCCAGAACGCGGTGCCGCCGAAAGGAATGGCGCGGCCTTCGTGGATTGCGTGGCCCATCTTTTTTGCCAGGCGTATGGTTTCCCACTTCAGGCGGCTCTTGCCCAGTCCCGCGGCGCCCTCGATGCCTGTGGCGGAGCCTCGCCCCTCCCTGGCGTCGAGGAGGGCCTTTTCCAGGGTGTCCATCTCCTTTTGCCGGCCCACCAGGGGAAAGCTCACCTGGAGGCGGCGTGCCTGGACGCCTTCTGCCCGGACGAGGCGGTGGAGGAGGAGGGGCGCCGCCTTGCCCTTGACCCGCCGGCGGCCGAAGGATTGGGTCTGGATGCCTCCCAGTCTTGGGCGGGCCTGTTCGGTGGCCAGGAGGCTCCCCCATTCGGCCTGCCCCAGTGCGCGGGCCGCAGTGTTGATAACGTCGCCCATGACGTCGAAAGCCCTGCGGGAGTCGGTTCCAATCATGAGGTTGGCGAGGACGTCTTCGTGGAGCCCGCCGCGCCAGTCAAGGCCCCTGGGCGGCTCCAGGGCTAGGGCCGTTCTTGCGGCCCGCTCGGCGTCCCGCTCGTGGGCCTGGGGAATGCCGAAGATGCAGAGCCACTTGACGCCGTGGAGGGAGACGTCGGTCTTCCAGAGGACGCCGCCGTGGTCCCGGAGTTTTCGGGTCAAGTCGAGGTAGAAGGCCTGGAGGCGAGGAAGGGACCAGCCTTTGGTTTCGAGGAAGAGGACGGCGGCGCGGCGGAAGGCACCTTTGTATCTGTCCAGGAGGGGCGGCAGATAGGGTGGCAGGTAGAGAGCGGCCGCGTCCAGAGCGTCCCCCTCGCTGGCCGGGAGGCGCCCTTGCGGGGCTTCCTGGAGTCCCGGGCCTCCTTGGGCGTTTCCCCCGCTCCTTGGCGTTGGCTGGTCCCCGGGCGCCCGCCGCCCATCCAGTGCCAAGTTCGCCTCCAGGGCGCGTTCGTTGGGTTCCAGGTCCGCCTCCGGCCCGCGGCCGCCGGGATGGCGGTGCGCCTCCAGGGCGCGGCGGGCTGGCTCGTGGCTTGTCTTAGCGCCCTCCCTGGGTCGGTGGGCGGCCGGCCCTCCATCTTCTTCTTGCCGGAGGCGCTTCCTTGCAGCCCTGGAGAGTCGGATCTCGCCGGCGTTGGCGGCGGCTTCACAGCGGAGGAGCGCGGCGATGCCGGGACCGGCCACCAGGTAGTGTCGCTGTTCTGGGGTGCCCAGGTGGATTCCCCGGACGCGGGAGAGGTGGAGGCCCTGGGAGATGCCGACGTGGGCGGTTCCCTGGCTCGTCTCGAGCCGCCCGTTCCGGTGGAACCAATCGCGGATGGCCCGGGCGGCAGCCAGTGCGCGGGAGGCTGCGCGGCGTCCGAGGAAGAGGGAGAAGATGGCGTCGCCGCCGAAGCTGGTGATGCTGCCGCCCTCTCTCTCTATCGCGGCAATGGCGGGATCGAAACAGAGGTTGATGATGGCCGCAATCTCTTCGGCGCCGGCCCGGCCGCTTTTCCAGAGGGACTCGGTGAGAGCGGTGAAGCCGCTGATGTCGGAAAAGAGCATGGCGGCGTCCAGGTGTTCCGAGAAGGGCGGTTGGCGATTTTTCGCCGTCTTGCTCCGGACCAGGTGTGGAGGCAAAAAGGGTGCAATGATTCTCTTCGAATCGAAGGAACCACCAGGAGCCTGCCTGTCGGAATGCGCTTTTTCACTTGGCATTGCCTTTCTTCCGGGGGGCTGGAAGACTTCTCGTTTTCATCCATTTCAGAGATGTCTCACGAAGATCAAGTCCGCGTTCGTTCCTCGTGGGTCGATTCGGGTCCGGGGAAGCGGGTGTGGTGATGGCGAGTGGGCGGTGCCCGTGGGCTGGGGATAGAGCCCCGGGCGGCGCCGGGCTCCCGGCGGTGGGTGGTGCCCCGTGGGCTGGAGGTCAAGCCCCGGGTGACAAGGGGCTCCCGTCGGCGGACGGATTGCCGCCGACGGGAGCGGAACGCAACCCAAGAAAGGAGATGGGGGCGATAACCCTCTTTGCCGCTTTGCAGGAGCCGACGGTTGCGCTCGGGGAAACCGTTTTCTAGACTGCGCCACCATCAGGCGAGTCCCACGGGAGAAAGGGCCCTACTCATGTGTGGAATTTGCGGAATCCTGGGTTTTGGAAGCCCCGAGCTGACTCGGCGAATGGCGGCGATGCTCGTCCATCGTGGGCCCGGCGAAGGGGGTTTTTCGAGGAGCCCGGACCGAGCCTCTACCTGGCCAACCAGCGGCTGAGCATCATCGACCTTTCTGGTGGGCGGCAGCCCGTCTATTCCGAGGACCGGTCCATCGTCGCCGTCCAGAACGGCGAAATCTACAACTTTCGCGAACTCCGCCGGGATCTGGGGAAGAGGGGTCACGTCTTCCGTTCCTCCACCGATACCGAGGTGATCCCCCACCTGTACAAGGAGTTCGGCGACGACTTTCCCCGCCGCCTGGATGGCATGTTCGCCATCGCCCTCTGGGACAGCCGCCGGCGCAAGCTCCTCCTGGTGCGCGATCACCTGGGAATCAAGCCTCTCTACCTCTGGCGGCGGCCCAGGAAGCTGGCTTTCGCTTCCGAGGTCAAGGCGTTCCTCCCCTGCCCGGATTTCACGCCGCGCATGAACCTCCAGGCGCTCCATTTCCTGGTGAACATCCGCTTCATTCCCGGCCGCCAGAGCCTTTTTGAGGGTGTTGACAGCCACACCCAGCTCTTCCGTTCTCGCCTGGGGACGCCGAGAACCACGAAAAAATCCGGCCCGCGAAAATCCCGCCCCTTCACCTGGTCCAGGCTGAAATAGACGAACATGTCCCCACCCGCGTAGAAGTCGTCCCGCTCCTTCCAGGCCAACTTGAGGCTTTCCAACCCCAAGCTCATCTGAAAAAAGTGGCGCTCGCTCTCCATGGGCAGTCCATCGCTGTAAGGAATTTCCTCCTCCGTCGGCGGAATCTCGACGTTTTCGCCGATCCCCCGGTTCTCCATGGCGAAGGCGTCCCGCCTTCGCCATGGAGAACTGTCGAAGCCTTCCATCGAAAGGGAAGACCTGCGAGGCATGATTCCCTTGCCAAGGCGATTTCAAGGGGCGGGACGCAGTTCTTGTCTCGCAAATGCCGAAACGGGTTTCGCTGGTGTCATGGATGGCAGAGGGGAACTTGCGACTCACGAGCCCGGGAACGCCAGCCCCCCTAAGCTATCGGGGTCCACGCCCAGCTCCCGGAGCTTCTCCGCCAGCAGTTTCGCCCGTTCCACCGCCTTTTGCGCGGTCTCTTCCGCCTTTTGCGCGGTCTCTTCCGCCTTTTGCGCCGCCTCTTCCGCCTTTTGCGCCGCCTCTTCCGCCGTGGGCAAAATCTCCCCTTCCAAGGTCGCCCACCGGAGCCAAGGCGCTCGGAGCCCCTGGTAAAGCCCCTCCCGCACCTCTAGCTGAAGCCCCAGCAACCGGCTCGTAAGCCCCGTCCCCCCATCGCCTTCCAGGGCCACGTACCGGCCGCCCTGCAAGTAAAACCCCGCCAACTCTTGGGTGAACGGGTCGTACCAGTAGTATTCCGGAACCCGGAGCTGCTTCTCGTACACCTCCTTTTTCTCTCCCCGATCCACCTCCGCCGTGCTCTCCGAAAGAAGCTCCAGAACGAGGTCGGGCCCCTTCCCCTCCTGCCACACGACCCAGCTCTTCCGCTCTCGCCTGGGGACATCGAGAACCACGAAAAAATCGGGCCCGCGAAAGTCGCGTCCCTTGGTCTGGTCGAGGCTGAAATAGACGAACATGTCCCCGCCCGCGTAGAAGTCGTCCCGCTCCTTCCAGGCCAACTTGAGGCTTTCCAACAACAAGCTCATCTGCAAAAAGTGTCGCTCGCTCTCCATGGGCACTCCATCGCTGTACGGAAGTTGGTCCTCCGTGGGCGGAATCTCGACGTCTTCGCCGAGCCCCCGGTTCTCCATGGACCCGCCGCCCGCGTGAGGAAGCTCTTCTTCCTCAGCCGGGGGGACTCCGAGTTCTTCGCCGCCGCCCTTGCCCTGGGCCTGCAGCCGCGCCGCGGCGAAAGGCGGCGCGGTCCGCGTGCTCTCCAATACTGCCTGGGTCATGGATCGTTCTCCCGAAAAGAGTGCAGGTGGCTTTCAGGAAGACTACTCCACAACGGTCGTCCGCAAAAGTCCAGGTTTGCCGAGGCCGCCCGCGTTCCATCTTCAGAGGTTTCCCGGTGGTCGATCGCTTCCTCCTTTCGGGCATCCACGCAAGGCGGGACAGAACAGGAAAAAAAAGGAAAATGTGGTGCCGAGCGAAGCGAGACGCCGAGCATAAGCGAGGCCCACCGTACAAAAAATGTGGGTCCAGCAACTGTCTTGAATGTCAAGCGTAGAGCTGGAAGATTTTTGAGGTAATCCGGTGCCCAGTGCCAGTCAAGGCACGCTTCGCTCGGCCCCTT
>JAJRTK010000104.1 GCA_024278345.1 bacterium | reverse complement strand
TTTGCTTTACACTCCGCGGCGCCGCCCTGGTGGCACCGGCATCTTGCCGGTGGCGGGCTGGACGGGATTCACGGAATTGAACGGTGGGTTCCTTTCGTGCGTGGACTTGTCAACCGGACCTGATAGGTCCCCAACTTTCGGGCAATGGATGGAGAGCGGCGACAATGGCGAGCAGCGGGTGCCGGATGGCGCCTGATGGGAGCGGAACGCAACAGAAAGAAAGTAAAGGATTTACGGAGATCCGCGACCTCGCCGAAGAGCATGACCGGTTTTCATCCCACCCGTGCAATCCGTTGTTGGGTCGGCCGACAAGGACGCCGGTGAAGACGGTGGATCGGCCGCCGCGGTAGAAACGTGATAAGAAGTCGGGTCCACCCCCAATGGAGAAAAGCGTTGAGCTTTCATCAACCCTCAGAATCTAGCGACGTGACGAAAAAGAGGCCCGGCTCGGCGGTATCCCCGGACGCCGTGCGGTTCATGGAACAACAGATCCCCTTCAACGCGCTTCTGGGCATCGAGATCGATAGTGTAGGCGATGGCAAGGCACGGCTACGGATCCCGTTTCGCCCGGAGCTCATCGGAGATCCCTGGCGCCCCGCCATCCACGGGGGGGTGATTTCGGCGCTGGCGGATACCGCCGGTGGAGCAGCGGTCTTCAGCCGTTTCGTCAATCCCAGCGACCGCGCCAGTACCGTGGATCTTCGAATCGACTACCTCCGACCGGGGGACAAGGCAACCTTGATGGCGGATGCCACGGTGATCCGAATGGGAAACCGAGTCGCGGTCGTCGATGTGATCGTCTATCATGCAGGCCGCAAGGAAAAGCCCATCGCCACGGCCAAAGCAGTCTACAACATCCGGCGTGGAAAGGGCTCTTGAGCTCAATCGTGAAACCAGATCCCGAAGATATCCCCCCGGGTCTCCTGCCTGGAATAGAGAAAGCGGCCATCGGGCAAAACCTCAATCCCCGAAAAGCTGATTCCGGCGATACTGTTTTCCGTCAAGCGCTGGAGAGTCCCATCAGACAACCGAAACTCGTAGAGGTTTCTAGGGCCACCCGCCCTCTCGGCTCCCACCAGAATGAGGCTCTCCGCCCCGGGTACCAGGCGGGCCGTGGCGCCGAAACCATGGGCAATCTCACCGAGGCCATTGACTTCGCCGTCCAACCCTATCCGCAACACTTCGAGACGTCCCCCACCGCCGTGAGCCTCACGTCCCCGAAGGGCGATCAAGCCAGCGCCATCTTCCAGCCACCCTGGCCAGTAAGCCGCGGTCCCCGGTGCTCCCTTGAACCTCCATAACGGTGTTTCCAGGCCCGACCCCAGATCGCGAACGCAAAGTACTTCGCTCCCGTCGATCTCCGCTGACCGCACATAGGCAAGGCGCCGTCCATCTGACGAGGGTAGAAGGTCGCCCACCGCCTTCCCTTTGGGTACCTCCAGCAGACGCTCGGGACGTTTCTTCTTGTCACAATCGAGCCGCTGGATTTCCTGGCCACCGCCCTTTGTCTCCGATACGAAGTAGAACTCCTCCCTTGAAGAGCTCCAAGCCATATTTTGCCTGCTCCAGGCCAAGATCGGCTTCTCAAGCCCATGGGGCACAAAGCGCTCCGTCAACCGCCATCTCCGTTCGGTAGCGAGATCCAGATTCCAAAGTTCCAGTGATTCGGCTCCCTTCTGGACAAAAGCCAGAAAGCGCCCTTCCGAAGACAAGCTTGGCCGCCCCCCTTTCACCACCACGGGCCTTGTATCTTGAAGCCCGTGCCCGTCGAGCCTTCCCAAGAAGATATTCGCCCCGTACACCATCAAATGGCTTCTGACAACTCCCCCACGCTGGAACGCTACAAGGCGATTGCGGCGAGAACAACTGGGCCAAAGCTCCTGCAAGGTGTTCCCCGTCAAAAGGTGGCCGCGGTCGGTTGCCGGATCGAAAAGATAGATATCGGCCCTCTCCACGACTCTTTGAAACGCCACCAATGAACCGTCGGAAGAAACGACTCCCGCCTTCTCGATACCCGCACCGGAGGCAAGGCGTATTGGTACTCCCCTCTCAGTCTTGACGGACCAAAGATCGTACTGGCCTCCTCGGTTTGAAGAGAAGAGAAGCTCCCACTTTCGCCCTCTGCGCCACCGCGGATGAAAATCTGATGCACCGTCATTCGTGAGCTTTCGAGGCCGTGCTCCATCCATCCCGGAAACCCAAAGAATACTCCGACCCCCTTCGAAAGTGCAATAAGCGAGCTCTTTCTCGTCAGGCCGAACATCAAAGTCTACGCGTTCACCTTCCGAATCGGAAGATGGCAAGACCAGCCGGAGCCTTCCAGAATCCAACTGGTAGCGAAACAACCCTTGACCCGAACGCTCCAAATAGATGCCCCCCTTGGCCCAGCGAACCAAAACCATCCCTTGGAGATCGAGCTTTTCCGAAATCACCTCCCTCCCCCTTGTTCCACCAAACGCAGGAACAATCTCCAGGACTTTTTTTCCAAAGCGCTTGAACAGAATCAGCAGGCGATTGCCATCGGGTGACCACAAATGGCCCAAAAGAGAAGCCTGGTCCCGGGCAAAGACCTGGCGGAACTCGCCGCCACCCACGGGGCAAAGCCAAACTCCTTCGCCGCCATCGCTTTCGGAAATAAAGGAAATCCACCGTGCATCCGGTGAAACGTGGCAATTCCATTCCCTTCCCGGCCACGTCACTACGGGTTTCATATTTCTGCTTGGGTCCGACTCCTCGGTCCAGCACCAGAGCACGCAGCCTGCGATGACTAGAATCCCCACGGCCACAATGGCTGCCGCGATTGATCTTCCCGGAGGCAACCGCCGACGAACGACGCCATTCTCGGAAAAGTTGCCCTCCGAAGAGAACAACTCCCGCTGAAACAGTTCCAAAGCTCCTGAGAGTTCCTCCATGCTCTGGAACCTCGCCTTCGGACTCTTGGTCAGACAACCCCTAAAGATCCTCTCAAGCCCCCTAGGCAAAGGGGCTCCGCCATCTTTGGACCGTCCCAGTCTTTTCACCAGAATCGAAAGTGTCGAACGATTGGATTCCTTGGCAGAGCAAGGGGGACGACCCGTAACCATCTCGTAAAGGATGCCGCCCAAAGAGGAGATATCCGCCTCTGGCTCCAAGGGCTTCCCGCGGACTCCCTCCGGCATGCTGGCCAACGCCGCCACCATTCCATCTGGACCGACGCCTTGGAGCTCATGGAGAGCCTGGGTCATCTCCAGCGGCTCCGGCCCCCCCGGAAAAGAGCCTCCCTCTCCCACGCCCTCCTTTCCGTGACGGAGGAAATCGAAACCGATGATTTTGAGATGCCCGTACTTGTCGAGGAAGATATCCGCCAACTCCAAAGCGCCGTGGGTCAAACCACTCTTGTGGGCAAAAGACATCGCCTGAGCCAAGGCCATGGCCCAGCGAGAAAAGGGTTGAAGCTCAAGTCCCGTGGCTGGGATGAGCTCCGAGATCGGCTCGCCCTCCACGAACTCCATGACGACAAAATGGAGTCCGTCCCTCTCTTCGACGCCATAAATGGCGGCGAAGTCCGGGTGATTCAAGGCGGCCAAAGCCTTGGCGCGGGCAGTAAAACGCGCCACGGAACGGGGGTTCCTGGCTAGAGTTTCGGAAAGAAACTTCAGCACGACTTCCCGTTCTAGTTGGAGATCCCGTGCCCGGTAAACGTCCACGATCCGACCGCCGCCCAACCGATGAACAATCTCGTAGTGCATCAACCGTTCACCAGGTGCAAACTCCATGGAGTCTCTCCGCTCCTGCCGCTCCACCGCGCCTCAAGCATCCTTGGCGGTGGAAGTTTTCCAAGGCGTTTCAAAGGGGCGAGTGTCAACTCCGCGCGGACACTAGTTGCTGCTCTTCGCGGGCCGGTAACGCCAAATCCACTGCCGGAACGCCGGGAGCTGCCGCGTCTGGATCCAAAGCCTTCCCTGCCCACGAAACCGGCAAACAAACCCTTCACCGGACAAGAAGAGCGATTTGTAGCCTCCAACTCTGGAAACACGGTAATCAAGACCCTCCGTGAAAGCCACGATGAACCCCGTGTCCACGACATACTCCCCATCCACATCGATGCGGATCATCGCCCCATAGGTATTGAACCACAAATCGCCCCTCCCGGAACAGCGGATCAGGAAGAGGGACTCACCTGAAAAGAAACCCTTCGTAAAGCCCTGCCACTTGCTCTCCACCTGGACACCGGGTCCGCTGGCCACATAGGCCGAGTTCTGCAAGTAGATGACGTCATTTCCCTCGAGGTAGACGTGATCCATGTCGCCCGGCGAACCCGGCGCGATCTTGATCTCCCCGGGGCCGCCTTCCGCCGTGAACTCGTTCATGAAGAGAGACTCCCCCGTCAGAAACCGCCCAAAGCCGCCCTTGAGCTTGGTCTTCATCTTGAGGGTCACATCCATGGAAGCCATGGCGGAGGCCTCCACTTTGAGCATCTTCCCCGCCGGAATCCGGACCGTGAGGAAAGCGTAATCGGGCTGACAATCAATGGAATATCCGTAATCCGAAGTCTGCTGATTCATCCGTTACTCTCCTTCAGCGGGATCTGAGAAGCGGCCCCAGTGCCTTGCCGAAACCTGGCGCGTTGTGGGACTGGCACCAAACAGTACCCCGGCCCCGGAACTTGCAAACGAGGCCTTCTCCGCCCAGAAAAGATGAGATCCAGCTCGCGCCCGCCTTGGTAATGTCGAAGTCCAGCGTCTCGTTGAAGGCGACGATATGCCCAGTATCGACAATGGTTTCTCCATCGACCTCCACGGGATAAATCGCTCCGAACGAATTGATGACCGCTTTGCCATTCCCCTTGAGATGGAGCCAAAAAACCCCCTCGCCGGAAAACAGGGATTTGAGGCCTTGCCAGCCAAGATCGATCTCGACTCCCGCCTCCGAGCAGACATAAGAACCCCCTTGAACGATGAGATTCTCGCCGCGGAGATCGTAGGCCATCATGTCGCCCGGCAACGTCGTCGCCAACCAAAGCTCGCCGCCAGTTGGCCCGGCAGTGAAGTGGTTCAAGAAAAACGACTCTCCGGCGATCATACGCTTCATCGCCTTGAAGATGCCGCCAGACCCCTTCTTGTGAGTCGTGGTCTCAATCCCCATATCGCCGCTCATGGCGATCATGGCACCGGCCTCCGCGGTGCAGGTTTCCCTTGGCCCCAAGCTCACCTTGGCCGCCGAAGCACCGGGTCTGTGAACAAGTTCGACTTCCATGTCAGATTTCCTTCAACGTCAGTTTTCGATGGTGCCACTGATTGAGGGCATGGTTTTTGAGACGAACTTCTTCAATGCGTTACGTTCCGCTCATGGCGGCGGCAATCCGTCCGCCGCCCCTCGCCATTTCCGCCCCTTTTCCCATCGCTTGCCCTGAAAGAGGAATACCATCCAGTTTTTATGAGGCCCACTTCCTCACTTTCGTGAGGCCCAATTCTTGAGGCAGCCGGTCCCTTTTTCCCAGCGTTTTTCCAGCTACAGTCTTGGATTCAGCCAACCGGCCAACCCGCTGAGACTCCGGCTTTGGAGAACGATCTTGCCGCGCCCGATCACTCGGGTCACAAGTCCTTCTCCGCCAAAAAAGCTCGAAAAAATTCCGCCGGCCAATCCCACCTTGAGCTTCATCCCCGGATCGTAAGCGACCAAATGGCCTGTATCAACGATGTATTCGCCCTCGATCTGCTTCTCCACCAGAGACCCGTACGCACCGTACCACAGCGTCCCGGTCCCGGAAACTTGTAGTTTGAACAGGCCCTCGCGCCCGATAAACGAGGCGAAACCCGCCCACTTCGTCCCCAATTTCACGCCGGGCGTCGCCGCGATAAAGGCCCCTGGCTGAAGACATAAGCTGCGCCCGCTCAGACGAACCTCCCGAATCTCCCCTGGCGTGCCCTGGGTCAGCGTCAACCGCCGCACACCGGACCTATTGTTGGTAAAGGTATTGACGAAAAGGGATTCACCCCCCAAAAATTTCTTGGCCAGCGCAGAGAAAAAACCTCCATTGAAACTGGCTTCCATGTCGAGATCCGCAGCCATGCTCGCCATGGCATCGGACTCGGCGACAATGCTTTCCCCGGGCTCCAAATCGACCTGCAGATGCGCAAAGGCCGGTGACCCATCGATACTCACCTTCATACCCACAAGACTCCTTTCCCTACCTGTCCGCCTGTGAAGACTCCTGTTTCCTCTCCCCCCCCGAAAGTCTCCTTCCTGATACTCGCTCTTGCCGACACTTTTGAGTTTGGGCCTCGTCCATCGTTGGTGCCTTCGGCAGCTCTCGCTGGCGCTCGGCCCCGGCCACCTCGTAGAATCCGGGCGCAACCCCAGGGCTGGAACCCGGCGGAGGCTCTGCCTCCAAACCTCCGCTGGGAGCGCTGCTCCCAGACCCACGCCAGGGAGCTAGCTCCCTGGACCCACATTTCTGTACGACGCTCCGCGTCGTAGGGTGGCCGGAACGATGGACATAGCCTGAGTTTGCTTTCCCGCCACGCGCAATCGCTCTTGAAACGCGGGAAAATCGATGCCAATGCTCCGAAACCTCCCCACTTCCGGGAGCTCACGCCACCTCTCTTCCAGTCGTTCGATCCGCTCGCCAGTGGCCGGGTGCGTGCTCAGGAATTCCAGTCCCTGCCGCACATCAGCAAGCTTGCCGAGCTTCTCTTTCTCCGCAAGCTTCTTGAAAAAAGCGATCATCCCGGTGGGATCGATCCGGGCATCCAACAAATAGGCCCAGCCCACACCATCCGCTTCCCGCTCGAAATCCCTGGAAAAACCAAGCTGCAAAAGCTGCGTCCCACCATCGGCAACCACGGCAATCAGACCACTCACATCCCCCAAAAACGTCTGCACCACCATGAACAAACCTACGGAACTGATGATCTGTCGCAGACTGTGGCGCTCCGTCACGTGAGCCAACTCATGGGCCAACACCCCGAGCACTTCCTCGGGCCGCTCCGCCCTCAGCAGCAGCCCCGAGTTCAAAACGACGTTGCCACCGGGAAGCGCGAAGGCGTTGATTTCGGCCGAAACCGCTATGTGGAACCGAAACTCGTATCCCAGCTCGGGAAGCACGTCCAACAGCGGTTCGGCCATCCGGCGAACGGTTTCCGTCAAGGCCTTGTCATCCAGAATTGTCTGACTCGACTCCACCTGGGCGTAAACAATCTCCCCCAGCTTGACTTCCGCACTGGCCGGTACCGCCCGAGCCACCAGGCCGACCACGGGATCCTTGAGCCAGGTCAGCCCCCAAAGGCCGGCAACCACCGCCAAGAAAACGACCAACCCTATCAACCATTTGCTCCGCCCCGCCCGCTGAAGGTACGCAATCTGCTGGGAAACAGCCGGTGCCTGGCGGAATCTTGGGTTTCCCAAGATGCTCCGGTCCGTCGTAAAAAGCGTCCAATCCGGCTTCGACGGATGACTAAAGAAAATCACCCGGTCGTTGGCGCCTCCCCTCCGCAGCTCCAGCCCGGAAAAAGGGAGATCCAGCCTGCCCTCCTCCCAAACGAAACGCAAAAAGCCAGTTTTGACCACCAATTCTCCCGCAACCCGCTCCCCGACCCGGTTGGGGTCGAACGCGCCGGCCACGTAGCAAGCTCTTTTCTCATCCATGCTCAAACCTTCCGGGAAAAGACCGTGGCGGATGAGCCTCCATTGGGTTGCGTTCCGCTCCCGGCGGCACCGACCCGCGCCTGCGGCGCGAGTTCCCCGCGTCCGCCGCCACTCGCACGGTAGCCCCCCGGCCTTGGTCATCGTTCCGGCCACCCTGTGAACTTCGGGTCCAGCCCCAGGGCTTCCAGCCCTGGAACCCGGCGGAGGCTCCGCCTCCGGACCTCCGCTGGGAGCGCCGCTCCCAGACCCACGCCAGGGAGCGCACTCCCTGGACCCACATTTTTGTGCGCTGCGC